>CAMBAJ010000062.1 GCA_945864305.1 uncultured Clostridia bacterium | reverse complement strand
CCGACAACATGGCCGCCGGCCCCGCCAGCTATGGCATGACCGACACCATGGGCCGGATGCACTCCGACGCCCAGTTCGCCGGCTCCTCCTCCGTGCCCGCCCATGTCGAGATGATGGGCTTCCTGGGCATGGGCAACAACCCCATGGTCGGCGCGACTGTCGCTGTCGCCGTGGCTGTTGCCGAGAGCCAGAAGTGATTTTTAAATACAAAGCGTAAAAAATCCCCGGAGTTAAACTCTGGGGATTTTTTGCCGGCTTTTGGATTCCCTCGGACGAATCATTTCCGCAGCAGTGTGCCGCTGGACCGCTTAGTGAACCGCCCCTCCGCGATGGCTGGCACGCCGTTGACAAACACATAGTCCATACCCTGGGCCAGTTGTTCCGGCTCTTGCCAGGTATCTGTCTCATGGATGGAAGCCAGGTCAAACAGACACAGGTCCGCGTCGGCCCCCGCTTCGATGCGGCCCTTTTTTGAAAGACCCAGCCGCTCCGCTGGCAGGCGGGTGATCCGGCGGACCGCATCGGACAGCGTCAAAATATGCCGCTTTCGCACATAGGTCTCCAACAGGCGGGGGAAGGTGCCGTATACCCGCCGGTGCCAAAGACCGCCCACGGGATAGGTGGCGTCGGAGATGACACTGGAGAACGGTGCGCGGAGGATGGCGTCGATATCCTCCTCCGAGGTGATGTAGTCGATCATGGAGACGGCGCAGTGCTCCGAGGCCAACAGGTCAAACAGAGCGTCATAGGGCTCCTGCCTGCGGATATCCGCAATCTCCGCAAGGGTCTTGCCTTCCAGAGGCTGGTTTTCCGGCAGATGGAGGGAGGTGGGCCGGATGTTCTCAAAACCCACCAGCAGGGAGATATTCTCAAAATCCCGCCCTGTCTCCATGCGCCGCCGCATCTCTGCCCGCGCGGCGGGGTCCCGCAGGGCTTCTGTCAGGGCGCCAAGGCCGCCGGCCTGAAATTCCGGCGGCAGCACATGGATAAGCTGCGTGGAGCCCGCTGGATAGGGATAGACATCGCAGGCGATGTCCAGACCGTCCTGCCGGGCTTGGTCCAGAAGCGCCAGCATCTCCGGCACGGCTCGGTTCCAGTTGCGCTTGCCGATGGCTTTCAGGTGGCTGATCTCCACCGGAGTTCGGAGGGCACGGGCGACGAACAGCATCTCTTTCAGCGCCTCCACCACACCGTCCCCCTCCTGACGCATGTGCACAGCCACGGGGACACCGGAATCCCGCAGGGGTTCCAGCGCGCGAATTAATCCGTCCGTGGAATAAAAGCATTCCGGGGCATAGCCCAGCCCCAGGGAGACACCCATAGCACCGCCGGAGAGGGCACGCTCCAGCAGGTGGTAGAGTTGGCGATATTCATCGTCAGAGAGATCTCCATCCCGGAAGCCCGCCACACAGGCCCGCAGAGTGCCCATGCCTACCAGCATGCCGGCGTTCAGCCGCAGAGGAATGCGCCCGGCCTGCGCACAGTAGCCGGAGAGGTTGGGAAATGTCCTGCTCTCCGGCAGACCGCCCACGATGGGCGCCAGATACAGGAGCGTGTCCACCCGGTACGGACCGTCCACCGGTGCCAGGGAGAGGCCGCAGTTGCCGTTGATGACCGTGGTCAGTCCCTGGGCCAGCTCGGCTTTGCCGAATTCCGGAGAGAACAGCACCGCGTCGGCGTGGCGGTGGATATCGATGAAGCCCGGTGCCAGAAACCGGCCCCGGGCGTCGATGACATGGCGCGCCGGCGCACCGGGGAGGCACCCAACGGCGGCGATGGTCCCGCCTGCTACAGCGACATCGCCGGAGACGGCGGCGGAGCCGGAGCCGTTCAGAATACGGGCGTTTTGAATCAGATAATCGTACACGGAAAATCCGCCTCCTTGTGTTCTGGAGACAGTGTAGCACGGCACAGGCGGCTTTGCAAATCAACAGGAAAACTGTCAAAAGAAGAAATCCAGCGCTCAGTTCCGGCATTTCCCCGTTTTCTCAATCCGCCGCCCAAGGACCAGAATCAGCAGGCCCAGAATGCACAACAGGATATTTCCGAGGTTCTCTGGCCAAAGAGCGAGAAACTCCTGCGCTTTAGCAGGGCCATAGTATGGCAGGTATACCAGAAAGACAGCCAGCAGGTCTTCCAGCGGACTTGACTGCAGAAGCCGGATCGGACGACAGCCAAACACGCCCAAAACAATAAGCAGCCATCCCAGGTAATACCACCGGAATTGACCTGAAAAATGCCGACCACGGAAAACGGCCAACAATCCAAGCACAATTTTCAGAGTATGGGAAATATAAAAATAAGAGGTCATCTGTAAATATTTCACGATGTCTACCAAGCCTGTTTTGGCATGGAGATAAAAAACGGTCTGTATGGAATGTAACAGCCCAAGTACCCCCCATACCACCAGCAGCCAGCCCAGCAGATATGCCTTTTCCCGATACAGAGCGGCGAACCTTTTCTATACGATGCCAATATTGGAGGAGGGAGCGGGAACTGCGGGAGAGCTCCCGCTTACCAGCTCATCCAGAGAGACTCCAAACAGACCGCTGAGCCTGACCAGTTTGTCCAGCTCCGGAATGCTGGCATCTGTCTCCCACTTGCTGACGGACTGCCGGGAGACGCCCAGCGCCTCTGCTAAAGCGTCCTGCGACAGCCCCTTTTGATTCCGCAGGCGGGCCAGCCGTTCACCCAGGGTCATGACGTCAACTCCTTCCACGTTTTCTCCATCGTATCAGAAAGCAGAGAAAATGTCCATCAAGCCGCCTTGGCAATCCCGCAACCGGCAGTTGCAGGAGTTCTCCTTGACGCTGTTTCCTCCAATCTCTATAATAGCGATAATAGCAATGAGAAAAAGACCGGATGAGACAGGGGGGTGGCCAGGTGCAGTTGAACACACTGAGCATGGTCCATGAATTTTTGCGGCAGCATGTGCGGGAGGGTGCCTTCTGCATAGACGCCACGGCGGGAAAGGGCCGGGACACTGCCCTTTTATGCCGGCTGGCGGGAGAGAGGGGCCGGGTGATGGCCTTCGACATCCAGCAGGATGCCGTGGCGCAGACCAGGGCCCTGCTGGCACAGGAGGGCCTGAGCGCGGAGGTCTTTCTGGACAGCCATGCCAACATGGAGCGGTACGCGGAGCGGGAGACCGTGGACTGCATCGTGTTCAATTTCGGCCGTCTGCCAGGAGGCGACCCTACCATCTGCACCCGGGCGGAGTCCTCCGTGGCGGCCATCGACGCCGGGCTCCGGCTGTTGCGGCCCCGCGGCGTCATGGCCATCGCCCTCTACTACGGAAAGGAGAACGGGTACAGGGAGCGAGACGCGATCCTGCAATATTTGCAGACCATCGACGACCGGATGTACAGCGTTTTGTGCTGTGAGTGGAGCAACCGGCGGGGAGAGCCGCCCATGCCCATCTTTCTCTGGAAGGAGCGCTGAAAGCGCAACAAAAAAGGACACCCAACCGGGCGTCCTTTTTGGCTATGTAGGGATACGGAAAAATCAGTCCGCGCACAGGCCGGCGGTGATGATGGCCATGGAGTAGACCTCCTGGGCGTTGCAGCCGCGGCTAAGGTCGTTGATGGGGGCGTTCAGACCCTGCAGGATGGGGCCGTAAGCCTCGAAGGAGCCCATGCGCTGGCAAATCTTGTAGCCGATGTTGCCGGCGTTGATGTCGGGGAAGATGAAGGTGTTGGCGTGGCCGGCCACCTTGGAATCAGGGCACTTGGTGTGGGCGACCCGGGGAGAGACAGCGGCGTCGAACTGCAGCTCGCCGTCGATAGCCAGATCGGGAGCAACGGCCTTGGCCTTGGCACAGGCGTTGCGCATCTTGTCCACATCCTCGCCCTTGCCGGAGCCCAGGGTGGAGTAGCTCAGGAAGGCGACCTTGGGATCAATGCCGAAGACCTTGGCGGTAGCAGCGGTCTCCAGAGCGATCTCCACCAGCTCGTCCTCGGTGGGCTTGATGTTGATGGCGCAGTCGCCCATGGCCAGGACCTCGCGGTCACCGGTAGCGGAAGGACGGACCAGGATGAAGCAGGAGGACACGATCTTGCTGCCGGGCTTGGTCTTGATGATTTGCAGAGCGGGACGGACGGTATCAGCGGTGGAGTAGGTGGCGCCGCCCAGCAGAGCGTCGGCGTAGCCCATCTTCACCAGCATGGTGCCGAAGTAGTTGGCCTGCATCAGAGCGGAACGGCACTGCTCCTCGGACATCTTGCCCTTGCGCAGTTCCACCATGGTGGCGACCATCTTGTCCATGTCCTCGAAGGTGGCGGGATCGATGATCTCGGCGCCGCGAATGTTGAAGCCGATCTCCTCGGCGGCGGCCTGAATGTCAGCCGCGTTGCCTACCAGAACGGGGGTCAGGAAGGTACCGGACAGCAGACGGGCGGAAGCCTCCAGAATGCGGGGATCGGTACCCTCGGTGAAAACGATCTTGCGGGGATGGGCCTTCAGTTTCTTGATCAAGAACTCAAACATTTCGATTTCCTCCAAAAATAGTCAGATTGGGGATTAAATTCATACCATTTTTATTATACACGTCTGTTTCCTCCGGTCAATCGGAAAATAAAAATATGACGACAAAAATTTACGGACTCTTCACCAAATCTTCTGGCAAATGTGCAAAACTGTCGGAGCCTGTTGGAACGGCCCAACAGGGGAAAAGTCTGCAAACCAGTGGTTTCGTGAACTTTTGGGACCAGAAATGGGGCTTGACGAACCTATATAAAAGAGGTATCATAAAATAGTAACAAATTGTTACCGTTTTTTAGAAAACTGCGATTCAGGAGTATTATGAGTCAAGATAAAAAAAGAGACAATCCAATCAATTCCCGGAGCGGCGGACGACCGAACAGGGAAGAATTCGCTTCCCGGCGTACGGACCGGAAGACAGAGAGCGGCGGAACCCGCGCGGCAACAGCTGTGACGGACCGGCCCGCGGAAAAGCGGAAGACGCCCCGGCAGCCCGCCAAAGCGGCGATCCCCGCATGGGAAGAGGAGACACCCAGACAGAAGAGAGCCAAAAAGCAGAGCTTTCTCGACAGTCTGCTGGAGGCATGGCGGGACCCGGACGACGACGTCAGCCTGCTCCAGAGTATCCGCTTTGCCCTGAAGCACCACACCAGACACATCCGGCGCCGCTGGCGGCATATCGTCCATGAGAAGCACGCCCACAACTTCCCGGAGTCGGAGCGGGCGCCCATCCAGTTCCTGCTGTTCATCTGGAGCATGCTGCCCATGGCGGGCAGCCTTTTGCAGGAGCGCATTCTGGGCCGTCGCAAGCGGACGGTGAACCGGGGGAGCCGGAAGAGGCGCAGGATGCACCCTGCGGTGTTCCTGGGCGGTGCCTGCGCCGCGGCGGCAGTCATCATTTTCTGTTCCAACTACACGGTGGGCACCACCGTCACCTATGACGGCGAGGTCATCGCCTCCGTGGCCTCCCAGAGCGCGGCCGAGGCCGCCCAAAAGAGCCTGGAGAAGGTCACCACCCGCACGCTGGGTGAGACCTATACCATCGATTCCTCCCTGATCCAGTATTCCTCCGGCCTGCTGCGCCGGAAGGATGTGGTGGATAAGGATGTGCTGGAGGAGGACCTGTCCGAGGAGATCGGCCTGGTCACCTCGGCCTACTGCCTGTATGTGGACGGCGAGTTCATCGGCGCCACGCCCTATGAGGGCGCGCTGGAGGAGCTGCTGGAGCAGCTGCAGAAGGCGGCTACCAACGAGGACACCATCTCTTGCACCTTTGCCGAGGACGTGGAGATCAAGCAGGAATACGTCCCCACATCGGAGATCATGAATCTGGGCTACCTGGCGGAGACGCTGTACAGCACCAAGACCGCCGAGGTGACCTACGAGGTGAAGAAGGGCGATACCTGGTCCGAAATCGCCCAGGACCACGGCCTGACCAGCAAGGAACTGCTGGCCCTGAACCCCGGCTATAACATCGATAAGCTGCAGATCGGCGAAGTGCTGACCCTGTCCGCCTCCGTGCCCTACCTGACCATGACCGTGGTGCAGCGGGAGCGGTATGTGGAAGATGTCATGTACGACATTGAGTACACCGACTCCGCCAACCTGTACAAGGGCGATTACAAGATCACCTCTGCCGGCCAGTACGGCGCCGCGGACGTGGTGGCGACGGTCACCTACGTCAACGGCGAGGAGACGGAGCGCACGGTGCTGTCCTCCGTGACGTTGAGGGAGCCCGTGACGGAGCAGCGGCTCCAGGGTACCAAGGAGCGGCCCACCTGGCTGCCCACCGGCAGCTTCCGCTGGCCTGTCTCCGGCCGTATCACCTCTTACTTCGGCGGCCGGAAATCCCCCGGCGGTATCGGCTCCACCAACCACAAGGGTATCGATATCGCGGCGCCCAAGGGCACGCCGGTCTACGCGGCGGACGGCGGCACCGTCACCTACGCTGGCTGGATGAGCGGCTACGGCTATCTGGTGCGCATCAACCACGGCAATGGCTACGAGACCTATTACGGCCACAACAGCAGCCTGACAGTCTCCGTGGGCCAGCATGTCTACAAGGGCCAGCAGATCGCCCGGGTGGGCTCCACCGGCAACTCCACGGGCAACCACTGCCACTTCGAGGTCCGCTATAACGGCGTGGCAAAGAACCCGCTGAACTACCTGTAAAGCAGAACAGGGGACTGCGGAAGCTCCTAAAAATCAAATCGCAACACGGCCCGAGGCGGTTGTCCCGGGCCGTGTCACTTAAAAATCCAACAGAAAAACGTGTGGAAACGCCGCTGGAAAGCTGCTTATTTCACTGAAAAACGGATGCTTTTTAAATTTCTGCTTACATTTTCCTGCAAAAATGTGGTAAACTATATATGCAGCGCGCGGTCCCCGACAGACGTAAGTCCAGTTGTGGGGACCGCGCGTGTTTTGATATGTAAGGAGGAGACGGGATGTTTCAGCCAGGAGATCTGGTGGTATACGGTTCCACCGGTGTGTGCCGGGTGGAAGAGATCACCCATCCGAATATGACTGGTGCGGACCGGAATAAGGCATATTATCTGCTCAAACCGCTCTACCAGGACGGGGTCATCTACACGCCCGCGGAGAACAGCAAGGTGGCCATGCGTCCGGTGATCTCGTCAGAGGAAGCGGAGGAACTGATCGACCTGATCCCCACCATCCAGGCGGAGGCCTGCCATGCCCCGACGCTGCAGGCCCTGGCCCAGCATTACCGCACGGCGGTGCAGAGCCATGACTGCAGGGACCTGATCGAGCTGATGATGTCCATCTATGCCAAACGCCGCCAGGCGGAGGCCCAGAAGCGGCGCCTGGGCATGGTGGATGAGCGGTACATGAAGCAGGCGGAACAACTGCTCCACGGCGAGCTCGCGGCGGCACTGGGAATCCCCATGGAGGAGGTACAGCCCTACATTGCGCGCCGGGTGAGCGGGGAGACGCCGGCCGGCACAGCCAAAGGATAACAACAGCGGGAGACACATGTCTGTGTCTCCCGCTGTTTGCTATCACATGTCCCAAAATCTCCTTTACGCGTCAGAGATGAATCTGCTGCCCGCCCGTCTCCCGGTACAGCCGGTGGGAGATGGAGAGGACAGTGCGGCTCTGAGCCGCCTTTTGCAGGGCGTCCAGGACTCGCCGCTCGGTCTCCACGTCCAGATTGGCGGTGATCTCGTCCAGTAGCAGGATGGCGGGATCGGCGGCCACGGCCCTGGCGATGGCCAGGAGCTGCAATTCTCCCTGGGAGAACAGGGACTCCGTGCAGGGGGTGTCGTAGCCCTGCTCCAGATGGGAGATGGTCTCGTGGAGCCCCACCATGGTGGCGGCGGCTGCGACCTGCTCCCGGGAGATGGAGTCATCCCACAGCGTGATTTGCTCCGCCACGGTGCCGGGCACCAGGCGGGGGAACTGCTCCACACAGCCGAAGAGCTTCCGCTTGACGCCGTTGGGAATGGAGGTGGCGTCAGCACCGAAGATGCGGACAGTGCCAGCTGTAGGCGCGTAAAGCCCCAGCAACAGCTTGAAGACCGTGCTTTTTCCCGCACCGGTCCGGCCCACCAGGGTGGCGCTCTCCCCGGCGTTCACCGTAAAGCCGCAGTGGTTCAGGATGGGCTGGACGCCGTCGTAGCTGAAGTCCACGTCCGTCAGCTGCACGGGCGGCTGGCTGCTGGTGCGCAGAGATTCCAGGGTGATGGAGCTGTCGGCGGAGGGCTGCTCCGGCTCCTCCAGAAATTCCCCGATGCGCCGGACGCCGGCCACGGCGGACTGGATGTTCTGAATCTCCATGCCGATGCTCTCCAGAGGCTCAAAGACCTTGCCCACGTAGGCAATGACCGCCACGGCGGTGCCCACGGACATGCCGAAAAACGCCTGCATCCCGCCGCCCAGGGAGGAGCAGATCATCATCACCGCCACCACGGCGGCGCTGACCGTCAGGATGATGGGGGAGTAGACGGCGTCATAGAAGTTGGAACGCTCCATGGCGCGGTAGCTCTCCTGAATGGCGCTGTCGTAGCGTTCCTCCATGTACCGTTCCTTGCGGAAGGTGTGGATCATGCGGATGTTGCGGATGGTCTCCGGCACGTGCTGGCTGACCTTGCCCACGGCCACCCGGTTCTCCACCTGGGCCCGGAGAATCCGCTTCTGAAAGACCCGGGTCATGGCGAACAGCAGGGGCGTCACCAGCACCAGCAGCAGCCCCAGGCCCCGGCTTTTCACGAAGATGACCGCCAGAATGCTGACCACCTTGCACACGTCCACCGCCATGCTGATGACGCCGGAGGCAAACAGGGCCTCCACGGTGTCCACGTCGTTGACGAACCGGGAGCTGGTGACGCCGGGAGCCTGGGCGGAAAAGTAGGACGCGGGCAGACGGGAGAGCTTGGCACACATGGCGTGGCGCAGGGCCCGGGTGATCTTCTGGCCCAGGACAGTGATGAGAAATTCCTTGGCCGTCTCAAACAGGCCGGAGACGGCCACGGCGCCGAAGTACAGCCAGGCCAGCCGGAGGGACACCGCCCCACCGGAGGTCAGGCCGTCCACGATGTCCTCCAGCACCAGAGGCGGCAGCAGGCCGCAGACGATGGCGCCCGCCACCGCCGCCAGCAGCCCCAGAGTCAATAGCCAGGCGTCCCGGAGCGTATTTGCCAGGATACGGCGCAGTGGGTGTTTATTCATGGCGCTTGCCACCTCCTGCTGCCTGGGCCAGATACAGCCCGGCGTAGTCCGGGCAGGTGTTCATCAGGGAAGCGTGGGTGCCGGCGGTGACATGGCCGCCGTCCATCCACAGGACCTGATCCATGGAGGGGAACAGGTCCAGCCGGTGGGACAGGATGAGAATGATGCTGTCCGATGCCAGCTGCCGCAGGTGGTCCATAATCTGCCCCTCAGTCTCCCTGTCCACGGCGGAGAAGGGATCGTCCAGGATCAGCAGGGGCCGCCTGTGGCACAGGGTCCGGGCCAGGGCCAGACGGGCCTGCTGTCCGCCGGAGAGCCGGACGCCCACGTCGCCCACCAGAGTGTCCGCGCCGCCGGGCATGGCGGCGGTCTCCCGGTCCAGACACACGGCGCGAAGCCAGGGACCGGGGTCTCCTGCGTCGCCCAGCAGGATGTTGTCGGCCATGGAGGCGCTGAGCAGCTCCGGCTGGTGGCCCAGATAGCCCACCACGGTGCCGCGCTCCGCCGGGGTCAGGCCGGAGAGCTCCCGCCCGCCGAAGCGGATGCTGCCGCCGTAGGGCGTCTCGCACAGAAAGGCCTTGCCCAGAGAGGATTTGCCGCAGGCCACCGGGCCGGTGATGCCGATGATCTCCCCGGGCCTGGCGGAGAAGGACACATCGGAGAACAGCCGGGGGCCGCCGGGATAGGCGAAGGAGAGGCCGGACACCGCCAGCTCCGCCGGCGCGGCGGCGGGAAGGGCGGGCTCCTCCACCGGGGGCCGCAGCAGGGGCTTGATGCGCTGCCAGGACACCCGGGCCTTCTGTACGGAGTTGAACAGCTTGGCGGCTTTGGAGGTCTTGGTGGCCAGCTTGGTATAGCAGGACAAGAAAGCGGTGAACGCCGCGATGTCCCAGGCGGTCCAGCCGGTGCCCGCCACGTTTCGGGCCCCCAGGTACAGAATGGGCACCGCACCCAGCATGGAGATGATGCGGTACAGGGGCGGCATGGCGTTCTCCCACAGGTTGGCGGTGACCGCCTTTTTCTCGTAATCCGCCAGCCGGGTCTCGTAGGCCCGGTCCCGGTTTTCCTCCAGACCGAAGACACGGTAGGTCACGGCGCCGGACACGCGGTCCAGCGTGGCGCCGTTCAGCCGCCCGGCGCTCTCCTTATAGGCCGCTGCGCAGCGGGAGACGGGCTTTTTCATGCGCTCGGCGCAGAAAAAGGCCACCGGCGGAAACAGGCAGGTCAGCAGAGCCAGCCGCCAGTCATAGTACAGCAGCAGGGCGAGGTACGCGGCCATGGCCACGCCGGTGTCGAACACCTCTGTGGTGAATTTCCGCATGCCCTCCGCGCAGGTGTCCACGTCGGCGATGGCCCGGGTCATCATGCCGCCCACGCTCTCCTGCTCCAGCTCCGGCCGGGACTTGTGGACCAGAGTGTTGTACAGCACGTGCTTCATGCTGCGGTTGACGTTGTTGGCGAAGCGGCGGACGTAGAACCGCTTCAGATACCGCATTCCCTGGACGAACACCGTCACCGCCACATAGAGAGCGGCCGTCCACAGCATGGCGGTCCAGGGGGACTGGCCCCGGAGAATGTCCAGCAGGCACTGGGCCAGCTGGCCCTCCAGCAGCGGACCCGCCGCTAGGCCCACGTTGTAGAAAATGCCGGTCACCGTCACGATGAGCAGGGGACCGAGCTCCTGCCGGAAATAGGAGGTCACCCGGTCCGGATGCTCCGGACAGCGGAAGGTGTTGTTCATACCGGTTCCTCCTCGTCCAGACGGGCGGTCACATGGGGAAAGCCGCCGCGGCTCTCCGCCTTGGACCGGAGATAGAGGGTGTGGAGCAGGGCGGAGAAGGTCTCCCGGTCCTCCGGGGACAGCCCCTCCAGCAACCACTCGTAAAAGGCGCTCTCCACTGTCACCTTGGAGCGCTTCAGGGATTCCGCCTTTTCCGTGGCGTACAGCATCTGGCTCCGGCTGTCGGCGGGGTTGGCGCGCCGGATCAAGTAGCCTTTGGCCTCCAGACTGGCCACCCGGCGGGCCACGGCGCCCTTGTCCATGTTCAAAAGTTCTGAAATCTCCTTCTGGGAGATGCCGGGGCGGTGGCGGACGGCGTGGATGAGGTCGAACTCCCCTGTGCCGATGCCGGTCTCCTTCATCATGCGGACGGTCAATTTACCGGCCTCTCGGGCGATCTTGGTGATCTCTCGGGCGGGATGGTCCATGGCATGCCCTTCTTTCTACAAATAGTTGTAGTATCAACTGATTGTAAAATAAACCCGGAAACCGGGATTGTCAAGAACTTTGGGCTGGCAAAAAGAAGCGGAGTACGGTAAAATAACAAACAGACAGCATAAAGGAGAAAGGAGCAATTGCAGCATGAAAAAAATTGGGTTTATCGGCGTGGGCATCATGGGAAAATCCATGGTCCGCAATCTGATGAAAGCGGGCTTTGAGGTACACATCTACGCCCGCCATCCGGAGAAGGTACGGGATGTGGTGGAGGAGGGCGCGGTCCTCCATGACAGCATCGCCGCCTGTGCGGCGGGTCGGGACGCCGTTATCACCATCGTGGGCTATCCCAAGGACGTGGAGGAGGTCTACTTCCAGGAGGGCAATCTCCTGAACAGCGCGGACAAGGGGACGTATCTCATCGACATGACCACCACCAGCCCCACGCTGGCGGAGCGGCTGTACGAGGAGGGCACGGCCCGGGGCTTCCATGTGCTGGACGCGCCGGTCACCGGCGGCGACACCGGGGCGAAAAACGGCACGCTGTCCATTCTGGTAGGCGGCGATGAGGCGGACTACGAGGCCTGTCTGCCCCTATTCCAGGCCATGGGAACCAACCTGAATTACCAGGGAAAGGCGGGGTGCGGCCAGCACGCCAAAATGGCGAACCAGATCATGATCGCCGGGACCCTCTCCGGCGTGTGCGAGGCGCTGACCTACGCCAGGGCCAAGGGCCTGGACCTGGAGACGCTGCTGCGGTCCGTTTCCACCGGCGCGGCGGGCAGCAAGCAGCTGGATGCCTTCGGCCCCAAGATTCTGGCGGGGGATTACGCGCCGGGCTTCTTTCTGAAGCACTTTGTCAAGGACATGAAGCTGGCGGAGGCGGAAGCGGAGGAGAGCGGATTGCATCTGGAGGTCCTGCGGCAGGCACTTGAAAATTACCAGGAGCTGGAAGATGCGGGCTTCGGAGACCTGGGAACCCAGGCGCTGATGAAGCACTACGATAAATAAACATCATGCTGAACCCAAAGCAAATGCTTATAAAAACAACTGACCTTGACGGGTGGACTGCACAATAAAATAGAAAAAGATTGGTAAATCCAGACAAAAAACGGAAAGGACCGGCGAAATAGGAAAAAATGCGCTTGACTTTCCGGAAACCGGTGTGCTAGGATAACTCCACGAAATATGATGAAGGGAACAAGTAACCCGTTCCGCTCCGCTTTCAGAGAATTGCCGGTTGGTGCAAGGCAACAAGTGTCGGGGAGGGCGAAATCATCCTGGAGTAGCCTGCTGAGGGAGTTTTCCGTTAGGCAGAGCCGGATCGCACCCGTTAACGTGCAGGGCTTGTTGGAGCCTGCTGAGATGGCGGCGTATCATACGCCGTTAACAAGAGTGGTACCGCGAAGGATTTACACGCCTTTGCCTCTTGATTTGCAAGAGGCAAAGGTGTTTTTTGTTACCTCTCCAGCTGTGGGAACCAACAAACACACGGACGCAAAAACGCGCTTCGTCCCAGCGCCGGGAGACACTTTCCGGCCCATAACTAAACAGTAAGAAGAGAACCGCTCACGACGTGTGAAAGACCACCGATGCCAGATAAAAAGCTTCCCTGCCAGGAAAAATTTTGCTTGACAAATTCAATTTGCTCCTGTATGGTGTATGGCAACAGCAAAAAGAGCAGATACGATGACAGGGAAAAAATCTCTCCGCAGACGCTTCAGAGAGTTGCCAGTTGCTGCGAGGTAATGCAGAGCAGGGAGATGTCACTGGCCCTCGAGTATTTTCACTGAGGCCCTTCGGGTTTAGGTGAAAACGGGTTTCCTCACCGTTACCAAAGAGGCGGGATTCGCTCAGGGAACTGAGCTGATGCCGGAAGTGGGCACGAATGTGCCAACGAGAGTGGTACCGCGGAAGTCTAGGCTTTCGTCTCTTCTTGAGAAGAGACGAAAGCCTTTTTTGTTGTCTGCAATCCTCCGCCCACGAGGTGGGCCCCACGAAACCTTCCCCCCAAAAAAACGAAAAAAGAAAGAGGAGAACACAAATTATGGCTATCAAGAAGTATTACGATTCCGACTGCAATCTCGGCATGCTGGACGGCAAGACCGTCGCCGTCATCGGCTTTGGCTCCCAGGGCCACGCCCATTCCGAAAACCTGGCCGAGTCCGGCGTCAACGTGGTGGTCGGCCTGCGCAAGGGCTCTTCCCACTGGGAAAAGGCAGCCAAGTTTGCCGAGACCTGCCCCAATTTCCACGTGATGGAAGTGGAAGAGGCCGCCAAGGCCGGCGACATTGTCATGATGCTGGTGCCCGACGAGCTGTGTGCTGATATCTACAACAAGCAGGTGGCTCCCTATATGACCGAGGGCAAGACGCTGGCCTTCGCTCACGGCTTCAACATCCACTTCAAGACCATTGTGCCTCCCGCCAATGTGGATGTCATCATGATCGCCCCCAAGGGCCCCGGCCACACCGTCCGCAGCCAGTATCTGGAGGGCAAGGGCGTGCCCAGCCTGATCTGCGTGGAGCAGAACTTCACCGGCAAGGCCAAGGATGTGGCCCTGGCCTATGCCTCCGGCATCGGCGCCGGCCGCGCCGGTATTCTGGAGACCACCTTCAAGGAGGAGACTGAGACCGACCTGTTCGGTGAGCAGGCTGTCCTGTGCGGCGGCGTGTGCGAGCTGATCCACGCCGGCTTCGAGACCTTGGTGGAGGCTGGTTACGAGCCTGAGATGGCCTACTTCGAGACCTGCCACGAGATGAAGCTGATCATCGACCTGATCAACGAGGGCGGCTTCGCCAAGATGCGCTACTCTATCTCCAACACCGCTGAGTACGGCGACTACCGCACCGGCAAGCGCCTGATCACCGAGGACACCCGCAAGGAGATGAAGCAGATCCTGCGGGAGATTCAGGACGGTACCTTTGCCTCCGAGTTCCTGACCGAGATGAACCCCAACGGCGGCCGCAAGACCCACTTCCTGGCCCAGCGCCGCATGGCTGCCGAGCATCCCATCGAGAAGGTGGGCGCCCAGCTCCGTGCCATGATGAGCTGGCTGAAGAAGTAAGCCGGACCAATTCCATAAAAAACGCCGCAGGCCGGAAATCGAACCCGATTCCGGCCTGCGTGTGAACTTGAAAAGAGGAGAACATCATGCGCAGTGACAATGTGACAAAGGGCGCCGAGCGGGCGCCCAACCGCAGCCTGTTTTACGCCTTGGGCTACACGCCCGAGGATTTGGAAAAGCCCTTGATCGCCGTGGTCAGCGCCCACAGCGACATCGTCCCCGGCCACATGAACCTGGATAAACTGACCGCCGCTGTAAAGAGCGGCATTGAGGCCGCTGGCGGTACACCCTTCATGGTGCCCGCCATCGGCGTGTGCGACGGCATCGCCATGGGCCATGTGGGCATGAAGTACTCCCTGGCCAGCCGGGAGCTGATCTGCGACAGCGTGGAGACCATGTTTATGGCCCACCAGTTTGACGGTATGGTCCTGGTGCCCAACTGTGACAAGATCGTACCCGGCATGGTCATGGCCGCAGTCCGGATGAACGTGCCTACCGTCGTCTGTTCCGGCGGCCCTATGCTGGCAGGCAGTTACGATGGCCAGGAGGTGAGCCTCTCCAAGATGTTTGAGGCCGTGGGCTCCTACAAGGCTGGTATAATCGACGAGGCGAAGCTGGAGGAGTGCACCCAGAACTGCTGCCCCAGCTGCGGCAGCTGCTCCGGCATGTACACCGCCAACAGCATGAACTGCCTGTGCGAGGC
>CAMBAJ010000061.1 GCA_945864305.1 uncultured Clostridia bacterium | reverse complement strand
CTCTCCCCACGAAAACCGCTTCGCTGGGTTTTCGCGGGGGCCCCGGATTTGCTGAAACTTTCAGTCCTGCGCCCGCGACGAAGTGCTTCCGTGCGTCGGGGGTGCAAACCTGATTTGACCTGCTTCTTCTCGCCGCTGCCGCTCTGCCGACCTCGCGGAGGTCTCGGCCATTTCATTGATTTGGCTCGATCAGTCCTTGTAAAATATTACAATTTTCAGTCAATGTAAAAAGGCCAGGCTCACCGTAAACGCCCGTGTAGCGCGTAGCGAAGCGGAACGCGCGGGGCCAGAAGGACAGGCCTTTCATCGACCACCCCGAAAGCCGCACCCACGCCCCCAAATGCGGGGAAGCACCATCTCTGTTCCCCAGGACTCAAGCGCACCCGGCAGAAGACTATCAATTTTCGGGGCACCATCTCGCTCGACCCCCGTCCTGTCCAAACCTGACCGAAGGGAAGGATTTGGACACAAAGGCGTTTTTCTTTTGGACCGGGCGCGGCCCGTTTTCTTTGGCAAGACCAAAGAAAATGGGGGGCGCATTCCCCGTGCCGCAAAGCGGCACACCTCCGTCTTTCCGGGAAAAGCCCCGCGAATTAAATACGATTTGTATAATATTATTCTAATATTACAACATATCATCAAATTTGGAGTTTCATATGGAAGAGATCAAGATAAAATACTTTGTGGACGGCATCGATTCCCTGTGCTACGTGGCGGGTAAGTCCGACTGGATTGACCTCCACGCCGCCGAGGATGTGACGCTGAAGGCCGGGGAGTTCCGGCTCATCCCCCTGGGCGTAGCCATCGCCCTGCCGGAGGGCTACGAGGCCCACATCGTCCCCCGCAGCTCCACGTTCAAAAACTACGGTATTTTGCAGACCAACTCCATGGGCGTGGTGGACTGCTCCTACTGCGGCGACAACGACCAGTGGCGGATGCCCGTCTACGCCACCCGGGACGTGACCATTGAGAAAAACGCCCGCATCTGTCAGTTCCGCATCATGAAAAATCAACCGGAACTGCGCTTCATCCAGGTGGAGCATCTGGACGGACCCGACCGGGGCGGCTTCGGCTCCACCGGCAAATAAGCTTTTGACAAGAGGTATTTCCATGGCAAACATCGTTTTGGCCTCCGGGTCCCCCCGGCGGCAGGAATTGCTCCAGCGCATCGGCATCACGGACTTCGACATCCGGGTGCCCGAAACCGAGGAGTCCTACCCCGAGGGTCTCAGCCCCCGGCAGGTGGTGGAGTACATCTCCCGGGAAAAGGCGGACGCCGCCGCGAAGCTGTGTACGGAGGATGAAATCGTCATTACCGCCGACACCATGGTGTTTCTGGACGAGGCGCGTCTGGGCAAGCCCGCCGACGAGGCAGACGCCCTGCGGATGCTGACGTCTCTCCAGGGCCGGCACCACACGGTCTGCACCGGCATTACCGTCCGGCAGGGCGGCCGCTCCCTGACGGAGAGCGAGTCCACGGAGGTCTATTTCCGCCCGGCGACGGAGGCGGAGCTACGGGGCTACATTGCCACCGGCGAGCCCATGGACAAGGCCGGGGCCTACGGCATCCAAGGCATGGGCGCCCTGCTGGTGGAAAAAATCAACGGCGATTTCTTCAACGTCATGGGTCTGCCGGTGCTGCGGCTGTCCCGAATGCTGTCCCGCTTCGGCGTTTCGTTCCTGGATGGCGCCCCAAGGAGGATTTGACTTGAAAAACTTTCTGAAAGATCACGGATTATGGATTCTCTTTGCCGCGGCGGTCATCTCCGTGGCCCTGGCGGTCATGTCCTTTTTCAGCAACACCTCCTCTCCTCTGGCCAACGCGGCCAATACACTGGCCTCCCCCTTCCGGGCGGCCTACACCGCCGTGGCCGACTGGTTCAACGACAAGCAGAAGTACTACAAGGACTATACGGCGCTGGAGGAGGAAAACGCCGCCCTGCGGAAGGAAAACGCCGAGATGGAAGAGACCGTGCGCCAGGCCCGGGCGGACCGGGAGGAGAACAAGCGCCTGCGGGAGCTCCTGAACCTGCGGGAGCAGCGTCGGGACATCACCAGCGACATGGAGGCCGCCTATATCACAGAGCACAGCGTCACCAACTGGACCTCCTCCCTGACGCTGAACAAGGGCACCGCCCACGGCGTGGAGAACGGCGACTGCGTCATTGACGAAACCGGTGCGCTGGTGGGCATTATCAGTGAGGTGGGCTATAACTGGTCCACATTGCTAACCCTGGTGGATACGGACACTTCTCTGGGTGCCAAGGTCTTCCGCACCGACGATCTGGGCGTGGTCCAGGGCGACTTTACCCTGATGGGGGGAAACCGGCTGCGGCTGGACTACCTGCCGGCGGACTGTCAGTTGCTGGGCGGCGATCTGGTAGTGACCTCAGGCCTGGGCGGCTACTACCCCTCTGACCTGGTCATCGGCTCCGTGGTGGAGGTCCAGATGGACGACTCCGGTGCTGCATCCTATGCCATTCTGGAGCCCAAAGTGGACTTCGACAGTCTGACGGAAGTCTTTATCATCAAGTCGTTTGACATTGTCACTTAATACACCTGAAAGTTCGCGGCTCTGTCCGCTTTTTCCTCATCCCTCTGTCCAAAGGAGGCTTCGCCGTGCTGGCAAGAAACGAAATCATCTTCAAATGGGCGCTGTACGCCCTGGCGGCCCTGGTGTGCCTGTTTGTGCAGGGTGTGGTCTTGCAGCGGGTGACGATCTGGGGTGTCATCCCCTTCGTATTCCCGCTGGTGGCAGTCATCCCCGCCACCTTTGAAAAGCCCACCTCCGCCACGATCTTTTCCCTGTGCGTGGGCGTGGTCTGTGATCTGGTACTGCCCGGGACCATTCCCTGCTTCTACACGCTGGTTTTCCCCGTGGTGGGACTGTGGGCCTCTCTGCTGTCCCAAAGCATTCTTCCCGCGGGCTTTCTCTGCTCCCTGGTGGGCACGGCCCTAGCCTTTTTTGCCACCGGTCTGTTCCACTGCCTGCTGCTGTGGGCGGGTGGAAAAGCCGCCTGGGGCGCCGCTGCCTTTGTGGCGCTTCGGGAGTTCTGTGTTACCGTGCCCCTGACCGTCCCTGTGACGCTGCTGTTCCGCGCCGTTTTCCGCAAGACGCATCTGGACGATTGATACCATCTTTTCATAAGAACTTAACGTACCCGCGGTGCCATAAAAAGTTTTTAAAGCCTTTTATTAAATTCTAATATGACGGCTTTGCAATTGACATTTTTTTGTTTTTCTTATATATAAAAGGAGTTCCCATGGACCATAAATCTCCGCAGAACAATCGTCTGTACATGCTGGCCGGTTTTCTGGCCGTGGTACTGGCGATCTATGTAGGTGTTCTGTACAACACCCAGGTCATTAAATACGACGAATATCAGGAGAAATCGATCCGCTCCATCGCCCGGGTGGAAAAGGTAGAGGCTTCCCGCGGCATTATCACCGACCGTAGCGGGCGGACTCTGGTGACCAACCGCTCGGCCTACGCCCTGACCTTTGATTCCAGCCTTCTGAAGGACGGCGATGACGAAAATAAGGCCATTTTGCGCCTGGTGAAGCTGTGTCAGGAGCAGGGTGTGGAGTGGAACGACAACCTGCCCATCACACGGCAGGCCCCCTTCTCTTATACTCTGGACCAGCTGTCTGATGTGCAGAAGAATCGTTTTCTGACATATTTAAAATCTTTGAAGGATGTAAAAACGGCCCTGGGCGATTATCTGCTCCAGCAGTCCGCGTCTCAGGATGAAGAAGGTCCCTCCGATGACGCGGGCACGGAGACCGGTGAGTTCTCCGACGCCGCCCTCCGGAAGGAGGCTGACGCCCTGGTAGACACCCTGACTGCGGAAAACCTGACAGCGGAGCTTTTGAACGATGCCGGTATCTCCGCCCACAAGCTTCTGGAGATTATGCGGGCCGACCTGAGCATCCCCGCCATTTTCTCTCTGAACGAGGCCAGAATGGTCCTGGGTGTGCAGTATGAGCTGTCCCTCCGAAAGCTGGACGATTACGACGCCTATGTCATGGCAGATGATATCGACACCGATTTCATCTCCCTGCTCAGCGACGGCAATTATGCCGGTGCCAAGGTTACCAGCTCCACGGTGCGGGAGTACGCCACCTCCTATGCCGCTCACATTCTGGGCACCGTGGGCCGTCTCTATGCAGAGGACTACGCGGAGTTGAAGGACAAGGGCTATGACATGGACGACTGGATCGGCCGGGGCGGCGCGGAGCTGGCCTTTGAGGAGTACCTGAAGGGCACCGACGGCAAGCGCGTTGTCTCCACCAACGCCGACGGAAAGATTACCGGCGAATACTACTCCATTGAGCCCCAGCCCGGCAATACGGTGGAGCTGACCATCGACTTGAAGCTTCAGGAGGCCGTGGAGGACGCTCTGGCTGAGACCATTACGGCCATGAACGAGGAGGACGGCGACACGGACCGCGGCGGCGGCGTCGCCGTGGTAAAGGTGGGCACCGGCGAAGTTCTGTCTCTGGCCTCCTATCCCACCTATGACCTGTCCACCTACCGCCAGAACTACACTGCTCTGTCAGAGGCCGACGGTGATCCCCTGTTCAACCGGGCCACCATGGGCACCTATCCCCCCGGCTCCACCTTCAAGCCCCTTGTCGCCGTAGCGGCGCTGGAGGAGGGCAAGGTCACGCTGACGGAGAAAATTAGGGACACCGGCTACTGGCTGTATCCCGACTATGTGCAGGGCACCAAGCGCTGGGGCTGGTACTGCTGGAACCGCAGCGGCCACGGCTCGCTGAATGTCTCCCAGGCCATCACCGCCTCCTGCAACTACTTTTTCTATGAAATGGGCTACCGTCTGGGCATCGACAAAATCGATGAGTACGCCTTGGCCTTTGGCCTGGGAGAAAAAACCGGCATCGAAATCGGCGAACGGGCCGGTACCCTGGCCAGTCCCGGGGAGCGGGAAGCCGCCGGCGGTGTCTGGTACGGCGGCGATACGGTCCAGGCTGCCATCGGCCAGTCCGACCACCTGTTCACCCCTTTGCAGTTGGCTAACTACATTGCCACCCTCGTCTCCGGCGGAGAGCATTACAGCACCCATCTTCTGAAAGCCGTCAAGTCCTATGACAATTCCGAGGTCATCGCCGTAGGCAGCAGCGAGCCGAAGAACACCGTCAAGATCAGCGACAGCACTCTCCAGGCGGTGAAAAAGGGCATGCTGGGCTACACCCAGCCCGGCGGCATGGTCTACTCCTATTTCAAGGACTGCGTCGTCACCGCCGGCGCCAAGACCGGCACCGCCCAGCTGGGCTCCAATATCACCAACAACGGCGTCTTCGTCTGCTTCGCCCCCTATGAGGAGCCGGAAATCGCCGTGGCCATCGCCATTGAGCACGGCGGTTCCGGCGCCGCCCTGGCCTCCACCGCCGTGAAGATTCTCAACGCCTACTTTACCGCCGATGAGATCGGCACCGCCGTCATCGGGGAGAATCAGCTGCTCCAGTGACGATTCCCCCGGCGTCACCCTCTCTGCTGGCACCCGGAAAGCCTCTTCCCTGTGCCAGTGTCATTCCTATCAACATGTAAGGAGTCCCTTTTATGAGTGAGCCTTTTGTTTTCGACCCCCGCTGCGACCTGTGCAAAGTGCCTTTCGGCGCCGTGGTCTGCGGCCGGGAGGTCACCATCCACTGCCGCCCTATGACCTGCGAGGGCTTTTCCAACTGTTCTATTGTCCTTCACTCTGAATTCGCCAAAGTCTGGAAGGAGTACGAACTCTCCGTCACCGGTGCGGCGGGAGACCGCACCTGCTTCTCCGTCACCTTTCCCGCCCCGGACCAGCCAGACTTGGTCTGGTACCACTTCCGCTTCCGGCGGAGTGACGGCACCGGCTGTGATTTGGACAAATCCGGCTACCGCAGCGACGGGCTCATCGACCCCTGGCAGATGACTGTCTACCGGGAGAGCCGCTCCCCCAAGTGGTTCGGTGCCGGCGTTACTTACCAAATTTTCCCAGATAGATTCTGCCGTCTGAAAATGCCGGATCCGGAGGGCCTGATTGGAAACCGCTGGGTCCACGAAAACTGGGATGATGTCCCAGAGTGGAGGCCCGATCCTGACGGCGAGATTCGCAACCGGGATTTCTTCGGCGGCTCTCTGGCGGGCGTCACCTCCAAGCTGGACGATCTGGCGGCGCTGGGCGTCACCACGTTGTATTTCTGCCCCATCTTTGAGTCCGCCTCCAACCACCGCTACAACACGGCGGACTACCGGACCATCGACCCCATGCTGGGCACGGAGGAGGACTTCAAGACCCTTTGCGCCGAAGCCAAGGCCCGGGGCATGCGGGTCATTCTGGATGGCGTGTTCAACCACACCGGCTCCCAGAGCCTCTATTTCAATGCCGACGGTTTCTATCCCACGGTGGGCGCCGCTCAGAATCCCACGTCTCCCTATTACGACTGGTTCTCCTTCCACCCCTGGCCCGACGACTACGACGCTTGGTGGGGCATTAAGACCCTGCCCGCTGTTCGGGAGGACTGCCCCAGCTACGTGGATTACATCATCGAAAACGAGGACTCCATCATCCGGCACTGGCTGAAAGCCGGTGCCTCCGGCTGGCGGCTGGACGTGGCGGACGAGTTGCCGGACTGGTTTATTGAAAAGATTCGGGCCGTCATGGATGAGGCCGCGCCGGACTCCCTGCTGATGGGTGAGGTCTGGGAGGACGCCTCCACCAAGGTGGCCTACTCCCAGCGGCGGAAATACCTGCTGGGCAGCGAGCTCCACGGCGTCATGAACTACCCCTTCCGCACCGCACTGCTGGCCTATCTCAAGGGCGGCAACGCCGATGACTTCCGGGGCGCCATGGAGACCCTGCGGGAGAACTACCCCCACGACGCTTTCTACTCCGCCATGAACTTCCTGGGTACCCACGATACGCCCCGCATCCTGACCATGCTGGGCGCGGATCAAGTCCCCCAAAGCAAGGACGAGCGGGCCGCCTTCCGCCTCTCCCCGGAACAGCGAAAAAAGGGCCTGGCCCTGGTCCGGCTGGCGGCGCTGATTCTCTTCACCTTCCCCGGCTCCCCCACTGTTTACTACGGCGACGAGGCAGGCATGGAAGGCTGTGAGGACCCCTTCAACCGGGGTGCCTATCCCTGGGGCCACGAAGACAAGGACTTGAAAGCCCACTTCTCTTTGCTGGGCCAGCTGCGTAAGCAGAGGCAGTCTTTGCAGTCTGGTTCTATTCAATGGCTGTGCGCGTCCGGTTCCCTGCTGGCCTTTGCCCGGGAGCTTCCACAGGAGCGGACCGTCACTGTGGTGAATGCGGATGCTCTCTCCCACATCCTGACGCTTCCATGGACAGCCCCCTTCGCGATGGATAGGCTCTCTGGTCAGAGCTTCCCTGTAAAGGATGGTATCCTGACAGTCGAACTGCCTCCCTACGGCGGTTTGCTGCTGACCTGAACTCCACCTATTTGGGCTGATATGTTTCACGTGAAACATATCAGCTCTTCTGTATATTTTGCCGTCGATCTGCCAAGGATGTTTCACGTGAAACATTCTTTTTTTGATCTTTTTTCTGTCATTGGACCTTGCAAGGGCCATAGCATCTTGATATAATAGCCCCGTCGGCAAAAATCCTTTACACCTGAGTTCCTTGGAAAGTAGGTGCCTTCGTGGCAAAAACCATTGCAATCGTAAACCAAAAAGGCGGCGTGGGCAAAACCACCACCTGTGTCAACCTGGCGGCCGCGCTCTTTGAACGAGGAAAGCGGGTCCTGCTCTGCGACTTCGATCCCCAGGCCAACTCCACCTCCGGCATGGGCGTGGACAAGACCGTCTCCAAGGGGATCTACGAGGCCCTGATTGGCGAGGCCCCTGTGGAGGACGCCATCGTACATACCAAGTTCGGCGACGTGCTGCCCTCCAACAAGGCCTTGGCGGGCGCGGGCATCGAGCTGATCGGTATGGAGCGCCGGGAGTATCTGCTGAAAGAGGCCCTGGAGTCTGTGAAGGCGGGCTATGACTTCGTCTTTATCGACTGTCCTCCCTCTCTGGAGCTGCTGACGCTGAACGCGCTGTGCGCCGCAGACTCCATTCTGGTGCCGGTCCAGGGCGAGTACTTCGCGCTGGAGGGCCTCTCCGACCTGATGAACACCGTTCGCATCGTCCGGCGCTCCCTGAATCCCGGTCTGGAGTTGGAGGGCGTGCTGCTGACCATGTTCGACGGCCGCACCAATCTGGCCCTGCAGGTGGCGGAGGAAGTGAAGCACTACTTCCCCGGCAAGGTCTACGCCACCGTCATCCCCCGCAACATCCGGCTCTCTGAGGCCCCCAGCCACGGAAAGCCCATCACCTCCTATGACCGCTCCTCCCGTGGAGCGGAAGCCTATACGGCTCTGGCCGCGGAATTTTTGAAAAAACAAGGTTCCTAAGAAAGGAGCGTACCCATGGCATCCAAAAAGCCCTCCGGCTTGGGCCGGGGACTCGGCGCCCTTCTGGGCGACGACGTATTGAAAACCGAGAGCACGGGAAGCCTGTATCTGCCGATCTCCATGGTGGAGAGCTGCTCCTCCCAGCCCCGCAAGTCCTTTGATGAGGCGTCTCTGGCGGAGCTGGCGGAATCCATCCGGGAACACGGCATCATCCAGCCTCTGACCGTGCGCAAGCTGGCCACTGGCTACTATCAGATCATCGCCGGTGAGCGCCGGTGGCGGGCCGCCCGCATCGCGGGCTTACAGGAGGTGCCCGCCATCGTCATCGAGGCCGACGATCGCAAGGCCGCTGAGCTGGCCATGATCGAAAACCTCCAGAGAGAGGACCTGAACCCCATGGAGGAAGCCGCTGGTTTCCAGGCCCTCATTGAAAACTACCACATGACTCAGGAGGAGGCGGCCCAGCGGGTGGGCAAATCCCGCAGCGCCGTCACCAACGCCTTGCGGCTGCTGGGATTGACGCCCGCCGTCCGCAAGCTGGTGGAAGAGGGCAAGCTCTCCGCCGGCCACGCCCGGGCGCTGCTGCCCCTCTCCCCCACCGTCCAGGAAAACGCGGCCAACGCCGTGGTGACAGGCGGTCTCTCTGTCCGTCAGACTGAGGCTCTTGCGAAACGTCTGGCCGCGGGAAAAAAAGAAAAAGCCAAACCGGAAAGCAGCCAGGTAGACTACACCGCCGAGGCCCAGAAGGACCTCTCCTCCAAATTGGGGCGGGGCGTTCGCATCGTCACAGGCCGGAAAAAGGGCCGGATTGAGCTGGAATACTACGGTTTGGACGATCTGAACGACCTGCTAGACGCTCTGGCGCTCCTGCGGATTAGCAAAGAACAGAAAGGACCCAATTTATGAAGCTTGAAAAACGCAGCAGCGGCGGCGAAGGGAACATGCCTCCCGTACAGGAGGAGAAGCCCGCCAAGAGCAAGCCCGTTGTTGTCTATATTATGATCCTATTTATCGCGGCGTTTCTGCTGATGGCGCTGTCTTTTTTGATGCACCAGCGCAGTAACACCGAGGCCCTTGGCCAGCTGCAAAACTCCGTCTCCGCAATGCAGGAGGTGCAGGCTAACCAGGAAAAGATCATCGAACTCCAGGAGGAGCTCAATGATGCCCAAAAAGCACTGGAAGCCCAGGAGGATGAGGCAA
Organism: uncultured Clostridia bacterium; assembly: GCA_945864305.1. Lineage (GTDB taxonomy): Bacteria > Bacillota > Clostridia > Oscillospirales > Oscillospiraceae > Oscillibacter. The sequence goes on along the minus strand of CAMBAJ010000061.1, from coordinate 5,673 downwards.
AGGTATCCGAGGAAGAAGCCAAGGAGGAACTTTTGCAGGCGCAGCTGGACACCCAGGCGCTTTTGTCGCTGTACACGCTGCAGCAGCAGTATTCCGCCGGAGACTATGCGTCCTGCATGGAGACCATTCAGAAGATGGAAGCAGCCGGTTATGAGACATTGCTTCCTGAAAAATCAGAAGAGAACGTCACACCTCCCAGTGTCCGCTTCCAGCAGCTGAAAGAAGCTGTCGAAGCCCATCTGGCTGAGCAGCCCTGATGTTTCACGTGAAACATTTGATTTTTATAAGAGCTTATAAATAAAGAGGAGAATGCAATATGCTTGATATCCGTTTTGTCCGGGAGAATCCCGATGCCGTCAAGGAGAACATCAAAAAGAAGTTCCAAGACGCCAAGTTGCCCCTGGTGGATGAGGTCATTGAGCTGGATTCCCAGCGCCGCGCCGCCATCGCCGAGGCCGACCAGCTGCGCTCCGCCCGCAATGCCCTGTCCAAAAAAATCGGCATGCTGATGGGTCAGGCCAAGAAGGACCCCTCCAAGCTGGAAGAGGCCGAGGCCGTGAAGAAGGAAGTCACCGCCGACGCTGAGCGTCTGGCCGAGCTGGAGAAGCTGGAAGCTCAACTGGACGAAGAGGTCCGCAAGCGCATGATGGTCATTCCCCAGATCATCGACGACTCCGTGCCTCTGGGCCCCGACGATTCCTGCAACGTGGAAGTGGAGCGCTTCGGTGAGGCCAAGGTGCCCGACTTCCCCATTCCCTATCACGTGGATCTGATGGAGACCTTCGACGGAATCGACATGGACGCCGCCGGCCGCGTCTCCGGCAACGGCTTTTACTATCTGTTGGGCGACATCGCCCGCCTGCACGAGGCCGTTCTGGCCTATGGCCGCGACTTCATGATTGGCAAGGGCTTCACTTACTGCATCCCCCCCTTCATGATCCATGGCAACGTGGTAGAGGGCGTCATGAGCCAGACCGACATGGACGGCATGATGTACAAGATTGAAGGCGAGGACCTGTACTTGATCGGCACCTCCGAGCACTCCATGATCGGTCGCTTCATTGACCAGATCATCCCCGCCGAGAAGCTGCCCCAGACCCTGACCTCCTACTCCCCCTGCTTCCGCAAGGAGAAAGGTGCCCATGGCATCGAGGAGCGCGGCGTGTACCGCATCCACCAGTTTGAGAAGCAGGAGATGATCGTGGTCTGCAAGCCCGAGGAGTCCAAGGACTGGTACGAGAAGCTGTGGCGCTTCTCCGTGGAGCTGTTCCGCTCCATGGACATCCCTGTCCGTCAGCTGGAGTGCTGCTCCGGCGACCTGGCGGACCTGAAGGTCAAGAGCTGCGACATCGAGGCCTGGTCTCCCCGCCAGCAGAAGTACTTCGAGGTCTGCTCCTGCTCCAACCTGGGCGACGCCCAGGCCCGCCGCCTGCGTATCCGCTACAAGGATGAAAACGGCAAGATGCAGCTGTGCCATACCCTGAACAACACCTGCGTGGCTCCTCCCCGCATGCTGATCGCCCTGCTGGAGAACAACCTCCAGGCCGACGGCACCGTGAAGGTCCCCGAGGTCCTGTGGCCCTACATGGGCGGCACCAAAGTCCTGGTCCCCAAGAAATAATTCCCTTCCCTATAAATTTCTTAGACTAGGTGATGACCCGCTCTGGAGCTGACAGTCTGGATCGGTACTCTGCCGGAAGCGCGCACGGCTTTTCCGGCAGGGGCTGAAAAGTAATACCTATTCTCCCCGCCTTTCTGACTGGGTCCCCGGCTTCAGCCAGGAACCGGCCTCCGGCGGTGTGTTCCGCACCGCCTGGCTGCCGGTGGGCGCCGCCGGCTCTGCTCCGGGGACCGTCGGGAATCAAGTCCATACCCTTCATCAGGCAAATCTTTACAGAAAGGACTTCCTCTTATGGCAAAAGATACTGGTTTTATTGCGGAATTTAAAAAGTTCATTGCCCGGGGCAATGTGATGGACATGGCTGTCGGCGTTATCATCGGCGGCGCGTTTGGAAAAATCTCCACCTCCCTGGTCAACGACATTATTATGCCCGCCGTCTCCATGCTTACCGGCGGCGTGGACTTTTCCAACTGGAAAATCGTGCTGAAAGCCGCGGTTGCCGGCGCCGATGGTGCCATTGATCCCGCCACGGAGGTCGCCATCCGGTACGGCACCTTCCTGGCCACCATCATCGACTTCCTGATCATCGCCTTCGCGGTATTCTGCCTCATCAAGTTCCTCAACGGCCTGCACCGCAAGAAGGAAGAGGCCCCCGCAGCGCCTCCCGCTCCCCCCGAGCCCTCCGCTGAGGAAAAACTGCTGACGGAGATTCGGGACCTGCTGAAAGAACAGAAGTAATGGAACAGCTTCTGCGAGACGGGCTCAATTCCCTGGGGCTGCCCACAGAGGGCGTCCCCTCCCTGCTGCGCTACGCCGACCTGCTGGTGGAAAAAAACAAGGTCATGAACCTGACTGCCATCACGGAACCGGCTGACATCGCCACTCTCCACTTTCTGGACAGCGCCGCCCTGCTGACGCTGGCGGACTTCCGGAACAAGACCGTGGCAGACGTAGGCACCGGCGCCGGCTTTCCCGGCATGCCGCTGCGCATTCTGGAGACGTCCATCCATCTGACGCTACTGGACTCCCTGAACAAGCGCATCGACTTCCTGAAAGAGGTCTGCGCCAATTTGGGGCTCTCCGATGTGGAGTGTGTCCACGCCCGGGCGGAGGATTTCGCCGCCGGACACCGGGCGTCCTTCGACATTGTCACCTCCCGGGCGGTAGCCAGTCTGCCGCTGCTGGCGGAGCTGTGTCTCCCTCTGGTCAAGGAGGGCGGTTATTTCCTGTCCATGAAGGCCGTGGACTCTGACGCGGAGCTGGCATCTGCCGCCCATGCCATTGACATTCTGGGCGGCAAGGTGGAGCGGACAGAGGACTATGACATTCCCGGCACAGACGTCCGCCACCGGCTGATCTTCCTCAAAAAAGTTCGTGAAACTCCCAAAAAATATCCCCGGCCATTTGCAAAAATCAAAAAAAATCCACTATAATGTATGAACCACACTTGTACGGTGGAAAATTTATGATATAATGGATAGTATTGGTTAGTAAATAAATTTGGGTTGAAAGGAGGTCCTCCCCATGAGTACTCCCGGACAATGCATTGCCGTCGTCTCGGGCAAGGGCGGTACAGGCAAAACATCCTTTGTCGCCGGCGTGGGTGCCGCGCTGTCCCTGGATAAGAAGCGGGTGCTGTGCATGGACTGCGACGTGGGCCTCCGGAATCTGGATTTGGCCCTGGGTCTGACAGACCGGGCCCTGATGGACTTCTCCGACGTGGCCCAGGGGCGGTGCACTCTGGACAGCGCCGTGGTGGAGCATCCCAAGCTGCCTGGCCTGTTCCTGCTGACCGCGCCTGTCCGCTCCCGCGGGCGGCCTGTGTCGGAGGAGCAGATGGCCCAATTGCTTCGGGAGGTCCGGAGACGATTTGACTACTGCCTGCTGGACGCACCGGCGGGCTTGGGTACCGGTTTTCTGCTGGCCACCTGTGCGGCCGACCGGGCTGTGGTCGTCACCACAGCGGATGCCTCCTCTCTGCGGGATGCCCAGCACACGGTGATGGAGCTGAACCGTTTTCGCAGCGGAACTCTCCATCTGGTGGTAAACCGGGTCCGCAAAAAGATGCTCCGCAGTATGCACGCTACCATCGACGATGCCATCGATAAAGCGGGTCTGCCCCTCATCGGAGTGGTGCCGGAAGATGACGCCCTCCCCCTCTGCCTAAATCAGGGTGTCCCGTTACTTCTGGCGGGTGGGCAGCAGCCTGCCGCATCGGCCTATCGAAACATCGCCAAACGCATCCAGGGAGGCAAAGCCCCCCTGCTGCGTATCAAATAGAAGAGAAAGGAGCTTCCCCCAATGAATATCGCCCTCATGTCCCACGATAACAAGAAAGACCTGATGGTCCAGTTCTGCACCGCGTACGCCGGTATTCTGTCCCAGCATCACATCTATGCCACCAACACAACTGGACACATGGTGGCGGACGCCACTGGTCTCAACGTCCACTGCTTCCTGTCCTATGCCCACGGCGGTAGCCAGCAGATCGGCGCCCGTATCGCTTACAACGAGTTCGACCTGGTGCTGTTTTTCAACGACCCCAGCAACGAGCGCATGGCCGGTGATGTCTCCTATATCTCCCGCCTGTGCGACCAGAACAACATCCCCTTCGCCAGCAACATCGCCACGGCGGAGATGCTGGTACTGGGTCTGGCCCGTGGCGATTTGGACTGGCGCTGCATCGTCAATCCCTCCACCCGTCCCATCGCTTGACATTTCGGAAAAAAAAACATACAATCTGTTCAGATTCAACCGTGAAGATGCCGCAGCAGTAATTCAGAAACCGATCTCCAGAGAGGGGTGCGCCGCTGAAAGCGCCCTGTTCGGCCTGAATGAAGGACAGCGGCGGAGCGGGGGCGGAAACGCCCACGGCACCCTCCCCGTACCAGGAGGCCAAAGGAGGCCCTGCCAGGCCTTGAATTTGGGTGGCACCACGAAGCGAGCGTTCGCTCTCGTCCCAAAATGCTGGGACGGGAGCATTCTTTTTTGTGGCCCAAACCGTTTGGCGGGCGCCGCCCGCACCCGCCGGGGCCTTGCCCCGGCCCCCACGGCCTTTGAAATACCCCTTCGGGGCACAAGCGGCCGGCGAAACTTTTTACAAAAGGAGACCACCGACATGGCGAAAATGACCCCCCGGACGCTGTCCGGCTTTATGGAGCTCCTCCCCGCGCCCCAGCAACAGATGGAGCGCATCATGGAGGTGCTGCGCCGCACCTACTCCCTGTACGGCTTCACCCCCCTGGACACCCCCGTCATCGAGTCCAGCGACGTGCTGCTGGCCAAAGGCGGCGGTGAGACAGAGAAGCAGATTTACCGCTTTCAGAAGGGCGACGCGGACCTGGCCCTGCGGTTCGACCTGACAGTCCCCCTGGCCAAGTACGTGGCCCTGCACTACAACGACCTGTCCTTTCCCTTCCGCCGGTATCAGATCGGCAAGGTCTACCGGGGTGAGCGGGCCCAGCGGGGCCGGTTCCGGGAGTTTTATCAGGCGGATATTGATATCATCGGCGACGGCAAGCTCAGCATCATCAATGAAGCAGAGATTCCCGCCATCATCTACAAGACCTTCTCCACCTTAGGGCTCAAGCGGTTCCAGATTCGTGTGAACAACCGGAAGATTCTCAACGGCTTCTACGCCATGCTGGGCCTGACGGAGAAGTCCGGCGACATCATGCGCACCGTGGACAAGCTGGACAAGATCGGCGCCGAAAAGGTGAAGGCCATTCTGGTGGAGGACTTCGCCGTCAGCGAGTCCGACGCGGATGAGATTCTGAAGTTCATCGCCATCGGCGGCGGCAACGACGCCGTGCTCTCCGCTCTGGAGGGCTATCAGGGCCGGAACGAGGTGTTTGACGAAGGCCTCTCCGAGCTGAAGACCGTGGTCCGCTACCTGGCCGACTTTGGCGTGCCCGCGGAGAACTTTGCTGTGGACCTGACCATCGCCCGGGGCCTGGACTACTACACCGGCACCGTCTACGAGACCACCCTGCTGGACCACCCGGAGATCGGCTCCGTCTGCTCCGGCGGCCGGTACGACAACCTGGCGGAGT
>CAMBAJ010000060.1 GCA_945864305.1 uncultured Clostridia bacterium | reverse complement strand
TCGAATGACACATCTTGAGATACCCAACAATATCTTTAACTAAGGGAAACGGGGACCGCCGACCCCAGTACCTCCAACCTGATCGCCCTGGCGAAGCTGTTTGGGATCTCGCCTGAGGAGCTGCTGTGGGAAGTGGAGTGAGACACCGCCGGGGTCCGGCCGGTTGTCATTTTTTGTAATCACTTTGCAACTGAAAAGAGTAGACATAAAACCTGCACATTTCTATACTGTTTTGAAAAACAATGCGGAGGCAGATTTTATGAAAAAAAGAAAAATCGGGAATACTGCTGTTTCACTGTTGCTGGCGGTTTGCTTCTTGACGGCCTGCGGCGCCCAAACGGCGACCTCTCCGGCGGCATCCCCGTCGGAGTCCGCGGCGTCCCCGGAACAGGCGGAGGAGGTCCCGGAGATTACGGAGAGCGCGGAGAGCGGGGAAAACCCCATCGGTGTGGACTGGTCTGCGTTTCAGAGCACCATGACCCCGGAGGAGTGGGACGGTCTTTCCCTATATCTCCCGGTGCTTGAGGAGAGCACGGCCTTCCACTGGATCAACGGCACGGAGTTGACGGAGGACGCGCCTTACCACAGGACCAGTGAAGGCGTCCAGACGGAGACCGTGACCCTGGCGGAGTTTCACAAAGCCAGATGGGCATGGAACGGCGAAGCGCCGGAGAAGCTGGTTCTGAACAGGCTGGCTGTTCAGGATGTGGACGGCGACGGTGTCCCTGAGCTGGCGCTGCTCTTCGAGGAGCTGGGCTGGTATTACCTTGTCTTCCACCAGGAGGGCGAGACCTTTTATGCCGTCGAGTTTCCCATCCGATGGTTTGAGGACCTCCGGCAAAACGGCGTTTATCTCGGCTCCGGCGGCGCGGGAGACAGCACCTACTACCAGATGACCTTCCGGGGTGGCCGCTTTGAGCAGGCGGAGCTGGCACACAGGGTGGAGTGGGCCAACGGCTGCACCTGCACACTGGCCGGAGAGACGGTGACAGAGGCGGATTTTGACGCCTGGCTGGCGGAGACCATGGTGGACGGCGTCACCTGGTACGGCCCTGACGGCACCGCCCTCCCGGAGAATCAGTGACGTCCGGCGAAAAGAAAGAAGATTTTCCGTATTTTCCTTGACAAACACCCCAAACCCTCATAAAATAGACGCGTTAGCGACTTTGAAGGGAAGAAAGCCCAAGCGTCCCGCCCGAAGAGAGCCGGCGGCTGGTGTGAGCCGGTGGGGGAGCCTGGGGGTACTGGTCCCGGAGTCTTCCGCCTGAACCGTGAGTAGGGCGGGACGGCTGGCCCCGTTACAGGCCGAGAGGGCCGCGTGTCCGCGGCTGAAGCAGGGTGGTACCGCGTTTTCTACGCCCCTGGGCCGGGAGGCTCGGGGGCGTTTTAAATTAAAGAGGGGACTCCGTCCCCCCTTTAGATCCCCCCACCAGTGACACCGGTCACTGGTGAACGCCGCCCAAGGCGGCTGAGTCAATGTATTTTTGCCACGTACACGCCGCGGCAAAAATGATTCAAAGAGAAAACCCATTCATAAGGATGAAGGAGAGCAATATGAAGTACGATTTTACCGCCATTGAGAAAAAATGGCAGCAGAAGTGGCTGGAGGAGAAGCCCTTCACCGCCGTCACCGGAGACAAGACCCGGGAGAAGTTCTTCGGTCTGATCGAGTTCCCCTATCCCTCCGGTCAGGGCCTGCACGTGGGCCACGCCCGGCCCTTCACCGCCATGGACATCATCTGCCGCAAGAAGCGGATGCAGGGCTACAACGTCCTGTTCCCCATCGGCTATGACGCTTTCGGCCTGCCCACGGAGAACTACGCTGTCAAGAACCACATCCATCCCGCCAAGGTCACCCACGACAATGTGGAGAACTTCCGCAAGCAGCTGCAGATGCTGGGCTATTCCTTCGACTGGGACCGCGAGGTCAACACCACCGACCCCGACTACTACAAGTGGACCCAGTGGATATTCCTCCAGATGTTCAAGAAGGGCCTGGCCTACAAGGCATCCATGCCCGTGAACTGGTGCACCAGCTGCAAGATCGTTCTGGCCAATGAGGAAGTGGTCGAGGGCGTCTGCGAGCGCTGCGGCGGCGAGGTCATCCGCAAGGAGAAGAGCCAGTGGATGCTGGCCATCACCAAGTACGCCGACCGTCTGATCGACGACCTGGACGACGTGGACTTCATCAACCGCGTCAAGATCCAGCAGCGCAACTGGATCGGCCGCAGCGAAGGTACTGAGGTGGACTTCACTGCCACCAACGGCGACAAGCTGACGGTTTACACCACCCGCTGCGACACCCTGTTCGGTGTGACCTACATGGTCATCTCTCCCGAACATCCCTTCCTGGAGCAGTGGAAGGACCAGATCAAGAACTGGGATGAGGTGGCCGCTTACCGCGAGGAGGCCGCCCACAAGTCCGATTTTGAGCGCGGCGAGTTGAATAAAGAAAAGACCGGCGTCCGTCTGGACGGCATCGAGGCCATCAATCCCGCCAGCGGCAAGCAGGTGCCCCTGTTTGTCTCCGACTACGTCCTGATGGGCTACGGCACCGGCATCGTCATGGGCGTGCCCGGCCACGACCAGCGCGACTGGGAGTTCGCCACCAAGTTCGGCCTGCCCATCATCGAGGTGGTCAAGGGCGGCGATATCACCAAGGAGGCCTTCACCCTGAAAGACGACACCGGCATCATGGTGAACTCCGGCTTCCTGGACGGTCTGACGGTCAAGGAGGCCATCCCCACCATGAAGAAGTGGGTCACGGAGCAGGGCATCGGCCGTCCCAAGACCAACTTCAAGCTGCGTGACTGGGTGTTCTCCCGCCAGCGCTACTGGGGCGAGCCCATCCCCCTGGTGAACTGCCCCAAGTGCGGCTGGGTGCCCCTGCCCGAGGAGGAGCTGCCCCTGCTGCTGCCCGAGGTGGAGAGCTACGAGGTTACTGACACCGGCGAGTCCCCCCTGGCCAAGATGACTGACTGGGTGAACACCACCTGCCCCAAGTGCGGCGGCCCCGCCCAGCGTGAGACGGATACCATGCCCCAGTGGGCCGGTTCCAGCTGGTACTTCCTGCGCTATATGGACCCCCACAATGACAAGGCCCTGGCCTCCAAGGAGGCCCTGGACTACTGGTCTCCCGTGGACTGGTACAACGGAGGCATGGAGCACACCACCCTGCACCTGCTGTACAGCCGTTTCTGGCATAAGTTCCTGTACGACATCGGCGTGGTGCCCACCAAGGAGCCCTATGCCAAGCGCACCAGCCACGGCATGATCCTGGGCGAGGGCGGCGAGAAGATGTCCAAGTCCCGCGGCAACGTGGTGAACCCCAACGACATCGTGGACCAGTACGGCGCTGACACCATGCGTCTGTATATCATGTTCATCGGCGACTTTGAGAAGGCCGCCTCCTGGTCCAACGACGCCGTGAAGGGCTCCAAGCGCTTCCTGGACCGCGTGTGGAACCTGGCGGAGCAGGCTTCCGAGAGCTATGACGTGACTCCCGCCAACGAGACCATCATCCACAAGACGGTGAAGAAGGTCACCGACGATATCGACAATCTGAAGATGAACACCGCCATCGCCGCTCTGATGACCATGGTGAACGAGTTCTACGCCAACGGCTGTACCAGGGGCGACATGCGCTATCTGATTCTGCTGCTGAATCCCTTTGCTCCTCACATCACCGAGGAGCTGTGGGAGAGCATGGGCTTCGCCAAGCAGACCGGCAAGATGTGCTGCCAGGCGGAGTGGCCTGCGTTCGACGCCAGCAAGACCGTGGCCGCCACGGTGGAGATGGCCGTCCAGGTCAACGGCAAGCTGAAGGGCACCGTCACCATGCCTGCCGACAGCGAGGAGAAGGCCGTCGTGGAGGCCGCTCTCACTGTGGAAAAGGTGCAGAAGGCCACCGAGGGCATGAAGATTGTCAAGACCATCCTGGTCAAGAACCGCTTGGTGAACCTGATTGTAAAGCCTCAGTAAAGCCAAAATATTTGCGTGGAAATAGCCGAAACGGGCGGATCAAATCCGCCCGTTTCGGTGCCCTTTGAGATGTTTTTTAATGTGGAATTCTGAGGCTGTGGAAAATTTAAGGGGTTCCAAACGAAAATCCCTTGACAATTTTGGGTATACTCTGTATAATGCATGTGTTGAAGCCATAATTTATGGCCCTTAAAGTATCCTGGATTGAGCCGGATACCTCGGAGGGAGGGAAATATAGATGTCTGAGATCCATGTAAGAGAAAACGAATCCATCGACAGCGCTCTGAAGCGTTTTAAGCGCAGCTGCGCCAAGGCTGGCGTTATCGCAGAGGTTCGTAAGAGAGAGCATTATGAGAGCCCCAGCGTCAAGCGTCGCAAGAAGTCTGAGGCCGCTCGGAAGAACAAGAAGCGTTACTATTAATGACAAAAGTGCTGTGCCGCTGTGCACAGCACTTTTTCTATCTCACCGCAGCCCCAGCTTTCCGGCGATATCCCGCACCTCGGGCCACATGAAAAAGGCGGCGGCAAACCCCATTTTGGCACCGGTTTTCACCTTTTGGTTCAGCGTGTCGGCGTCGTCGAACAGGACAAAGTGGGTCTCCCCCTTTTCCGTGTATGTAAAGTAGCGGGCACACAGGTCCTGAGAGAAGAACACCGCCGGCGCCTCCCGGGCCATAAGTTGGTCCAGCGCTTCACCGCTCAGAGGCTTTCCCTGGCCGGAGCGGGCGGGGAGCCGGAAGTCCATCCGCAGCCGCTGGATGTCCAGAGCCAGACGGCCGGCACCGCCCCGGATACGGATGGCCTCCTGGAGCCGCTCCGTAAACGTCCCGCCGGACATGGCGGTACAGATCAGGGGGACGGCGGTTTTTGGGGATGGCAGATAGTCCTCCGGCAGATACAGAGCCTTCCGGCTGGCGGAGAGCGCCCTTTCCAGCCGCTCCGCGAAGATGACCCGGTCATGGCGGGGGGACTCTTCAAAATCCAAGACAGCGCCGCTGTAACCCCTGCGGCCGCACTCCCGGAGCACGGCCGCGCACAGAGCGTCCGGCTCTTCAATCAAAGGCGCCTCCCGGTCGCTGATGGACAGCAGCCCGCCCCGGGTCTGGAGTAGCAGGTTCTGCCGCAGCAGCGTGGAGCCCGGCCCGATGCGGTAGGCCACGTGCGCAAAGGAGCGGCCGTATTTGGAGGCTTCCTGCTGCTCACCCGGGACCACGGCCAGATAGACCTGCAATGCAATCCCCCCCTTGTGTATTCTTGCCAAAACTGCTATACTGAAACCAGATTATGCTGACAAGGAGCCGATTATGCCCTTTTCCCTGATTCCAGACCGCGTGGCTGCGTGCTACGCGGAGATCACGCCTGATTATCTGAAAGAGCGGGGGATCACCCTGCTGCTCAGTGACCTGGACTTTACGCTGGCGACCAAAAAGACCCGCCGCCCGGACCAGCCCCTCCGGGACTGGATCGCGGAGCTGAACACCGGCGGCATCCAGTTCATGATCGTGTCCAACAACCGTTCCGGCACCCGGGTGACGGAGTTCTGCGCCGAGCTTGGCGTTCCGTACCAGGGCCACGCCGGAAAGCCCTCCACCCGGGGGCTGGAGGCAGCCATGGCCCGGGCTGGTGTGGATCGGGTCCATACCGCTATGCTGGGCGATAAGCTGCTGACCGATATGCTGGCGGCCAACCGGGCTGGTGTGCTGGCTTTGATGGTGGAGCCCGTGGGCGGCGCTGTGACCGCTTGGCAGAAGGTGCTCCATGCGCTCCAGGCGCCGTTCAAGGCGGCCTGCCGGCGGCGAACGGGAAAAAAAGGCTGAAAAAAATCGGCAACCGATGGAAAAATACTTGCAATAGCGGGCAACATACGGTAAAATATCATCGGTCATTCGCTAGATATAGAAAATTTGAGAAAATGTCCTTCCGCAGGTCGTTTTCTCGTAAGATTTGTGAGGAGGAAAACCTATGCCTACTATTACTGCCGGCGATTTCCGGAAGGGTATGATTTTTGAGATGGATGGAAAGCCCATGGTGGTCGTGGACTTCCAGCACGTGAAGCCCGGCAAGGGTGCTGCTTTTGTGCGTACGAAGTACAAGAACGTCATTACTGGTACCATCCGTGAGGAGTCCTTCAACCCCACCGCCAAGTTCGAGCAGGGCGCCGTGGAGCGCAAGAACGCCGAGTACAGCTACAACGACGGCGATTTGTACTACTTCATGGACCCGGAGACCTTCGATATGACCCCGCTGAACAAGGATGTGCTGGGCGACGCTTTCCAGTTCGTGAAGGAGAACACCATGTGCTCTCTGGTCAGCTATAAGGGCAGCGTATTCACCGTGGAAGTCCCCAACTTCGTGGAGCTGGAGGTCACTGAGACCGAGCCCGGCGTGAAGGGCGATACCGCTACCAACGTCACCAAGAACGCTGTTCTGGAGACCGGCGCGCAGATCAAGGTGCCCCTGTTCATCAATGAGGGCGAGAAGATCCAGATCGACACCCGTACCGGTGAGTATCTGGGCCGCGTGAAGGAGTAAGATGACATAAAGGGGGGACTTTTGTCCCCCCTTTAGATTCCCCTGCACAGGTTTCCCACTGGCGGCAGGGGCCATTTCCGCGAAACGGAAAACTACAACATTTTTTAACATGAAAGGAGCATACCGCTATGGAAATCACTGAGAAGGTCGCCTATCTGAAGGGCCTGGCCGAGGGCATGGAGCTGGACACCGACAAGAAGGAGGGCAAGCTGCTCTCTGCCATCATTGATGTTCTGGAGGACATCGCTCTGGAGCTGGAGGATATCCAGGACGAGCAGGCGGAACTGGCCGATGGCCTGGACGCCGTCAGCGACGACCTGGAGGACGTCGAGGACGTTGTTTTCGAGGACTACGACGAAGATGACGACGAGGACGAGTATTACGAGGACGACCTGGATGAGGACGAGGATTGCTATGCAACCACCTGCCCCACCTGCGAGGAGACCATCTATTTCGACGAGTCCATCCTGGAGGACGGCGAGGTTATCTGCCCCAACTGCGGCGAGAAGTTGGAGTTTGATTTGACCAGCTTGGACGAGGAGTCCGGCGAAGGCTCTGACGAGGAGTAATTCCCCAAAAACAGGAGACCGCCCGGCGCGATTGCCGGACGGTCTCTTTTCACATCTCATGCTGGGCAGGAAAGGGGCATTATTCCTCCACAGCCCGCTTTTTCAGGCTACACAGTCCCGCGCCGATAGCTGTGGCGAAGGTGGCGTTTTCGGGAATGATATAGTGGATGCCGTAGAGCTTTTCAAAGTTCTCAAAGTTGGTTTTGACCTGGTCCAGCGTGGTCATGGAGCCGGTCAGTACCACGGTTTTTGCATCGCAGCACTGACAGGCCAGCACCGTCATGGTACCGATGGCCTGGAGGACCAGATTGACCGCGCCGGCAGCCAGATCGACAGGGGCGGCGTCCTCAGCCAGATTGCCGAAATTGGCGGCTGTCAGCGTGGGGTCCAGCGTGGAGGCGGGGCTACAGGTGATGTCCGCGATGGTCAGGTCCACCTTACTCAGGTCACCCTGCGCTGCCAGCTTTTTAATCTGGCCGAACCGCTCCATGCCCACCAATTTGTGGCAGAGTCCACCCAGCGTTCCGCCGCCGATACCGCTGCCGCACAGGTGCCGCACCGTACCGTCACGCTGGGCCCAGAGAAAGGCTGTGCCGGTGCCCATGGTGGCCACTACAGCCTGCTCCTGGTCGGAGAGGGCCAGAGCGCCCATACCGCTGGCGGAGAACTCGTCCACCTTACAGGTGGGCAGACCGTAAATATCGTCCTCTACATAGGAGGCACCCACTCCAGTCAGAACGATCCGGCGGACGTCCTGGAGGTTCAGATGGTTGCTGGTGAGGTAGTTGCCAAGAGCGCCGTAGAGACTGGTCACCTGGTCCTCCGCCCGAACACGCAGCATAGAGACCACACTGCCGTCGGCCCGCAGTCCCACAATCTTTGTGGTGGAACCACCGATATCAATGCCTAAAATCACACCCATCCCGTATGCATCCTTTCTTCCGGCGGTTTTGCCGCCTGTTATCCCCATGATAGGGGAGGGCGAACGGCTTGTCAATGAAAATTGACAAAGATTTGACGAATTTTTTAAAAAGCTGAAAATTTTATAAAACGATTGCTTTTCCGGGGCAAGCCGCTTATAATCAAGTCAAGTGACAAGACACAAGCACAAAACAATAGCATCGAGGTGCACTATGAATACCGAAAAGAAGCTGAACATGACGATGCTCTGCGATTTTTATGAGCTGACTATGGGCAACGGTTATTTGAAGGCTGGATATCAGGACCGTATTACCTATTTTGATGTCTTTTTCCGGGATGTGCCGGACAAGGGCGGTTTTGCCATCTGCGCGGGCTTGGACCAGCTGATCGATTACATCCAGAATCTTCATTTTGACGAGGAGGATATCGCCTACCTCCGGGGCAAGAACCTGTTTTCGGAGGAGTTTTTGGACTACCTCCGGAACTTCAAGTTCACGGGTGATATCTGGGCCATCCCCGAGGGTACGCCCATCTTCCCCCGAGAGCCTGTACTGACGGTCCGGGCTCCGGCCATCCAGGCGCAGCTGATCGAGACCTTCACACTGCTGACGGTGAACCACCAGAGCCTCATCGCCACCAAGGCCAACCGCATCGTACGTGCGGCGCAGGGACGCACGGTACTGGAGTTCGGCTCCCGCCGGGCCCAGGGCACGGACGGCGCTATCTCCGGCGCCCGTGCGGCGTACATTGGCGGCTGCAAGGGCACGGCCTGCACCATTTCCGACCAGCTGTACGGCGTCACCGCCGGCGGGACCATGGCCCATTCCTGGGTCCAGATGTTCGACAGCCAGTATGAGGCGTTCAAGGCCTACTGCGAGATTTATCCCACCAACGCGACGCTGTTGGTGGATACGTACAATGTACTGAAGTCCGGCGTACCCGACGCTATCCGGGCGTTCAACGAGGTGCTGAAGCCCCTTGGCATTAAGAAGTGCGGCATCCGCCTGGACTCCGGCGACATCGCCTATCTCACCCGGGAAGCCCGGAAGATGCTGGACGCCGCGGGCTGGACGGAGTGCCAGATTTCCGCGTCCAACTCCCTGGATGAATATATCATCCGGGACCTGATCCAGCAGGGGGCCCAGATCGACATGTTCGGCGTGGGCGAGCGGATGATCACCGCCCGCAGCGAGCCGGTCTTCGGCGGCGTGTACAAGCTGGCTGCCGTGGAGGATGCTGACGGCAATATCACCCCCAAGATCAAGGTCAGCGAGAACGTGGACAAGATTACGAATCCCCACTTTAAGAAGATCTACCGTATCTTCGACAAGGAGACCGGCAAGGCGGAGGCGGACTATATCACGGTCTGGGATGAGACTGTGGACGAGACCAAGCCGCTGGAGCTGTTTGACCCCCGGGCAACCTGGAAGCGCAAGACTTTCACAAATTTCACGGCCAAGCCTTTACAGGTGCCGGTGTTCCAGAAGGGCCAGCTGGTGTATGAGCAGCCCTCTCTGCAGGAGATTCAGAAGTACTGCGCGGAGCAGGTGGGCACACTGTGGGATGAGGTCAAGCGCTTTGAGAATCCACATGTGTTTTATGTGGACCTCAGCCAGAAGCTATGGGACATTAAACAGGAACTGCTGCGTAAAAACAGATGATAGCAAACAGCCCTGCCATCCGGCAGGGCTGTGCTTTTTGTTGTCAGATTGTTGTTGAAGAGTCCATGCGGATTCGGTATAATAACATGATAAAGTGCTGACATTGTTTTTGAGGGAGGTGACCGTTCATGCATAAGAATCTGCCGCATCCCACGGAACGGACAGAACGGCGCATTTCGGCCGCAACCAGCATTTCCATGTGCGTGCTGACGGTGCTTGCCCAAATCGCCACCACACTGCTGCTGACTTATTTCCTGCGGGAGAAGGCCACCTATGTCTATGTGGTTCTGGAGTGGATCGGTGCCATTGTGGCGATCCGGGTCTATCAGCGGCCCGGCAGTCCCTCCTATAAGCTGGTGTGGATGTGCCTGCTTCTGGCGGTGCCGGTGGCCGGTATGATTCTGCTTTGTCTGTGGGGCGGGACACACCAATCCAAGAGCCTGAGCCTCCGAAAGGTCCCGCCCATTCCTCAGCGGGAGAGCCAACGGATGGGCAGCGAGGCGAATCTGTCCCGTTTAAAGCGACAGTCACCGGCCTGGGGCCGTTTGGCGGCTTACCTCCAGAAACGGGAGTTCTGGCTGTACCGGAATACGGATGTCCGGTATTTTGGAGACGGCGGGGCCTTTTTTGACGATCTGGTGGACCGGCTGGTTCACGCGGAGATCTATATTTTTCTGGAGTACTACATTCTGGCGGAGGGACAGGTCTGGGACCGTATTTTCGCGGTATTGAAGGAGAGGGCCGCCGCTGGGGTGGAAATTCATATCATCTTCGACGATTTTGGAAATCTGACACGGCTTTCCGATGATACGCTTCAGGCCATCCAGGACGCCGGCATCGAGGTGCAGGTGTTTAACCCGGTTCACCGTTATGTCAACCGTATCTACTTCAATTACCGGGACCACCGGAAGCTGGCGGTGATCGACGGGCAGTACGCCTATACCGGCGGCATCAACATCGCTGACGAGTACGCCAATATCATTGAGCGGTTCGGCCACTGGAAGGACAGCGGTGTCCGCATGGAGGGCGACGGCGCTTGGGGCTTTGCCTCCCAGTTCATGCGGATGTGGAAGATGATGGGTAAGACCTTTCCCAACGAGGATGATTACTACCGTCCCCGGCACGAGGGGCCTGCTGCCGCAGGTTTCTGCCAGCCCTTTACGGATGGCCCGCTGAACAACCCGGACAACCCTGTGGAGGACACCTACCTCCAACTGATTGCCTCCGCCAAGCGGATGCTGTATATCACCACGCCCTATTACGCTGTGGAGGAATCCATGCAGCAGGCTCTCTGCATCGCGGCTGACGCCGGTGTGGACGTACGGCTGATGGTGCCGGCCATCCCGGACAAGCGGTACGCCTACATCGTGGCCCAGACTTACTGGGGCGAGCTGCTGCGGCACGGTGTAAAAATTTATAAGTACTCCCCCGGCTTCCTCCATGCCAAGAGCGTCATGGTGGACCGGGAGGTGGCGCTGGTGGGCAGCACCAATATGGACTACCGCTCCTTCCAGCTCCACTACGAGTGCGCGGTGCTGCTGTATCATATGTCGGCAGTGGAAGAACTGCTGGAGGATATGGACGGTATCATGGAGAAGAGCGCCCCTTATACGCTGGAGGAGTGGAATAAGCGCCCCTGGCATCTGAAAGTGGTTTCTTCCATCCTGCGATTGGCGGCTATCTGGCTTTAAAAGAAAAACGGCCTCCGGGGGAAAAGCCCGCAGAGGCCGGGAAACATGCGGACGGTCCGGAGGACCGGAGAAGCTTTAGCACACTTCACAGGGGGTAGGAGTGCCCTGGACCCCGGCCAGAATGGACTGGATGCCGCAGCGGACCATGGATTCCGTGGCCTCCTGGGTGAAGAAGGCGTAGTGCTGGGTATAGAGCACGTTGGGGAACTGTTTTAGGTATAGCAGGGAGCGGTTGTCGATGACCTTTGTCCCCACATGGACATGCATGACGCCGGATTCTTCCTCCAGGGTATCGATGCCGGCACCGCCCACCTGACCGCTTTCCAGCGCCTGGATGAGGCTCTCCGTTTCAATGAGCTTGCCCCGGGCCGTGTTGATCAGGATGACGCCCCGCTTCATTTTTTGGAGGGCTGCTGCGTCGATCATATGGTAGTTCTGCTCCGTCAGGGGCACGTGAAGGGTGATAATGTCGCTGCGGGCGTACAGCTCGTCCAACTCCACATAATCCGCCAGCCCGGCCAGACACGGGGCAGGATGATGGGCATAGGCCAGAATGCGGCAGCCAAAACCGCTGAGATTGCGGACCACCGCCGCACCAATCTTGCCAGTGCCCACCACACCGATGGTCAGACTCCGCATCTCCCGGCCCATCATGCCGTCCAGAGAGAAGTCATTGACCAGTGCCCGGCAGATGGAGATTTTGGCTTTCCTGAGCAGGATGAGCATCATCATGACGGTGAAATCCGCCACGTTGTTGGGATCGTAATAGGCGTGATAGATATGGATTCCCAGGGCCTTGGCGGCTGCTGTGTCGATGTGGTCGTAACCGATGGTGCGGGTGGAGATGTGGCGGATGCCCATGGCGGCCATGGCCTCCAGCAGTTCACGATTTATCTGGGAGTAGCCCAGAACAGAGACGCCGTCACAGCCTCTGGCAGCCTCCAGCGTTTCCAGACTCAGGGGCTCGTGAATCTCCACCAGCTGGGCTTGCACCTCCGATTTGATGGTTTTCAAAATGGGCTCCTCATAATCGAGGATATCATATACACAGATTTTCATGGCAATGCACCTTTCGTACAAAATAAAAAGGCACCGCACACCTGCGCGGCCCCTTGTTTGTCCTTTCGTATTATACGACAATACGGCGCGGATTTCCACAGAAATCTCGCTGCCGAATCTTTTTGTGTGGAGGACCCTATGTCCCGAGAACTGACTCCCCGGGAGATTGCCGAGCGCAGTCTCATCAAAACCTATCGAAAGACCCTGTGGAATCCCTTTATCGCCGCCGTCAAGCGGTATGAACTGGTGTCCCCGGGGGACCATATCGCGGTGTGCATCTCCGGCGGCAAGGACTCCATGGTCCTGGCCAAGCTGATGCAGGAGCTCCAAAAGCACACGGAGCATCCCTTTGAACTGACATTTCTGGTGATGGACCCCGGCTATAACCAAGAGAACCGGAAGTTGATTGAGGAGAACGCGGCGCTTCTGGGCATCCCTGTGACCATTTTTGAAAGCGATATTTTCAACGTCACCGTCCAGGTGGACAAAAACCCCTGCTACCTCTGCGCCCGAATGCGCCGGGGGTGCCTGTATGCTAAGGCACAGGAGCTGGGCTGCAATAAGATTGCCCTGGGCCATCACTTCTCCGATGTGGTGGAGACCACGCTGCTGGGCCTGTTTTACGGCGCCCAGGTCCAGGCTATGCCGCCCAAGCTCCACAGCAAGAATTTCCCCGGCATGGAGTTGATTCGGCCTCTGTACTGCGTCCATGAGGACTCCATCATTGCGTGGAAGAATTACAACCACCTGCGATTCCTCCAATGTGCCTGCCGGTTCACCGAGGCCCGGGACGCGGCAGGTGACGGCGTGGGAGAGAGCAAGCGCCAGGAGATCAAGGTCCTGCTGCGTCAGCTGAAGAAGACGAATCCCAACATTGAAAAGAGCATTTTCCGGGCGATCCACGGCGTCCAGCTGGATACGTTCCCCGGCTTCAAATACCGGGGAAAGGCCTATTCTTTTCTGGACTTTTATGACAATCCCGCCCATTTTGGACAGGATGGCACGGAGGCCTGACAGGAGATACATATCATGACTTTTTTCAGATGTGAAAATCCGGACTGCGGCTTTGTGGCCGAGCAGGAGCCGGATGTCTGCCCCCGCTGCGGGGGGACTTTTTTCTTCTCTATGGAGGAAGAGGAGTTGTCCGCCGGTGACTGGGTGAGCCTGGGCGGTCAGGCTGTCGAGGAAAAGCGGGATACGGATGCCCTGGCCTGCTATCAGCGGGCGGCGGCCATGGGTGACCCGCTGGGGCTGACGAATCTGGGCTGGTGCCTGGAGGCCGGCATCGGCGTTCCAGAGGACCCCAGACAGGCGGTTCTGCTGTACGCCCAAGCCGCTGCCCGGGAGTATATGCCGGCCCTGACAAATTTGGGCTACTGCTATGCCTACGGCATCGGCGTGGAAAAGGACGAGGGCAGAGCGTTGGAGTGCTTCCGCAAGGGCGCGGAGCAGGGCTTTCCCAGAGCCCAGTTCCTTTTGGGGGAGGCATACCGCCGAGGCGCGGGGGTGGACCAGAACGACGGCGAGGCCGCCAAGTGGTATCAATCCGCCGCTTGGCTGGGCTATCCCGGCGCCCAGACGGAGCTGGGGCGCTGCCTGGAGTTCGGCACCGGTATGGCAGAGGACTTGGGGCAGGCCGTGAAGTGGTATCAGGCGGCGGCGGACCAGGGCCACGCCCCAGGCCAGTGTTGCCTGGGGTTCTGCTATGAGTCCGGCAGAGGTGCGGAGCAGAACTGGGCAGAGGCGGTGAAATGGTACCGGGCTGCCGCTGACCAAAACTATCCCCGGGCCCAGTGCAATCTGGCCTGGTGTTATGAGCACGGCAAGGGTGTGAAACAGGATTATGCCATGGCGGCCCAGTTGTACCGGGCAGCCGCCGAACAGGACTACCCCCGGGGGCAGCTGTGCCTGGGTTTTTGCTGCGAGCGGGGCCGGGGTGTGCCTGTCAACAAGGAAGAAGCGGCATCCTGGTACCGGAAAGCGGCGGAGCAGGGCGACGAGGACGGCGCCTGCTGCCTGGGCTATCTCTACGAGACCGGCGAGGGTGTGGAGCAGAGCTGGGAGCAGGCGGCGGTCTGGTACCGCAAGTCCGCCGATCTGGGACTGCCCCGGGGCCAGTGCAACCTGGCCTGGTGCTATGAGCACGGCAAGGGCGTTGAAAAGGACTTGGGAGAGGCGCTGCGCTGGTATCGGGCGGCAGCGGACCAGAAGGACCCCCGGGGCCTGTTCAGCGTGGCCCGGGCCTATGACTACGGCTATGGCGTGGCACAGGACGCGGCGGAGGCCTGCCGCTGGTATCAAAAGGCCGTGGATGCCGGTTCCGCTCCCGCCATGTGTGACCTGGGTGTCTGCTATGAGCGGGGCGAGGGCGTGGAGCAGGACTACGGCAAAGCGGCGGAGCTGTACCGCCGGGCCGCTGAGGCGGGCAATGTGCCAGGCCAGTGCAATCTGGGCTTCCTCTATGAGGTGGGCCGCGGCGTGGAGCAGAGCTGGGAGAACGCGGTAAAATGGTACAGCGCGGCGGCTCAGCGGGGCATGGCCCGGGCCCAGTGCAATCTGGCCTGGTGCTACGAGTACGGCAAGGGTGTGGAGATGAACCTGACACGGGCCGCCCACTGGTACCGCCAGGCGGCGGAACAGGGGGACCCCCGGGGCATGTTCTGCATGGGCGTTTGCTGCAAGCGTGGCCGGGGCGTGGAACAGGACTGGGACGCGGCAATCCGCTGGTACCGGAAGGCCGCTGACGCCGGTTATGCCGCCGCTCAGTGCAACCTGGGCGTGTGTTACGAGCACGGCGAGGGTGTGGAAGCCGACATTGCCAAGGCGGCGGAGCTATACCGTCAGGCGGCGGAACAGGGCGACCCGGCGGGCCAGTGTAACCTGGGGTATCTCTACGAGTCCGGTCGCGGTGTGGAGCAGAGCTGGGAGGAGGCCGCCAAGTGGTATGAGCGGTCCGCGTCCGCCGGCTATGCCCGTGCTCAGTGCAACTTCGGCGTGTGCTGTGAGTTCGGTCACGGCGTGGCGAAGGACACCGCCAAGGCGGCGTATCTATACCGCAAAGCGGCGGAGAAGGACGACCGCGTGGCGGCCTGCAATCTGGGCTATTTGTATGAGACTGGCGTTGGTGTGGAGCAGAGTTGGAAGGATGCGGTGGCGTGGTATCGCCGGGCGGTAGATCAGGGGCTTCCCCGGGCCCAGTATAACCTGGCCTGGTGCTATGAAAACGGCAGGGGTGTGCTCCGGGACCAGGAGAAGGCACTGGAGCTGTATCGCGCCGCGGCGGAGCAGGCATACGACGGCGCGGCGGAAGCTGTGGAGCGTCTGGAAAAAGGGACAAAGCCTCCGAAGGAAAAGGGCGGTTTTTTCAAGGGCCTCTTTGGATGGCGTAAAGGCTGAGAGGACAGAGGCGGTCAAGCTCTCTGACCGACGGATATTGATACAGTGGGGCGGCTGCATTTTCAGCAGGCCCCCAAATTTGTAAACGTTTTGCAGCAGATTTTCTACACGGTGCGGGAGCATAACG
>CAMBAJ010000059.1 GCA_945864305.1 uncultured Clostridia bacterium | reverse complement strand
CTGGCCGTGGAGCCGGAGGTGCTGCTGATGGACGAGGCCACCAGCGCCCTGGACCCCATCTCCACCTCCAAGATCGAGGACCTTGCAATCGAGCTGAAGAGCAAGTATACTGTGGTCATGGTGACCCACAATATGCAGCAGGCAGCCCGCGTCTCCGACAACACGGCGTTTTTTCTGCTGGGCGATCTGGTGGAGTTCGGCAAGACGGAGCAGCTGTTCTCCACGCCCAGGGACAAGCGCACGGAAGACTACATCACCGGCCGGTTCGGTTAAGGAGGAGAGCGGAATGCGGAATAAATTTGACGAGCAGCTGGAGAAGCTGCATGTGGAACTGATCCAGATGGGCGCCCTGTGCGAGGACGCCATCTCCGCCGCGGCGGAGGCCCTGCTGAAGGGCGACGAGGAACTGGCGCAGGCCGCCATCGAGGCGGAGCGGGAGATCGACCAGGCCGAGCGGGAGGTGGAGAACCTCTGCATGAAGCTGCTTTTGCAGCAGCAGCCCGTGGCCCGGGACCTGCGGACCATCTCCTCCGCGCTGAAGATGATCTCCGACCTGGAGCGCATCGGCGACCAAGCGGCGGATATCGCGGACCTGACCCGCCACGTGGGCCTGCCCAACGGCTCCGGCATGCTGCACATTGCCGACATGGCCCGGGCGGTCATCGGGATGGTGACGGACAGCGTGGACTCCTTTGTGAAGAAGGACCTGGACCTGGCCCGGGCGGTCTATGCCGCCGACGACCAGGTGGACGCGTTGTTCGAGCAGGTGAAACAGGAGCTCATCGACATGCTGGCGGCGGACGCCACCTACGGCGAGCAGGGTCTGGACCTGCTGATGGTGGCCAAGTACCTGGAGCGCATCGGCGACCACGCCACCAATGTGGCGGAGTGGGTGGAGTACTCCCTGACAGGTGTCCATCCCTCGAATAATTAAAGAGGGGACTTCGTCCCCCCTTTAGATTCCCCCACCAGTGACCGATGTCACTGGTGAACGCCGCCCAAGGCGGCTGAGTCAGTGTATTTTCGTCACGCACATGTCGCGGCGAAAATGATTGAATTTTTGAGCGGAAAAGGGAGGACAAATTGATGCTGACCTTTGAAGACGTGAAGAACAACGCCGCCATCCGCACCTATATCCAGCGGGCGGACGAATCGCTGATTGCACTGGGCTTCACGGAGCACAGCTTCGCCCATGTGACCGTCGTGGCGGAGACGGCGGGGTATATTCTGGAGACCCTGGGCTATCCGGAGCGGACCGTGGAGGTGGCGAAGATCGCAGGCTACCTCCACGACATCGGCAATCTGGTGAACCGGATCGACCACTCTCAGTCCGGCGCCGTCATGGCGTTCCGCATTCTGGACAATCTGGACTGCGACCCGGAGGAGATCGCCACCATCGTCACCGCCATCGGCAACCACGACGAGGGCACCGGCCAGCCGGTGAACGCCGTGGCGGCGGCCCTGATCCTGGCGGACAAATCCGACGTCCGCCGCAGCCGGGTCCGGAATCAGGACCTGTCCAGCTTCGACATCCACGACCGGGTGAACTACTCGGTGAAAAAGTCGCAGCTGAAGATCAACGAGGAGCATACCCTCATCAAGCTGAAGCTGTCCGTGGACACGAAGTACGGCTCCGTCATGGACTACTTTGAAATTTTCATGCAGCGCATGATCCTCTGCCGCAAGGCGGCGGAGAAGCTGGGGTTACAGTTCAAGCTGATGATCAACGAACAGCAGCTGATCTGAGACCGATTCCATCCGCCCTCCGGCGGATACATAGGGGACAATTATGATTTACTTACTGGAAGACGACGGAAGCATCCGTGATTTTGTCATCTACACCCTCAACAGTCAGGGCATGGAGGCCCGGGGCTTTGAACGGCCCTCCGCCTTCTGGGAGGCCATGGCCGAGGCCGTGCCCTCCCTGGTGCTGCTGGATATCATGCTGCCGGAGGAGGATGGCATCTCCGTTTTGAAGAAGCTGCGGGCCTCCTCCCGTACCGCGCGGCTGCCGGTCATCATGCTGACGGCCAAGGGCACGGAGTACGATAAAGTCCTGGGCCTGGACGCCGGCGCCGACGACTACGTGGCCAAGCCCTTCGGCATGATGGAGCTGCTCTCCCGCATCCGGGCCCTGCTGCGGCGGACGGAGCCGGAGGCGGATGTCTACCGCTGCGGCTGCCTGACGGTAGACCCCGGCCGCCATATCGTGACGGTGAACGGCAGGGAGGTGGCCCTGACCCAGAAGGAGTTCGAGGTCTTGTGCCTGCTTTTGAAAAACCGGGGTCAGGTCCTCTCCCGGGAGCGGCTCATCGAGGAGGTCTGGAGCTACGCCTTCACCGGCGAGAGCCGCACGGTGGACGTCCACGTCCGCACCCTGCGCCAGAAGCTGGGGGACGCCGGGGCCTACATCGAGACCGTCCGGGGCTACGGCTACAAGATCAGCCTGGAAAGCTGAGGCGGCGCCATGACGAAACGTATTTTCCGCTCCATCATGGCGGTGTCCCTGTCCGTGCTGCTGGCTAGTCTGGTGCTGATCGTGGGCGTGCTGTACGGCTATTTTCAGGACCGGGTGACCGCAGAGCTGGCCCAGAGCACTGCGTACATCGCCCGGGGCGTGGAGAGCCAGGGCATGGACTACCTGTCCGGTGGCCTGCCGGAGGACCGGCGCATCACCTGGATCGGCGCCGGCGGCGAGGTGCTGTTCGACAACTGGCAGACAGCGGCGGACATGGAGAACCACGGGGAGCGTGAGGAGGTCCACGAGGCCATGCTGCTGGGCCGCGGCACCGCCTCCCGGTATTCCAGCACCCTGTCCCAGAAAACCGTGTACTACGCCCTGCGGCTGTCCGATGGCTCCGTGCTGCGGCTGGCGGATACCCAGTACTCCGTGTGGGTGCTGGTGCTCCAGGCGATGCAGCCCGTGGCGCTGATGATGCTGCTGGCGTTCTGTCTGGCGCTGTGGCTGGCAGGGCGGGTGTCCCGGCAGCTGGTGGAGCCCATCAATGCCATTGACCTGAACGAGCCCGGCGACGAGGCCCCCTACGAGGAGCTGTCGCCCCTCATTGGAAAAATTCGCAGCCAGAACCGCCAGATCCAGCGGCAGGTGGAGACGCTGCGGCAGCGGCGGGAGGAATTCAACGCCATCACGGAGAACATGAGCGAGGGCCTGCTGGTCATCGATCAGGAGACCCGGGTGCTCTCCCATAACTCCGCGGCCTTGAAGCTGCTGGGCTGCCAGCGTCCGGTGGAGGAGGGCGAGAGCGTCCTGGCCCTGGACCGGGAGGCGGGCTTCCGCCGCTGCGTGGAGGAGGCCCTGGCCGGCCGCCGGCGGGAGGAGCTGCTGGAGCGGGACGGCGAGTGCCGCCGGGTCTTTGCCAGCCCCGTGGAGCAGGACGGCGTCCAGAACGGCGCGGTGCTGATCGTGCTGGACGTGACGGAAAAAGAGCAGCGGGAGGCGCTACGGCGGGAGTTCACCGCCAACGTGTCCCACGAGCTGAAAACGCCCCTGACCTCCATTCTGGGCACGGCGGAAATTCTGGAAAACGGTCTGGTGAAGCCGGAGGACATCCCCCACTTCGCGGGCAACATCCACCGGGAGGCCCAGCGCCTGATCGGCCTGGTGAACGACATCATCAAGCTCTCCCGCCTGGACGAGGGCAGCCCCGCCGCCCAGTGGGAGGCCGTGGACCTGTACCGGCTGAGCCGCAGCATCCTGGACCAGCTGGCGGTGGCGGCGGAGAAAAAGCAGGTCACCATGACCCTGGAGGGCGGCAGCGCACTGGCACGGGGCGTGCCCCAGATCGTGGAGGAGATCATCTACAACCTCTGCGACAACGCGGTGGCCTACAACCATGCCGGTGGCAGCGTCACCGTGACGGTGTCCGACACGCCGGAGGGCGGCCGGGTCACGGTGCGGGACACGGGCATCGGCATCCCACGGGAGGCCCAGGGCCGGGTGTTCGAGCGGTTCTACCGGGTGGACAAGAGCCACTCCAGCGGCGGCACCGGCCTGGGGCTGTCCATCGTGAAGCACGGCGCCGCCTATCTGGGCGCCCAGGTGACGCTGGAGAGCGAACCGGGCAAGGGAAGCACCTTCATATTGACGTTCCCGAAAATCGCGGAATGAAAACAGACGAGGCTTCGCATACAGGATGTATGCGAAGCCTCGTGCTTTCTGGTATGGTCCGCGCGGCTCAATCCGCCATGATGGCCTTCACGGCCTCGGCGGTGGTGGTTTTTGGGAACAGCTCGTAGCCGATGAAGCCCCGGTAGCCCGCCTCCGCCAGACAGTTGTATACGGCCCGGTAGTTGATCTCGCCGGTGCCCGGCTCGTGGCGGCCCGGGGCGTCCGCCACATGGACGTGGCCAATCTGCCCGGCGTAGCGGCGGATGTTGTCACAGAGGCTGCCCTCGTTGAGCTGCATGTGGTAGACGTCGTAGAGGATTTTCAGCAGGGGAGACCCCACCATGGCCGTCAGCTCCGCCGCCATCTGGGTGGAGGTCAGGAAGTTGCCCACGTGGTCCGTGGTGATGTTCAGGGCCTCCAGATTCATGCGGATGCCGCTCTCCTCCGCAATGTCCGCGCAGTTGTGGAGGGTGTCGAACATGGCGCAGAGCTTGACGGTGTGGGAGAGATCATCATAATGGTTCACCACCACGCCGCCCTCGCCCAGGGCGTTGGAGTGGATGGTGACAGACCGGGCACCGATTTTCTTCGCGGCGTGTACGCTCTGCCGGAGGAACGCCAGATAGTCCGCTTTCTGGGCGGGGTCAATGAGGGAGAAGTCCGCGTCCCCGTTGAAACCGGAGATGATGACCCCGGCAGCTTCGGCGGCGGCCTTCACTCCGACCAGGTCCTTGTCCATCCAGCTCCAGAATTCCACAGCGCCGAAGCCGTCTTCCTTCGCCGCCCGGAAGCGGTCCAGAAAGGGAAGCTCCGTATAAAGCGTCTCGATGCAGGCGCATTTGATAAAATCCATAGGGCAGTCCTCCTTGCTGTCAGCTGGTTTCAGTCTAGCGAATCCCTCCGGAATTTGCAAGACGGAACCGGAAAAAGAAAAAAATGAAAACTATCTGTAATGCATGGATTGAATATGCCTTCCTGTATAGGAATATCGCCCCTTCTCCGGCACATACTAGCGGTATTGACGGAGGTGGAGCATGGAACAGCTTTCTGACAACTACATGGACAACGTGCGCCGGTTCGACGAGGTGCTGGGGGTGGGCCGCAGCTGCGATCTGGTCAGCCGGGACTATGTCATCGGCGGGCGGCGGGCCCGGCTGTGGGTCATCGACGGCTACGGCAAGGACGCCACGCTGGAGCGGATGGGGGCCTTCTGGCTGTCCCTGACAGCGGCGGACGTGGCGCCGCTGACGGAGATGCAGGCCTTTGCCGACCGGTATATCACCTTCTCGGAGACCAACGTCAGCTTCGACGTGGACGATATCGTGACCTCGGTGCTGCTGGGCAAGTCGCTGCTGCTGGTGGAGGGCCTTCCCGGCGGGGCGCTGATGGACTGCAAAGAGTACCCCGCCCGCAGCGTGGGAGAGCCGCCGGACGGCAAGGTCCTCCGCGGCTCCCACGACGGCTTCATCGAGGCGGTGGTGCCCAACATGGCCCTGCTGCGCCGCCGCATCCGGGACCCCCACCTGACCATGGAGGGCCACAAGGTGGGCACCCGCTCCCGCACCGACGCGGTGCTGTGCTATCTGGACGATAAAGTGGACCAGGAGCTGCTGGCGGAGGTCCGGGAGAAGCTGGCGGGCATCGACGTCAAGTCCCTGACCATGGCCCAGGAGAGCGTGGCGGAGGCCATCCGGCCCAAGCAGTGGTACAACCCCTTCCCCAAGGTCCGCTACACGGAGCGGCCGGACACCGCCGCCGCCAGTGTCCTGGAGGGGAACATCGTCCTGATGGTGGACAACTCCCCCTCAGTGATGATCCTGCCCACCACCTTTTTTGACTTTACACAGGAGGCCAACGAGTACTATTTCCCACCCCTCACCGGCACCTACCTCCGGCTGCTGCGGATCATCGTGTTTCTGATCTCCATGTTCATCACCCCGGCCTGGTACCTGATGGTCAGCGAGCCGGGGCGGCTGCCGGAGTGGCTGGAGTTTCTGTCCTCGCCGGAGCCGGCGTCATTGGGCCTTCTCTGGCAGCTGTTGGTAGTGGAGTTCCTCATCGACGTGTTGAAGCTGGCGTCGCTGAACACGCCGGACTCCCTGTCCAACTCCTTCTCCATGCTGGGGGCCCTGATCCTGGGCGACTTCGCCGTCCAGGCGGGCTGGCTGGGGCCGGAGGTGCTGGTGTATATGGCCTTCGTGTCCGTGGCGGGCTTCGCCCAGCCCAGCTATGAGATGGGCTACGCCTTCAAGCTGCTGCGGGTGGCGCTGATGCTGGTGACGGCGGTGTTCGACGTATGGGGCTTTGTCCTGGGCGTCGTGGGCATTCTGGTGCTGCTGGTCACCACGAAGCCGCTGGTGGGGAAGGGCTATCTCTATCCGCTGATCCCCTTCAACGGCAAGGCCCTGCGGCGGCTTTTGTTCCGGGAGCCCATCAGCCGGGACAACACGTGAAAAAACAGGGACCCGCCGACGCGGGTCCCTGTTTTTCAGTCCTCAATGCTGATCGCGCTGACGGGACAGCCGTCCCGGGCCTCCTGGGCCGTGTCCAGCAGCTCCGCCGGGACCTCGCCGCCGTGGGCGAAGCCATCGTCGCCCATGGAGAAGACCTCCGGACAGGTACCGGCGCACAGGCCGCAGCCGATGCAGGATTCATTGACAGTTGCTTTCATAGGAATTCCTCCGATTATTCGATGATATTTCCATCCCGGCCCAGTGTCACCACCTGCCAGGGGATGAACTTGCCGCTTTGCCGCAGGGCGGTCTCCACGGCCCGCTGAATGCCGCCGCAGCAGGGGACCTCCATGCGGACCACTGTGACCTCCCGGATATTGTTGCGGCGGAGAATCTCCGTCAGCTTTTCCGTGTAATCCCCCTCGTCCAGCTTGGGGCAGCCGATCATGGTGATCCGGCCCCCCATGAAGCGCTCGTGGAAGTCCGCCCGGGAAAAGGCGGTGCAGTCCGCGGCCACCAGCAGCCTGGCGCCGTCGTAGAAGGGCGCCTCGATGGGCAGCAGCTTGATCTGGACGGGCCACTGGGCCAGGCGGGAGATGGGGCCTCCGGCGGCGGAGGGCGCGGCGGGGGTATCGTCCTGCCGCAGGGCCTGACTCATGCTACCCGGACAGCCGGTGCGGGTCACAGGGGCGCTGCCCTTCAGCGCCGCGGCCTTTTTCGCCAGCACAGCGGCCTCGTCGTAGGCGGCCGCCTCCCGCTCCACGAAGGTAATGGCCCCGGTGGGGCAGGTGGGCAGGCAGTCGCCAAGGCCGTCGCAGTAGTCGTCCCGCAGGAGGACGGCCTTGCCGTTCTCCATGCCGATGGCGCCCTCGTGACAGGCGGTGGCGCAGGCGCCGCAGCCGTTGCATTTTTCCTGATTAATTTCAATGATTCTCCGAACCATAGTATGTCTCCTTTTTTCTGTTTCAAAACGGTTTGGGATTGCTTTGCTGGGAATAGTATCGTACAATGGTGTCGAAAAGTCTGTTGTTTTTCCAACGAACGGAGGAACCTCTCATGGAAATTTCCCCTTGCATGACCAGTTCGCCCCTGTTCCGGGACATCGCCCCGGCGGACTTGGCATCGCTGCTGGACTGTCTGGACGCCCGGGAGCGGGCGTATGAAAAGGGCGCGTGGCTGCTCCGGCGGGGCGAGTGGACGGACCGGCTGGGGCTGGTGCTGTCTGGGACGGTCCACATCCTCCGGGAGGATTTCTGGGGCAGCCGCAGCATCGTGGGCCTGGCGGGGCCGGGGGAGATTTTCGCGGAGTCCTACGCCCTGGCCGGGGAGCCGCTGGAGGTCTCCGTGCTGGCCGCGTCGGACGCGCGGGTGCTGTTTTTGCGGGTGGAGACGGCGCTGACGGGCTGCGGGCAGCTGACGCGGAACCTGACGGCGCTGCTGGCGGAGAAAAATCTGACGCTGACCCGGAAGATGCGCCACATGGCCCGGCGGACCACCCGGGAGAAGCTGCTGAGCTACCTGTCCGCCCAGGCGCTGCGCTCCGGGGGGCCGGAGTTCGACATCCCCATGGACCGCCAGCAGCTGGCGGACTATCTGGCGGTGGATCGCAGCGCCATGTCCGCCGCATTGGGAAAGCTCCGGGACGAGGGCGTCCTGGAATTCCGGAAAAACCATTTTCGCCTGCTGGAGCCCGGAGAGCAGGACCTTTGAGAGGAGACACCGCCATGCTGATTCGTGTGCCGGATTATTTTGAAAACTTCCACTGTCTCGCGGGGGCCTGCCCCCACAGCTGCTGCATCGGCTGGGAGGTGGTAGTGGATGACAGCACCGCCGCCCGCTACCGGGAGGTGTCCGGCCCGCTGGGGGACAAGCTGCGGGCGGCCCTGCGGCAGGATGAGGAGGGGGACCTCTGTTTCCCCCTGGACGGCGGCCGCTGCCCCTTTCTGGATGATGAAAATCTCTGCGAGATCCACCGCCGATTGGGAGAGGAGGCCACCAGCGTCACCTGCCGGGAGCATCCCCGGTTCACCGAGGACTACGGCCCCTTCCGGGAGATCACCCTGTCCGCCTCCTGCCCGAAGGTCAATGACCTGCTGCTGGGAAGTGAGCCCCCCCTGACTTTCCGGAAATTTGAGACGCCGGAGCCGGGGGAGGAAGGCGACCCCTGGCTTTCGGACCTGGTGCCCCTGCGGGACCATATGATAGAAGTGCTCCGGGACCGCACCCGGCCCCTGCGGCAGCGTCTGCGGAGATTTCTGGACCTGGCCGCCCGGGCCCAGGCGCTGCTGGACCAGGACGAGACGGCGGGCCTGCCGGCGTTGGAGGCCGGGGAGCCGGAAGTGCCTGCCCACAGGGAGGCCGCAGGCCTGTTCCCGGACGCCCTGCGGCTGCTGGGGACGCTGGAGATTCTGGAGCCGGACTGGGAGGAGGTTCTGAGACAGGCGGAGGATGTCCCCGGGACGGCGGCGCCGGAGACGGCGCTGGAGCGGATCGCCGTCTACTTCGCCTTCCGGTACTTGCTCAAGACCGTCAACGACGGGGACTTGCTGTCCCGGGCGCAGCTGTGCGTGTTCGCGGTGCTGGTGGTTGAACGCCTGTCAGCGGCCTGCGGGCTGCCGGAGGCCCTGCGCCGGTTCAGCCGGGAGATCGAGCACAACGAGGACAACGTGGAGGCGCTGCTGGATGCTTTCCGCTTCACCTTCACCCAGGAGGATTTCCTGGCGGAGCTGGCGAAGTGATGAAACACTTAAAGTTGTCCACAACAAGAGGACAAATGTATATATTGACGAAGGAAAACGATTTGCATTTGTCTGAACCGTAAAAAGTGCACAGACGGTGTTGACAAAAGCGAAAAAGTATTGTACATTATAGACACAGGAAAGGAGTGAGTCCCATGGGCTAGAAAGCTCAGAGGTTCACAAGACCTGAACCCAAAAACCGTTCGGAATCGAGTAAGCATCAACCGCGAGTAACTTTTGGAAGCACCCCCAAAGACGAAACACACTCACTATGATGAGCCACACGAGAACGTTTTGGCAGAGACCAGAGCAGATGTCTGCGTGCAAAGCTGTTTTAAGGATTGGAAGTTCCCAGAGTTTCCCCGATTCCCCTAAAAGATTTGTATCCGAGCGGTAATTCGTGAAAGTAAGAGGTACAGACCAATGGACAGTCCGATCAATGGGTGAGCCCCCCATTCGCCGATGGAGCGAGTGGGGGGATGTTTTTTGCCAAAACGCAAAAGAGACTGTCCATGTTCGCCGCGAGTGCGGCGTACAAGCGTTTTGCCCGAAGGGCAAAACCTTGAAATGGGCGGGCTTCGCCTGCCCATTTGAGTTTGATCCGGGGCCCCCGCAAAGCCCAAAGGTTTTGTGGGGAAACCAGTCCGATCAATGGGTGAGTCCCCCATTCGCCGATGGAGCGAGTGGGGGGATGTTTTTTTGCCCCAAATTCCGGGAGCCGCGAAAGCGGCTTTTTTGCTGCACGGAGAAAGAAAATAAAATGCAGCGGACCGCACCATTCGGTCCGGACGGCTGCTGCACTATAAAACAAACGATCCTGTGGAATGGATTATTTGTTGTCCACGGAGCACATGTGGGCAATGAGCTCGACCATCTTGTTGGAGTAGCCGCACTCGTTGTCGTACCAGGAGACGACCTTCACAAAGGTGTCGGTCAGAGCGATGCCGGCCTTCTTGTCGAAGATGGAGGTGCGGGGATCGCCCAGGAAGTCGCTGGAGACCACGTCCTCGTCGGTGTAGCCCAGAACGCCCTTCAGCTCGCCCTCGGAAGCGGCCTTCATGGCCTCGCAAATCTGCTCATAGGAGGCGGGCTTCGCCAGCTTGGCAGTCAGGTCCACCACGGAGACGTCCAGGGTGGGGACGCGC
The DNA here is from genome assembly GCA_945864305.1 of uncultured Clostridia bacterium. Lineage (GTDB taxonomy): Bacteria > Bacillota > Clostridia > Oscillospirales > Oscillospiraceae > Oscillibacter. Next base: position 5,701 of record CAMBAJ010000059.1, on the reverse strand, counting down.
ATGGACATACCGGTCAGCTTGCCGTTCAGCTCGGGGATGACCTTGCCCACGGCCTTGGCGGCGCCGGTGGAGGAGGGGATGATGTTGCCGGTGGCAGCACGGCCGCCGCGCCAATCCTTCAGGGAAGCGCCGTCCAGCAGCTTCTGGGTGGGAGTGACGGAGTGCACGGTGGTCATCAGACCCTCAACGATGCCAAAGTTGTCGTTCAGGACCTTGGCGATGGGAGCCAGGCAGTTGGTGGTGCAGGAGGCATTGGACACGAAGGTCATGTCAGAGGTGTACTTGTTGTGGTTGACGCCCATGACGAACATCGGGGTGTCGTCCTTGGAGGGAGCGCCCATGACGACGTGCTTGGCGCCGGCGTCGATGTGGCCCTGGCACAGGTCCTTGGTCAGGTGCTTGCCGGTGCACTCGCAGATATACTCAGCGCCGACGGAAGCCCAGGGAATGTCCTTGACGTCCATGGCGGTGAAAACGGGATACTTCTTGCCGTTGACGACCAGAGCGCCGTCCTCGGAGGAGACCTCGCCGGGGAACTTGCCGTGGACGCTGTCGTACTTCAGCATATAGGCCATGTACTCGGGGTTCATGAAGGGGTCGTTCAGGCCGACGACCTCAACATCGTCGTGAGTCAGGGCAGCGCGGAACACCAGACGGCCGATGCGGCCGAAACCATTGATACCGATCTTGGCTTTCATAGTAAAAAACTCCTTTCAAAGTTGAACACATGGGGATGTATTGCCAAAACGATTGCGTAAACGTTTTGGTTAATCGATTTTCCACGAGTATACTATCACACAGCTAACTTTTTGGCAATTGTCATTTCAAATAACAATCCCAAATTCGGGTTGTGAATTTTTGATAATAAATGAGCAGAATTCACAGAAGTCTGTCGAAAAGAGGGGCAAAAACTCTTGACGAATGCAAAGCCATTGGCCTATACTGTGCATAGGCTAATTGATTACGTAAAAAAATCTGCTTTTGCGCAAAAGGGTGAACAGCATGAAAGTGACCATCAGTGATGTGGCCCGGCTGGCCGGGGTCTCCACCGCCACCGTTTCCCATACCATTAATAATACCCGCTATGTCTCCAACGAGACGAAGGAGAAGGTCTATCAGGCCATCGCGGAGCTGGGCTATACACCGGACGCGTCCGCCCGCAGCTTCCGCACCGGCAAGAAAAAGACCGTGGGCTTCATTGTGCCCGATATCTCCAACAAATTTTTCGCCACCATGATCGAGTCCGTGGAGAACTGCCTCTCCGCCCAGGGCTATCACCTCATCATCGCCAATACCAAGGAGAACATGGAGCGGGAGGAGAACAACATCCGCCTGCTGACCGCCGGTCTGGTGGACGGCCTGCTGATTGCCAGCACCATGGACGACTTCCAGCGCTTTGACGAGCTGATCCCCGCCGGGTTCCCGGTGGTCCTGGTGGACCGGACCTTTGAGACCAAGAAGTACTCCTCCATCTGTGTGTCCAATTTCCAGCCCATCTACCGCAGCGTCTGCCGCCTGGCCGGCAAGGGCGACCGCCGGGTGGGCATCATCGGCGGCCTGCCCCGCCTGTCCTCCACCAAGGAGCGTATCTCCGCCTACCAGCAGGCGGTGGTGGACTGCGGCCTGGCCCAGGACGAGTCTCTGATCTGCTACGGCGACTCCATGGAAAACAGCGCCCAGCACTGCCTGGACGAGCTGCTGTCCCGGGACTGCGACGCCATCGTGGTCTGCCAGGGCCTGATGGCCTCGGAGACGGTGGTCTATCTCAATAAGAAGGGCATCCAGCCGGGCAAGGGCATCGATCTGGTCAGCTTCGTAGATTATGATTCCAACTTTGATCAACTTTATTCCAATCAGATGGACCGCATCGTCCAGCCGGTGGAGGAGTTGGGCGCGGCCGCGGGCGAGCAGATTCTCAAGCGCATCGAGAAACCCGACGCGCCGATCTTTGAAAAGGTGCTGACCTCTGCCTACAAGCCCTACGACATTCCCAGTTCCTGGCTGCACTCGGACCGCTGATTTTCATAGAACGACCGTGCGGCGGGGCTTGTCCCCGCCGCTGTTTTTTTATATAATAAATGGGATTTGAGACCCACACTTCACATATTATGGAGGATCATGGATATGAACACCCGCATTGAACACGATACCATGGGCGAGATCGCCGTTCCGGCGGACCATCACTGGGGCGCCCAGACCCAGCGGAGCTTTGAGAACTTCAAGATCGGCGGCGAGCGCCAGCCGAAGGAGATCATCACCGCCTTCGCGTACCTGAAAGAGGCCTGCGCCAGGGCCAACGCCCAGGTGGGCAAGCTGACGGAGACCCAGGCCGGCGCCATCGCCGCCGCCTGCCAGGAGATTCGGGCCGGCAAGTGGGACGACGAGTTCCCCCTGGTGGTGTGGCAGACCGGCAGCGGCACCCAGACCAACATGAACGTCAACGAGGTCATTGCCCACCTGGCGGCAGACCGGGGCGTGACCCTCCACCCCAACGACCACGTCAACGCCTCCCAGTCCTCCAACGATACCTTCCCCTCCGCCCTGCACATCGCGGCGGCCCTGAGCGTGGCAAACGACGTCATCCCGGCGGCGGAGCGTCTGGCCGCGGCCTTCGGGAAGCTGGAGCAGGCGTACCCCGACCTGATCCGCATCGGCCGCACCCATCTCCAGGATGCCACGCCCCTGCGCTTCGCCCAGGAGGTCTCCGGCTGGCGGGAGCTGGTGGAGGCCCCCGTCCGGATGCTGCGTCTGGCCCTGACGGAGCTGGAGCGTCTGGCTATCGGCGGCACCGCCGTGGGCACGGGCCTCAACGCCCCCAAGGGCTACGACGGGATGGTCTGCGCCCAGCTCCGGGAGATGACGGGCCTGGACTTCGTGCCGGACGCCAACAAGTTCCACGCTTTGACCTCCAAGGACGCCCTGGTGTTCGCCCACGGTGCGCTGAAGGCCCTGGCGGCGAATTTGATGAAAATCGCCAACGACATCCGCTGGGAGGCCAGCGGCCCCCGCTGCGGCATGGGCGAGCTCCATATCCCGGAGAACGAGCCTGGCTCCTCCATCATGCCCGGCAAGGTGAACCCCACCCAGTGCGAGGCCGTCACCATGGTGGCGGTGCAGGTCATGGGCAACGACGCGGCCATCGGCATGGCGGCGTCCCAGGGCAACTTCCAGCTCAACGTGTTCCTGCCGGTGTCGGCGTATAACTTCCAGCAGTCCGCCCGGCTGCTGGCGGACGTGTGCGATTCCTTCCGGGTCCACTGCGTGGAGGGCATCACCCCCAATGTGGAGCGGATGGAGTACAACCTCCACAACTCCCTGATGCTGGTGACCTGCCTGACGCCGAAGATCGGCTACGAGGCGGCGGCGAAGTGCGCGAAAAAGGCGCTGCACGACGGCACGACCCTGAAAGAGGCGGTGCTGGCCCTGGGCCTGCTGACAGCGGAGGAATTTGACGAAACTGTCCGTCCGGAGAAGATGGTGTGAGCCACACAAATGTATTAACGAAAAAGTTTACAAAAATAGTTTGCAAAAATCGGCAAAATGACGATGGAATTTCCTCATAAAACCCGAAATTCTAACTGGTTTCATAGAGGGTGCTTATGCTATAATTTGCATAAGAATAGGAGGGATGCCAACCGGAAAAATTTGGAACGGTGAGCGAGAAAACACAAGACCCGGCGCGGGGAGCCGCGCCAACACGAACTGAACAAGGCAAACCGCCCGAAAGGGCGGGACGCAAAGCCAGGGAGCTAAAGCGGGATCGCCGCCGCCAGGCCCGCCCGGCTGTCAGAAATCCAATCTAAAAGGAAAGGATGATTGAGAAACATGGCAAAAACAAAGCACAGAGTATTGTCGCTGGTAATGGCGCTGGTGATGATATTCACCCTTCTGCCCGCAACTGCGTTTGCGGTAGGAGGAACAGAACTGAACCCCGGTGAGGTCAAAGCGACCAAAACGGCCACATATGATGAAGCCACTGGTCAAGCAACCATCACATTGTCGGTCAAAGGCAAAGATGTCCCCGGACAGAGTGTCTCCAAGCCGGTGGATGTTGTCCTGGTCGTGGACAACTCCAGCAGTATGAAGGATGCTCCTAACCTGAAGTGTGGGTCGAACACAGAAGTTGAGACAAGATATGATCTTGGTTTGGGTGCTTATGTGAAAGTTTATCGCTGCTCCAACTGCGGACAGCTTCACGCATTTCGCCTTGGCAGTCACCTGGGGGAAACAGGCAGAATTCAGATTCCGGGCAGAACCAAAGATTGCAAAAATACCATCACCAAAATGACTGCGGCGCAGAAGGCAGCCTATACTGTGGTAGATGGCCTGAAGGAAAACAATCCCAAGAACCGAGTGGGCGTTGTTTCCTTTGTAGGCAACAATGGCGGAGCCAGTGAAAAAGAGTTGCGGATGAGTGCCTGCATTGGCTTGACAACATTGGATGAAAAGAGCAATATTCAGAACGTATTCAATACGATTGATAAGATGAAAGCCGACGGCGGTACGAACTACACTGCTGGTTTGGCAAAAGCACAGAGCTATTTTAGCGGAAGCGAGAATGACAAGTATGTCATTTTTATTTCCGATGGTGCACCCGGCTATTCTGGTAATAGTAGCAATAATGCCAAATGGAATGGTCTTACGCAGGCTAATGAGCTGAAAGCTGATGGTGTCAAGATTTATACCATTGGTCTGAAGGCGAAGGATGACACAGCTCTTGGCAACCTGTCTACGGATAAGGACAATCCGGATTATCATGTCAACTTTACCAGTGTTCAGGATATCAATACCAAGCTGCCTGAGCGGGTTCAGAAAATCATTTCTCGGATCACCACTGAACCTAAGCCCGCTGGTACAGAGGCAACCTTTACCGACCTGATCGATACGGATAAGTTCGACAAGAAAACATTGGATAGCCAGAACGTTAAAGGATTGACCATTGATCGTGATGCAGGCAAAGTCGAATGGAACGTCGGCACGATCACGGAGGAAGGCGCGTCTGTTTCCTTTACTGTGACCGCGAAGGATCATACCTATGGCAACAATATTCCAACCAATGAGTCCGCAACGTTGAAGTATACGGATTCAGACGGTAATTCTCAAGAAGTATCGGTTGATCCTGCGACGGTCAACATTCCCTCTGTTACCGTGACCTATAAACCCGGTGACCATGGCACGATTCCGACTGCAAATGATCCTTCTGGAAATTATAAGGTGACTGTCCGCAAGAATGCCAATACTCCTGCGCCTCCCGATGTGAAGCCGAAGGATAACTATACGCTTGACGGATGGGATCCCGATATTGATATTGCAAAAAAGGCAGATAAGGACGCTGAATACACTGCAACTTGGAATGCTCCCGCGCCTGTAGTCAAGACGATTTCTGTCTCCTTCCTGCGTGAAAATGGCACCAGCATCGGTGATGTGGCACAGACCTGCACTTCTGATGTGGCGACTTCTGGTGTGACGCCGCCCACTCAGGATGGGGATAAGACCATCTATGGTTGGAAGGATGCTTCTGGTAATGCCTATACTGGCGGCTGGAGCTATGCTGACCTTGAGAAACTGGTAACCTATTGGGATAATAGCAACACTGGCTACCTGTCCTTCAATGCGGACTACACCGATCCCAATCCGGCACCTGTGGTCAAGACGATTTCTGTCTCCTTCCTGCGTGAAAATGGCACCAGCATCGGTGATG
>CAMBAJ010000058.1 GCA_945864305.1 uncultured Clostridia bacterium | reverse complement strand
CCGGTGCTCGTTCAACAGGCTCTTGGGGATGGTGGGCACCCGCTTGAAGTATTTCAGGTTGGAGGCGGAGATCATCTGATAGAGATTTTTTAGGCCCACCTTGTTCCGGGCCAACAGGATGATGTGCTTGGGGAACCGGTTGGTCTTACTGCCCAGAGGCCGCAGCTTCTCCATCTCCTTGTTCACCGCCTGGAGGGTATGGATGCCCCGCTCGTGGAGCATTTTCCAGAACGGGATCAGCATATAGCCCACCGTGGCGGCGTCATCGCTGGCCCGGTGGTGGTTGAAGGCGGGCAGGTCCAGGTGCTCCGCCACGATGTCCAGCTTGTACTTTCCCAGGTCTGGCAGCAGGTTCTGGGCCAAGATCAGGGAGTCCACATAGGTGGGGTGGAAGTCCAGGCCCACCTTTTTGCAGCCCGCCCGGATGAAGCCGATATCGAACTCCGCGTTGTGGGCCGCCAGAGGCCGGCCGTTGACGAATTTCAAAAACTCCGTCAGGGCTTCTTTTAACTGCGGAGCGTCTTTCAGCATGTCGTCGGTGATACCCGTCAGGCCGATGATCTCCGGCGTCAGGCGGCGGTTGGGGTTAACGAAGGTCTGAAACCGCTCCGCGATCTCGCCGTTTTTCAGCACCACCGCGCCGATCTCCGTGATGGCCTCCCGGTCCACCTTCAGGCCGGTGGTCTCGATGTCGAAGCAGACGAACTCGTCGTCCAGAGAGCAGTCCTGGGTGCCGTGGACCACCACCCGGTCGTCGATGTTGTTGATGAAATAGCCCTCGACGCCGTACAGAATTTTGATCTTATCCCCCGCGGCGTGCCAGGCGTCCGGAAAGGACTGGGCCACGCCGTGGTCCGTGATGGCGATGGCGGGATGGCCCCAGCGGATGGCCTCCTGGATCACGGACTTGGTGTCCGTCAGAGCGTCCATGTTGCTCATCCGGGTATGTAAATGCAGCTCCACCCGCTTGACCGGAGCGGTGTCCTCCCGCTCCTTGTGCTCAATGACGTTGATGTGATAGGGATTCAGCTGGATGTCCTTGCCGTCCCAGGTGGGTTCCATCTTGCCCTGGACACACAGCCACATGCCGGGCTTGATGGCGCTCTCCAAGCCCTGGGCCTCCTTGGTGGTCAGGTTCTTCTGGACTGTCACGGAGTTGGTATAGTCCGTCATGTCGAAGCTCAGACGCCACATGCCGGGCCGCCGGGTCTCCCGGCACTCGAAGGCGAACACCTTGCCTGCCACGGTGGCAGTGCCCATTTTCACATTCAGATCCTTCATGGGGCCGGGCCGGGCCTTAATGGGGTTACCCATCAGCACCTTCCCCACCGCCGGCTTGCCGCCTCCGGCGGGTGCGGAGGACGCCTGGGGCATGGGCCGAGGGGCCTGGGGCGCCTTACAGGTGACGTCCATCTCCACCTTCGTGAAGCCATAGACCTCCTTGATACAGTCCTGAATGCCCCGGATATCGTCCTCCGTCAACGGGGACTTCACCAGCAGGTGCAGCACGATGCTCATGGCGGCCTGATCGATACAGGCCCCGGTCAGCACGGCGCCCGCCAGCTTCAGCCGCAGCTCCCCGGAGAGCTGCAGCTCGGTAAACATTTCAAAAAAGGGAATGTCCTTTGACATGGCTCTTCCTCTCTACCTGAACGCTTCTCTGTTCCAAATCGCAGGGTGCGGCGACTCGGCATACCGGAATCACCGCACCCTGCGCAGATGCGTCATAAATGGCTCAAAGTTTCTCAATCTCCGCCATCAAGGCGTCCACAAGCTGTTCCTGGGGAACCTTGTAAAGGATTTCTCCTTTGCGGAACAGCAGGCCCTCTCCCCTGCCGCCGGCGATGCCGATATCAGCGGCGGAGGCCTCTCCGGGGCCGTTGACGGCGCAGCCCATCACGGCAACCGTGATGTTTTTCCTGCAGTTGGCCAGCCGCCGCTCCACCTCCTCCGCGATGGGGATGAGGTCAATGCGGGTGCGGCCGCAGGTGGGGCAGGCGATGAGGTTCACACCCTCCTTCCGCAGGCCCGCGGCCTTCAGAATCTTATGGGCAGCGTAAATCTCCTCCACCGGGTCGGCGGTCAGCGTCACCCGGATGGTGTCGCCGATGCCCATGCACAGCAGGCCGCCGATGCCCATGGCGGACTTCACCATGCCCATGGAGGGCGTACCCGCCTCGGTGACGCCCAGGTGCAGGGGGTAGTCCGTCTGCTGGCTCAGCAGCGTGTAGGCACGCATGGTCAGGGGCACGTCGGAGCACTTGACGGAGATACAGATGTCGTCAAAGTCGAACTTGTTCAGCAGATGTACGTGGCCCATGGCGCTCTCCACCAGAGCCTCGGCGGTGACGCCGCCGTACTTCGCCCGCAGCTCCTTTTCCAGGGAGCCGCCGTTGACGCCGATGCGGATGGGAATGCGCTTCTGATTGCACATGTCCGCCACGGATTTTACCTTGTCCTCCCCGCCGATATTGCCAGGGTTGATGCGGATGGCGTCGATACCCCGCTCCGCGCACTCCAAGGCGAACTTGTAGTTGAAGTGGATGTCGGCGATCAGGGGAATGTCGATCTGCTCCTTGATCTTGTCCACAGCCTCCGCCGCCGCTTGATCGGGGATGGCCACCCGGATGATCTCGCATCCGGCGGCCTCCAGCTTCTTGATCTGGGCCACGGTGGCAGCCACGTCATCGGTCTTTGTATTGCACATGGACTGGATAGACACCGGGGCGCCGCCGCCCACGGGGACCTTGCCCACGAATAATTGCTTGGTCATGAAACGTCCCTCCTATTGGAATAGCTTGAACACGTCATGAAATGTCACCAGGAGCATGAAGCCCATCAGCACCACAAACCCCGCCGTATTGACGGCCGCCTGGTACTTCTCCGGCACCTTCCGCTTGAAAATCAGCAGGGACACGGCATCCACCGCCAGGAAGAAAATCCGTCCGCCGTCCAGCGCCGGGATGGGCAGCATATTCATGACGGACAGGTTCACCGCCAGTAGGGCCGCGAAATAGAATATCTGCGTCCACGCGTCCCGGGTAGTCTCCGCCTCGGAGCCCACCTCGGTGATGGTGGTCACGATGCCCACCGGGCCGCTGAGGTCCTCCATGGACGCGCCGCCGCTGACCAGCTGCACCAGACTGAACCAGACCAGCTGGACAAAGTCCTTTGCCGTGTTCCAGGTGTATTTCAGCTTGTTCCCAAGGGTCGCTTCCTCCGTACTGGCCCCCACATAGAGGCCAAATCCGGTGTAGGTGCTGCCGTCAGTACCGGCATACGTCTGCCGGGTCATGGGGAAGTCCTTCAAAACTACCTTTTCCCCGTCCCGGATGACCTCCAGATCGATGGTGTCCCCCTCGTGGTAGCTCAAAAACAGGGACGCGTCGCCCCGCAGATAGGTGCGGTAGCCGTCGATCTTGTAGAAGATGTCTCCCGCCATCAAGCCGTCCTCGCCCTCCAGCGGGAAGCCGGGGGCGAAGCCGCTGATCTGGTCCGTATAAAAGGCCACCGCGCCGGTGTACAGCGCCAGTAGGATGACCACACCGGTCATGAAATTCATCAGGGAGCCGGCGGCCAGGATGATGAGCTTCTTCCAGAAGCCCTGGCGAACAAAGGAGCGCTCGTCGCCGGTGTCCTCGTCCTCCCCCTCCATGGCGCAGTAGCCGCCGATGGGCAGCGCCCGCAGAGAGTACTGGGTCTCCCCCTTCTCTTTTTGCCAGATCAGGGGACCCATGCCGATGGAAAACTCGTTGACCCGCACGCCGCAGAGCTTTGCCGCCACAAAATGGCCCAGCTCATGGACGGCGATCAGCACGCCGAAGATCAAAATTGCCGCCAGGATAAAAACAGGTTTCATGCGATAGCTCCTAAATAATCAATTGCCCAGAACAACTTGCCGGGCCGCCCGGTCCGCCTCCAGAATGTCCTCCAGCGTCGGGCTCTGCACCACGGGCACCGCCGTCCGGGCCTCGGCCACCAGCCGGGGGATGTCGTGGAAGCCGATGCGGTCCGCCAGAAACAGCCGGACCGCCTCCTCATTGGCGCCGTTCAGAATGGCGCAAGCGGTGCCGCCCTCGGTGGCGGCCTCCTCCGCCATAGCCAGACACGGGAACGCCTCCCGGTCCGGGGCCGCAAAGGTCAGGGGCGGACAGGACAGCAGGTCCAGGGGCTCCGCCGGGTTCAGCCCGCGGTTGGGATAGGTCATGGCGTAGCGGATGGGCAGGCGCATATCCGGCGTTCCCAGCTGGGCCAGCACCGCGCCGTCCCGGTACTCCACCAGGGAGTGGACGATGCTCTGCCGGTGGATGACCACCGACACCTGCTCCAATGGCAGGCGGTACAGACGCATGGCCTCGATGACCTCCAGGCCCTTGTTCATCAGCGTGGCGCAGTCCACGGTAATTTTGGGGCCCATCTTCCAGTTGGGGTGTTTCAAGGCGTCCGCCTTTGTCATTTTGCCCACTTCGTCATAAGTCATGCCATAAAACGGCCCGCCGGAGCAGGTCAAAATCAGGCGCTTGATCTCCCCCCGGTCCACACAGCCCTGGACGCACTGGAAAATGGCGGAGTGCTCGGAGTCCACCGGCACGATCTCCGCGCCGTAGCGGTCCGCCGCGTCCATCACCAGCTCTCCGGCGCAGACCAGCGTCTCCTTGTTGGCTAAAGCGATGCGTTTTTTCTCTTTGATGGCGGCAAGGGTGGGTTTCAGGCCCACCATACCCACCACGGCTGTGACCACGGTGTCCGCCTCTGGAACCGTGGCAGCCTCCGTCAGGGCGTCAAAACCGCCTAGGACCCTGGTATCGGTGTCCGCCAGGCGGACGGCCAGGTCCTTTGCCGCCGCCTCGTCGGTCAGCACGGCAAGGCGCGGCCGGAACTGCCGCGCCTGCTCCTCCATGCGCTCCACGCTGGCATGGGCGGTCAGCGCCGCCACCCGCAGCCCCATCTGCTCCGCCACCTCCAGAGTCTGGCGGCCGATGGAGCCGGTGGAGCCCAGTATCGAAATCGTATTACTCATAGGCGTATTTTATTTCACAAAGCTTAAAATAATCTCAATGACCGGCGTCACAAACAGCACGCTGTCGAACCGGTCCAGCACGCCGCCGTGCTCCAGGAACAGATGGCCGTAGTCCTTGATGCCGAACTCCCGCTTGATGAGGGAAAAGCTCAGATCGCCCACCTGGGCCACGATGCTGCACAGCAGCGCCAGCAGCGCCATAGCGCCGTAGCTGATGCCGGCGCCAAACGCGCGGTCCATAACAAGGACGAACAGCAATCCGCACACCACATTGCCCGCTATACCGCCGATGGAGCCCTCAATAGTCTTTTTCGGACTGACCTTGGGGGCCAGCTTGTGCTTGCCAAAGGCACGGCCGGCGAAGTAGGCGAAGGTGTCACAGGCAAAGCTCAAAACGAAGGGCAGCAGCAGGTAGGCCCGGTGGATGCCGGAGGATTCCATGCGGAGGAACCCCGCAAAAGAATATCCGATGGCAATACTGCCGAACAGGCCCGCCATGATTTGGGCAAACTTTACTTCCCCAGCCTTGAAGATCGCGTAGCCGAAAAAGATCAGTGCTTCCAGGATAAACAGGAGCGCCATATGCGCCGGACGGTCATAGTACCACTCCACGGTGAACACAGCGCAGATTGCGCTGAGACCCACTAGTTCGCTGCGCTTCACACCGCTAACGCACTTTTGCAGCTCCATGGCGCCGATACCCGCGAGAAGCGCCAGCGCTGCCATCATCACAAGGGACGGTGCCCACAGCACCACCCACACCAGCACCGGCACGCCGATAACAGCCACCAGCACTCTGGACTGTAAAGAGCTCATTTCTTCACGCCCCCAAACCGTCTGTCTCTCTGCCGGTAAGCCGCGATGGCCTTATCCAGCTCCGCCTCGTCGAAGTCCGGCCACAGGACATCCGTGAAATAGAACTCCGAATAGGCGCACTGCCACAGCAGGAAGTTGCTCAGCCGCAGCTCTCCGCTGGGCCGGATGATCAGCTCCGGGTCCGGGATGCCCCGGGAATCCAAATACCCGGAAAACATGGCGTCGTCCAGGTCTTCCGGCTTCTTCTCCCCCGCTGCGCAGTCGGCGGCGAACTGCCGCACTGCCCGCAAAATCTCATCCCGTCCGCCGTAGTTCAGGCAGACGTTGGCCTGGAAATCGTCCTTGGAAAGATGCTCCGTGATCTCGTCCGTCTCCCGGGCCAGAGCCCGCAGCTCCGGATCGATGGGCGTCATGTCCCCAAAGAAGTGGAGCCGGATGTGGTCCTTCTCCATGGTGTCCACGGCCTCCAGCAGGTACTTTTTCAGCAGCGCCATAATGGCCCCCACCTCGTCGGCGGAGCGCTTCCAGTTCTCCGTGGAAAAGGCGTACACCGTCAGATACTGCACGCCGATGTCCTTGCAGTACGTGGCGATGCGGCGGAAAGTCTCGGCCCCCGCCTTGTGGCCAGCGGTGCGAGGCAGGCCCCGCTTTTGGGCCCAGCGGCCGTTGCCGTCCATAATAATCGCAATATGGCGAGGCGGATTTTTCGTCCGCCCCGCCGTATCGGTGGTTTTCAATACTTCTGCCATCAGACCGCCATCAATTCCTTCTCTTTTTTCGCCAGCAGCTCATCCAACTTCTTGCAGCTGTCATCGGTCAGCTTCTGGAGGTCCTTCTCGACTTGCTTCAACTCGTCCTCGGTGATCTCGGACTTCTTCTCCTGCTTCTTGAAGTTGTCCATAGCGTCACGGCGGATGTTGCGAACGGCCACTTTGCCGGCCTCGGCATACTTATGGATCTGCTTTACCAGCTCCTTGCGGCGCTCCTCCGTCAGCTGGGGAAAGCTCAGACGGATACAGCGGCCGTCGTTCTGGGGGTTGATACCCAGGTCGGAGTTCTGGATGGCCTTCTCAATGCTCTTCAGAGCTTTGCTATCCCAGGGAGAGATCACCAGGGCCCGAGGGTCCGGAGAGGAGATGGCCGCGATCTGCTGGATGGGGGTGGGGCTGCCGTAGTAGTCCACCATGATCCGGTCCAGCACGGCGGCGTTGGCCCGGCCCGCCCGCACGGAGGCAAAGTCGGCGGCCACGGAGTCGATGCTCTTCTTCATCTTTTCCTCATATACTTTGTATTCGTCCTTCAACATCGTGTGTTCCTTCCTTTCACATTTCAATCTGTTATGGGGAGGCGCTGACGCGCAGTTTTATTCCTTGACGATGGTGCCCACGTTCTCGCCGCACAGAGCCCGGATGATGTTGTGGGGGTCCTTCAGAGCGAACAGCAGCACAGGGATATGGTTGTCCATGGACAGCGACGTGGCGGTGGTGTCCATGACCATCAGGTGCTGGGCCAGTACGTCGTCGTAGCTGATGGTGTCGTACTTCACGGCGGTGGGGTCCTTCACGGGGTCGGCGGTGTACACGCCGTCCACGTTCTTTGCCAGCAGAATAACGTCGGCGTCGATCTCCGCCGCCCGCAGCACCGCTGCCGTGTCAGTGGAGAAATAGGGATTGCCGGTGCCGGCGCCGAAGATGACCACGCGGCCCTTTTCCAAATGGTGGATGGCCCGGCCGCGAATATAGGGCTCCGCGATGGCGCGCATCTCAATGGCTGTCTGCACCCGGACGGGGATTCCCTTCTGTTCGCACACATCCGCCACAGCCAGGCAGTTCATAACGGTTGCCAGCATGCCCATGTGGTCGGCGCGGGTGCGCTCCATCTTGCCGCCGCTGTTCTTGGCGCCCCGCCAGAAGTTGCCGCCGCCGACCACCAGGCCCACCTGGACGCCCATGTCCAGGCACTCCTTGATGACGTCGCAAACCCGGCCGATCATCTCAAAATCCAAGCCGGTGTGCTTGTCGCCAGCCAGAGCCTCGCCGCTGATCTTCAGCAGCACTCGCTTATAAACAGGCTTTGCCATATTGAAAAACCTCCATATCATGGTTACACATCATAGTGAGTTTATTTTATCGTATTTTTCCGGTTTTGCATAGAGGGTAGACAAGATTTTCCCGAAAAAAACGGCGCATCTTTGGAAGTCCCCTCTGGACTTTCCGCCTTGTACACCGGATACAGACCAGCAGAGTCTCTCTCCTATCCGGAGCAGCTTCCCTTCCCGCATACAAAAAATCCCCTGTCCGTCGGACAGGGGATTTTTGTTCCAATATGGAGTTGAATTACTTCAGCTCAACCTTAGCGCCAGCCTCTTCCAGCTGCTTCTTCAGGTTCTCAGCCTCGTCCTTGGAGACGGCCTCCTTCAGGGTCTTGGGAGCGCCCTCGACGGTAGCCTTGGCCTCGGCCAGGCCCTGGCCGGTGATCTCACGGACAGCCTTGATGACCTTGATCTTGGCGGCGGCGTCGAAGCCGGTCAGGACCACGTCGAACTCGGTCTTTTCCTCAACAGCGGCAGCAGCAGCGCCGGCAGCGGGAGCGGCCATAGCGGCGGCGGAAACACCGAACTCTTCCTCCAGAGCGTGAACCAGCTCGGACAGCTCCAGAACGGTCAGAGCCTTGATCTCTTCGATCATAGCGGTAACTTTCTCAGACATTGTATTTGCCTCCTAATAGTAAAATTAAAAAATGTGTTTGCCAGCCGGATTATTCGGCGGCGGGAGCAGCCTCTTCGGCAGGAGCGGCATCCTCGGCGGGAGCGCCGTTCTTCTCGGCGATCTGCTTCAGGACAACAGCCAGACCGGTGATGGGAGCCAGCATGGTACCCAGGACCTGAGCCTGCAGGACAGGCAGTGCGGGGATGGAAGCCAGGGACTGAATGGTGGCCAGATCGACGGGCTTGCCGTCCATGAAGCCGCCCTTGATCTCGAACTTGCCGTCCAGCTTCTTGGCGTAGTTGGCCATGACACGGGCGGGAGCCACGGGATCATCGCACAGAGCCAGAGAAGTGGTGCCGTTCAGCAGATCGTCCAGATCGTTCAGGCCGGTGTTGTTGAAAGCAAAGCGGAGCAGGGTGTTCTTCACAACCGCGTAATCCACATTGCTCTCGCGGCACTCCTTGCGCAGCGCGGTGTCTTCTTCAACGGTGATACCCTTGTAGTCGACAATCACGCCCGCGGTGGCCTTCTGGATCTTCTCAGTCAGCTCGGCCACGATAGCCTGCTTCTCGGATAAGACCTTTGCGTTAGGCATTCTTGTTTTCACCTCCAGGAAAATTGTAGGTGCGTTCAAAAAGGAAACCGTCCTTGTGCCGCAAAGACACAAGGACGGATAGCAATCTCACGATTTGCCGCCCTCGGCAGGATTTACGAGGTTGCCCTCACCTGCTGTCTTTGGAACGCATCTGGTATTATATTTAAGTACCGGCAAAATGTCAATACCTAAATAACATTTTCTCCCCCCAATTTCCACAAAAGAAAGGGACTAGGGAGAACCATGGGTTCCCCCAGTTCATTCGCCTCCGGCGAATGAAGAAAATCAAATCATTTTCGGCAGGCCCCCCAGAGGGGCTTCTCTTGCCCCTCACGGGGCAATCCACTTTCTGCGCCTGCCGAAAATTCCTTGACCCAGCCGCCTTGGGCGGCGTCCACCCGTGAGCGACGTCACTGGTGAGGGGGAATCTAAAAAGGGGACAGAGTCCCCTTTTTCAATTAGATGAGCTTCGCAGTGTTCATCTTCACGCCGGGGCCCATGGTGGAAGCGGCGACGCAGCTGCGGATATACTGACCCTTGGCGGCGGCGGGCTTGGCCTTGACGATGGCGCCCATCAGAGCGTTGTAGTTTTCGGTCAGCTTCTCGGGGCCGAAGGAGACCTTGCCGATGGGGCAGTGGATGATGTTGGTCTTATCCAGACGGTACTCGATCTTACCGGCCTTGACTTCCTTCACGGCCTTGGCAACATCGGGGGTGACGGTACCGGCCTTGGGAGAGGGCATCAAACCCTTGGGGCCCAGGACCTTACCGAGGCGGCCGACAACACCCATCATGTCGGGGCTGGCGACGACCACGTCGAACTCGAACCAGTTTTCCTTCTGAATCTTCTCCACCATATCCATATCGCCCACATAGTCGGCGCCAGCCTCACGGGCAGCGTCGGCCTTGTCGCCCTTGGCGAACACCAGCACGCGGACAGTCTTGCCGGTGCCGTGGGGCAGAACGATGGCACCGCGGACCTGCTGGTCAGCGTGCCGGGAGTCAACGCCCAGCTTCACATGGAGCTCAACGGTCTCGTCGAACTTCGCGCTGGCGGTCTTGCAAATGAGAGCCATGCCTTCAGCAGCCTCGTACTGCATGCTCTTGTCGATCTGCTTGGCACTCTCCTGATATTTCTTGCCTCTAAACAATGTTACTTCCTCCTCATAGTGGTTCTTCGGACTCTAAGTTCCTCCCACTGTATGGAGCGGCCTTCTCAGCCGCTCGACTGGTTGTTGTTGAATCTCAGTCGCCGACCACGACGCCCATGGAGCGGCAGGTACCGGCGATCATGCTCATAGCAGCCTCCAGGCTGGCGGCATTCAGGTCCTTCATCTTGATCTCGGCGATCTTCTGGATGGAGGCCTTGGAGATGGTGGCCACCTTGGTCTTGTTGGGGACGCCGGAGCCAGACTCGATGTTGCACTCCTTCTTGATCAGGACAGCCGCGGGGGGAGTCTTGGTGATGAAGGAGAAGGAACGGTCGGCGTACACGGTGATGACGACAGGGATGATCATGCCCATGTCATTCTTGGTACGCTCGTTGAACTCCTTGGTGAACGCGGCGATGTTGACGCCGTGCTGGCCCAGAGCGGGACCAACGGGGGGAGCGGGAGTTGCCTTGCCTGCGGGAATCTGCAGCTTTACATAACCAGTAATTTTCTGTGCCACGGAGTAGCACCTCCTAAATCATAAATGTGGTGGCGGACGAAGTCCGTCCTTGGCGGGACCCTGCGGTCCCTCCCACTTGTGCCGGAACCGTCCGGCGCCCGGCGCCCTCCAGGGCGCGGTTTTTTCGTTAATCCAGAACTTCGACCTGGTCCAGTTCCAGTTCCACGGGCGTCTCTCTGCCGAACATGGAGACCATGACGCTGACCCGGTTCTTCTCGGGCTCGATCTCCTCGACAACGCCGGTGAAGGTAGACAGCGGGCCGTCCACGATCCGAACGTGGTCGCCCACATGGTAGTTGACGACGATCTCGTGCTTTTCCATGCCCATGGCAAGGACCTCTTCCTCCGTCAGAGGAATGGGCTTGTTGGCGCTGCCGACAAAGCCGGTGACGCCGCGGACATTCCGCACCAGATGCCAGGTGTCGTCCGTCATGACCATCTTGATCAGCACATAGCCGGGAAACACCTTTCGCTCCACCTCTTTGGTGGCGCCGGACTCCGTGACTTCCGTCACAGTCTCCAGAGGAATTTCCATGCGGAGAATCTTGTCTTCCATGCCGCGGCCGGTGACGAATTTCTCGATGCTGGTCTTGACGGCGTTTTCATAGCCGGAATAGGTATGGATCACATACCACTTCGCGCTGTCTGACATATTCGTTACTCCTTAGGCACCGAACACATGCAGGATCAGATCCACGGCGGAAACCGCCACGAAATCGAAGACCCAGATGCAGGCGCCGATCAGCAGGGAGCACAGCAGCACAGTGCCGGTGTTCTTCGCCACAGTCTCCTTGTTGGGCCAGACAACCTTCTTCAGTTCGCTTTTCATCTCACGGAACCAGAGGCCGCGATCCTTTTTCTTCTTCGCTTCTTCTGCCATTGTTACACGCCCTTTCTTAATTGTTGTGGACCATTACTTGGTCTCGCTGTGGAGCGTGTGCTTCTTGCAGAAGGGGCAATACTTATTCAGTTCAAGCTTGTCCGGGGTGTTCTTCTTGTTCTTCATGGTATTGTAGTTTCTCTGCTTGCACTCGTTGCATCTCAAAGTGACTTTAACGCGCATCTAACGGCACCTCCTTATTATTGGTATCTTTCCCGGCAACGCCGGGGATACCGACTGCCTCCCTGCATTCGGAAGGCTCCGGCCGCCGCGGCTGAAAAGCGAAAAATGCGCACGACAACAAAAGCCCTTTTTCACAGGTAAGAAAGATTGTACCACGGGTCAAACAAAAGGTCAACTGTTTTTTTCAAAAAATTCCAAGAATTTTGCAGGGATGCGACGTGGGCATTTTGCCCGTCTTTGCGCTTGCGCCCTACCTTTGGATATGCTATGATGCTATGATGTCAGAAAACAAAAAAGCGAGGGCATTTATGCGCATCATGGCTATCGACTACGGCGACGCCCACACCGGCATCGCCATCTCCGACCCCACCGGCTTCCTGGCCGGCTTCACCACCACCATTGACGCCTACCGTCCGGAGGTGGTGGCGGAGCGTGTGGCGGCGCTGGCAAAGGAACACGGCGTGGAGGAGCTGGTGCTGGGCTATCCCAAGAACATGGACGGCTCCCTGGGTCCCCGGGCGGAAAAGGCGGAGGCCATGGCGGAGCTTCTGAAGGCCGCCACTTCCCTGCCTGTCGTCCTCTGGGACGAGCGCCGTACCACCATCGACGCCCATCAGATTCTGTTCAACAGCGGCAAAAACGCCAAAAAGCGGAAAAAGACGGTGGACGCCGTGGCGGCCTCTCTGATCCTGGAGGGCTACCTCACGTATAGAAAAAACCATTGAGGAGGCTGTCATAGAATTGTCTGAAGAAACATCTCTCCGCCAGAGAGGCCGGGTCTGGGGCCTGTTCTGGCAGTTTTTCAAGATTGGCTGCTATACCTTTGGCGGCGGCTGGTCCATCGTGGCCCAGATGCAGAAGGAATACGTGGAAAAGCGGGGCTGGCTGACGGAGGAGGATCTGCTGGACATCACCAGTGTGGGCCGTAGCCTGCCGGGCCTGATGATCGGCAACGTGTCCTATCTCTTTGGCTACCATGTAGCAGGCTTCCCGGGTGCCGTCGCCTGTGTGGTCGGCATGTCCATTCCGCCGATTCTGATCCTGACTGTGGTCACCTGGTTCTACACCCTGGTCAAGGACAACGTCTATGTCAGCCGGGCCATGGTGGGTGTCCGAGCCGCCGTGGTGCCCATCATCGGCTCTGCGGCTCTGGGGCTGCGGAAAGCGGCCCTGTCGGACCGGTCCGGCTACGTGATCTTGCTGCTTGGATTCGTCCTGTACCTCTTTTTGGGTGTCAACTGCATTATCATCGTCCTGCTGGGCGCTCTGCTGGGATTCCTGCTGTGCACCTGGCGGGAGCAGCGGAAAGGAGGGCCCTCGGATGGTGTTCTTTGAGCTGTTCTGGTCCTTCTGCAAGATCGGCTTTACCAGTTTCGGAGGACTGAGCATGGTCCCCCTCATCAACAGCGAAATGGTCTCCCATGGCTGGATGAGCGTCTCCGAGGTCAGTGACATCGTGGCCATGGCGGAGATCACCCCAGGTCCCCTGGGCCTGAACTGCGCCACTTTTGCCGGCACCCGGGTGGCCGGTTTCCTGGGCGCCATCTGCGCCAGCCTAGGCGTCCTCTCCCCCACCTTTCTGATCTGCGCCATCGCGGCTGTGGCCTTTGAAAAGTTCCGGGATTCCTCCTTCATGCAGAAGGTTATGACGGGCGTGCGCCCCATCTGCCTGGGGCTGATCCTCGGCGTTCTCTGCTCTCTGGCCCTGACGAACTACGCCTCTGTATCCGGCGGCATCAGTCTCCCCGCCCTGGCCATCGGTGCTGTCGCCCTGGCCTCGCTGCTGAAGTTCAAACTCAGCATTCCCAAGACCATTCTGCTCTCCGCTATTTTGGGACTGCTTCTGGTTCGTTGACGAAAAACGGCGCCCCATACGGGCGCCGTTTTATTGTTTCTATGCCTACTTTCCCATACGATGAACTGTTTTAATCCTGATCTCTTCTGATCTCCTCCGGCACCTCGTCCAGCTGCCAGGGGTCCTGGAGCAGATTATGCAGGCACCGCATGGCGGAGGCGAAATAAAAGCCATCCACAATGCGCTCATCCGTCACAAAATTGCAGTCGATGTATTTCCGCAGCACCACGCTGCCGTCCCGCTTTGTCTCATACATCCGCCGCTTCTTTCCAAAGGAACAGAACACCGGCACATTGCCGAAATCATATAGATGATGGTAAATTGGCGGAATTCCCAGAGACGCCATGGACGTGATATATAAAGAGCCGTGGAAGGGCGACAGCTTTGTCAGAAACCGGGGCAGCAGGCCGAAATAGTCCAGCCCCTGGAGCAGAAACACGAAGAATTTCAGCAGCAGGCCAGGAATCAGGTTGAACGCACCGGCCAGCGTGTCGAAGGAGGTGTCCGCCGGTGCTTCCTTAACTTCCCGCACCTTGCTGTTAAAGCGGTCGTATACCACGGCCGCTGTGTCCGCCGGGTCAAAGGTGACCTTGATGACCGTGTCCGGAGAGTCGGTGGACATCTCCTTTTTGATGGTCATGTTGACCTCGATCTCCCGATCTCTGGTAAAGATTTTCTGTCCGGCAATAAAACGGTTCAGGCCCGGATATCGTGCGCAGGTCCGGACATAAGCCGCCAGAAGCACATGTAGCACGCCGAAATACTTCATGCCCGCCTTCCGCTTCTCCGTGATATACCGCTCCATCTCCGTAACCTCAATGTGGTCCTCAATGAAGTTTTGGGAGGTGTTGCGGGTCTTCATAATATACGGAGACACCGCGAAGATGGGCGACAGGCCCCGCAGGCGGCGGCCATCGTTCCGGTCCCCGAACCGGCGCAGGTAGGTCCCCTCCTCCACTGGCCGCTTCTCCATGGCCAGAGAGACCAGCAGCAGCGACGCCATGCAGCACAGGACGCTGACCTCCGGCAGCCAGTCGTGGAGGGGCCATCCGATCTTCTGCGTGTCCTCCACGAAAATATGGTAGAGCAGCGGCAGGCCGAACAGCGGCCACAGCAGCTTCCGCGTGGGCACATAGCCGGTCACGGTGGCCGTGTACAACACCGCCACCAGCGCATATAAAAGCAGGCACAGCACCGTGTGAATCATGGACGAAAAGTGTAATGACTTTACAGCAAAGAACACGCATCCCAGCCAGACCGGGATGGCGGAGCGGTACAGCCGCTCTTTTCCGTCACGGAATAATATTACAATAAAGGCCACATTCGCCAGCAGGGGCAGATACACCTGGAACCACAAGATGGAGCGGGGCAGCTCCGCCTCCCCTGCGGTCCAAATGAGACGCGCCGCAGCCGAGCAGGCCATGAACAGCGCCGACAAAATCGCCAAAATCCCGATTTTGGGCACCCAATACACGGTTTTCTTTTTCATACTCCCTCCCACTCTTCTAAAAAACGGCGCACTGTCTTCAGACGGTGCGCCGTTTTCAGATGATGTAAAAGATTATCCCTTCACAGTTCCGTCCGCGTTGAATACCGGCAGCGGAGCCAGGAACTTGATGTCATCCCGCTTCTGGGCGTCGCCCTCCGCCAGGACGGCCACCTTGCCGGTCACAGTACCGCCAGCCAGCTTCACCAGCTCCTCCATGGCATGGAGAGAACCGCCCGTGGAGATCACATCGTCCATGATAAGGATGCGCTTGCCCCGGATCAGGTCCGCGTCGTCCCGGCCCAGATACAGCTTCTGGACGCCGGCGGTGGTGATGGACTTGTCCTCCACATGGATGGGGTCGGGCATATAGGCCTTGGGGCCCTTCCGGGCGATGAAATACTTCTGAGCGCCGGACTGACGGGCCATCTCATGGATCAGGGGAATGCTCTTGGCCTCGGCCGTGAACATGTAGTCATAACTGTCGGCGGGGACCAGCTTCAAAAGCTCCCGGGCGCAGGCCACGGTCAGCTCAGCGTCGCCAAAGCAGATAAACGCGCCGATATACAGGTCATCCGTCACTTTGCAGATTGGCAGTTCCCGGTTCAGGCCTGCCACGTTCATCAAATAGGTGTGCATAGAATGTGCCTCCCTCAAAAATACCCACGCGGGTCATATTTAACCAAAAATATTATACATTTTAAACGGCAAAAGTCAATAAGACGCCACCTCCCTTCATCGGTATTTCTTTTTTTCTCTCTTGCGGCGGCAACGTACTCGAATCCATTTTTCTTATTTCTGTAAGAAGCCCGAAAAAGGTAGACCTATTTTTGAAATAAAGCCTTGTTTATTTCATCAAGAAGTGCTAAACTAATTTTAGTAAGTCCCATATATTTTGGGATATATTGGACAATTTTAAGGAGGATGTCTGATGAACGCATATTTGGCCAGTGTGATTGAAAACGTAAAAGCCAAGCACGCCAATGAGCCCGAATTCGTACAGACTGTCGAGGAGGTCTTTTCTTCCCTGGAGCCCGTGATTGAAAAGCATCCCGAATACGAGAAAGTCGATCTGCTGA
>CAMBAJ010000057.1 GCA_945864305.1 uncultured Clostridia bacterium | reverse complement strand
TCATTGTCATGCCCGAGACCATGAGCGTGGAGCGCCGCCAGCTGATGAAGGCCTACGGCGCGGAACTGGTGCTCACCGAGGGCGCCAAGGGCATGAAGGGTGCCATCGCCAAGGCCGATGAGCTGGCGAAGGAAATTCCCAACAGCTTCATCCCCGGCCAGTTTGTGAACCCCGCCAACCCCGCCGTCCACAAGGCTACCACCGGCCCGGAAATCTGGGAGGACACCGACGGCAAGGTGGATATCTTTGTGGCAGGCGTGGGCACCGGCGGCACGGTTACCGGCACCGGTGAGTATCTGAAGGAGCAGAACCCCAACGTGAAGGTGGTGGCGGTGGAGCCCGCCGGGTCTCCCGTACTGAGCAAGGGTACTCCCGGTGCCCACAAGATTCAGGGCATCGGCGCGGGCTTTGTCCCCGATGTGCTGAACACCGCCGTCTATGATGAGATCATCGCCGTGGAGAACGACGACGCCTTCGCCACCGGCAAGCTGATCGGCAAGAAGGAAGGCGTGCTGGTGGGTATCTCCTCCGGCGCCGCCGTGTGGGCCGCCATCGAGCTTGCCAAGCGGCCGGAGAACAAGGGCAAGACCATTGTGGCGCTGTTGCCGGACACCGGCGACCGCTACCTGTCCACGCCGCTGTTCGCGGACTGATACAAGCACAGAAGGGAGGCTGCCGAGTCCGGCTGCCTCCCTTTTTTGAACACGATGGTGCTCCGAATCTCAGATTCTGAGGTTCGGAGCGCTTTTTCCGTTATTCTGTCAATGCAAAAATGCCGTGCGCCCAACTTCTGAACTCCGTATGGACAAACCGGCGGAACATGCTATAATCTCCTATATTATGGGATTTGAGACCCCTTTTAAGACCGGGAGATGATAAAATGGAAACCAGGGAGAAAACCCACGGAACCTACTACGGCCCGCTGATGATGCTGGGCGCCGCGCTGCTCTTTTCCATGGGCGGCGCTGTGATCAAGCTGATCCCGTGGTCGGCGTTGGCCATCAACGGCGTCCGGAATCTGATCGCCGCCGCCACAATGGGCTGCTATCTGCTCTTCAAGCGTCACAAGCTGCGGTTCAACAAGACCGTGCTGTTTGGGGCCGTCTGCATGTTTGGCGTGACCACGTTGTTCATTGTGGCCAACAAGCTGACCACCGCCGCCAACGCCATTATTCTGCAATATGCCTGCCCCATCTGGATCATTCTGATGATGGCGATTTTCTTCCGTGAAAAGCCCAGCCGGCGGGATGTCGGCACCATGGCAGTCGTCTTTCTGGGAATCCTCTGCTTCTTTTTTGACAGCCTTGCCGCCGGAAATGTGCTGGGTGACCTGGCTGCCATCCTCTCCGGTGTGTTCTATGCCGGCGTATTTCTCCTGAACTCCTTTGAGGACGGCGATTCTCTGTCCTCCATCTTTTTCGGGCAGCTGGCCTGCGGCGTGATCCTCTCCCCGCTGGTAACGCGGGAGACGGCGTTTTCCCCCGTGATCCTGCTGGCGGTATTCTTTATGGGTGCCATTCAGATCGGCGTGGCCTATATCATGTTCTCAGAGGGCACCCGCTATACACCGCCGGTGGCCGCCTCCCTGATCGCCACGGTGGAGCCGGTCATGAACCCCATTCTGGTGGCGATCTTCTGGGGAGAGATGCTGCGGCCACTGTCTCTGGTGGGGGCGTTTATCGTCATTGCCGCTGTGCTGGTGTACAACATCAGGAAGGGCTGACCTGCTCTGAACGCGCTTTTCCTGTGATCTGCAGATACTCCTCCGCCCGGAACGCTGTCAGCAGGGAAAAGCAGACCTCCGGGCTGTCCAGCTGATAGCCCATGACCTCCCGCATCAGGTGGAGCCTGTGATTGACCGTGTTCCGGTGGCAGAAGGAAAGCTCCGCCACGGCCTGGATACTGTGGTTGTTTTCCAGATAGAGCCGCAGCGTGCGGGCGAAGTCGCTCTGATGTTTCCGGTCGTACTCGCGGACCGGCGAGAGCTGTTCTTCCACGTAGGCCCGGAGCACGTCGGGGTCGGAGACGGCGCCCAGAAGCTTGAAAAAGCCCAGATTCTCGTAATGCGTCACCGGAAGCTGCCGGTGCTCGCCCACCAGCAGGGCCGTCTCTGCCTGCTCTAGCCCCGAGGCCAGGGCGGTCAGGCCCCGCAGTTGACCGCTGACGCCGGTGAGACAGGTCAGACCGGGATAGGCCTTCGTGATCCGCACCCGGATGGCGTTGACCGCGTCATCCGCCGCTGCCGGCTCGCTATGCTGGCAGACCAGAAAGAAGGAGTTGGAGGAGGTCACCAGATAGCAGGGGAAGGAGACGTGCAGCAGCCGGCTGAACAGCAGATTGAGAAACCGCTCGTCGTCCAGGAGCTTTGGCGCCTGCCCCGCCGGGAAACGGAAACTGGCGAGATAGTAGGGGGCGTTGGGAGGGAAGTGATTTTCGCCCAGCAGGCGGATGGCCTCGGGCTGTTCCCGCCCGGAGGCCAGGGCCAGGAAGGCGCGGTTGATCTCTTCACTGCGCCGGGCATCCAGAAAAATTCGGTTGTAATACTCCCGGGTGATGTCATAGATGTGGATGTGCCAGGGCATCAGAAAGAGGGGGAAACCCCGCTGGTTGCAGAAGTCCAGCACCTCTTGAGAGATATCGGATTCCTGGAGGTACTGCCCCACGTTGACGATCAGACCGCAGGTCCCCTGGGCCGTCATATGGCGCAGAAACCGCAGCAGCCACTCCGCGCTGCCGCCGCTGGTGACGCCGGTGGTGATGATCAGCTCTCCGCCCCGGAGAAAGTCCGAGGTCGTGTAGTCCTCCGCCACATAGACCCACCGCATGGGGCTGCGCAGTCCGGCTGCTCCCGCGATCAGGGTCAGCTGAAACCGCGCGCGGGTCTCCTCGTAAAGATCGCCAAGGATCAGTGCCATGAAAACTCCCTCCTTTTTCCCGTACTATAACACAGTTCCGCGCGGCTGTAAATCGCAGATTCCTGGAAAAATGTGCTGAGTGCACTGAACGGAGAAAAAGGTGATGTGCGGAACCGGCGGAATACCCTGCCGCTTTTACGGAGATGAACGGCGGCGTTGCCCCGTGTTTTGATGGCGGAGCGGCTGTCCTACGGGAAGAATGCAGTTCCCCCATTGTTCACTCAGCACAACGCTGCGAGAGAAGATTGGTCTGAGCTCCCCTTGAAACAGCGGGGGAACCGGCGTACCATAAAGCCAACGATACATCCGGCCCTCCCGCCGGATGCGGATGATCCCCCAATGCTCAATGTGGAGCGTGACGGTGCGTTTTTGGCACCCCACGCTCTTCTTTTTTTACTGGAGGGTCGGGATTACGAAGGAGGCTTTTTTATGCTGAGAACCGATTTGCCTGAGATCATCACTGAGACCCTGCCGGGTCCCAAGGCCAGGGCTATGATCGAGCGCCGTGCCGCCGCCACCCCCAAGGCTATCGGCTGCCCCTATCCCGTGGTCATCAAGCGGGGCGAGGGCGCCATGATCGAGGACGTGGACGGCAACAAGTTCCTGGACTGGATCGGCGGCGTGGGCGTGCTGAACATCGGCTACTCCCAGCCCGAGGTGGTGGAGGCCGTCAAGGCCCAGGCCGACAACTATTTCCACGGCATGTTCAACACCGTCACCCACGAGGGCTATGTGGCCCTGGCGGAAAAGCTCTGTGAGATCGCCCCCGTCAAGGGAGCGCACAAGAAGGCGTTTTTCGCCAACTCCGGCGCGGAGGCGGATGAGAACGCCGTCAAGGTGGCCAAGGCCTATACCGGCCGGCCCAATATCATCGTGTTCTCCGGCGCGTTCCACGGCCGAACCCTGCTGACCATGTCCATGACCTCCAAGAAAGCCTATGCCGTGGGCATGGGTCCCTTCCCCGACGGCATTTACCGCGCCCAGTTCCCGTATTACTACCGCAACCCGGAGGGACTGCCCCAGGAGGCCGCCGTGGACTACTACATGAAGTCCATCCGCGATGTCTTTGAGCAGTGCGCGCCCGCCAACACCATTGCCGCCATCGTGGTGGAGCCTCTGCAGGGCGAGGGCGGCTTCATCCCCGCTCCCATCGAGTGGGTCCGGGCCGTCCGCCAGGTCTGTGACCGGAACGGCATCCTGCTGGTGGCGGATGAGGTGCAGTCCGGCTTCTGCCGCACCGGCCGCATGTTTGCCACCGAATACTGGAAGGAGGCCGGCATCCAGCCGGACATCATCTCCACCGCCAAGTCCATCGCCGGCGGCGTCCCCCTGAGCGCCATCATCGCCAGCGCGGAGATCATGGACGCGCCCGCCCCCGGCACCATCGGCGGCACCTTCTGCGGCAACGCGCTGGCCTGCGCCGCCGCGCTGAAGGTCATCGAGGTCATGGAGCGGGACCATCTGGCGGACCGCTCTCTGGAGATCGGCAGAACCGTCATGGCGCGCTACACCGCCATGCTGGAAAAATATGAGTGCGTGGGCGATGTCCGGGGACTGGGCGGCATGGTAGGCATTGAGTTTGTCACCGACAAGGCCAGCAAGACCCCCGACGCCGCCCTGACCGCCGCCATCATCCAGGAGTGCGCCCGCAACGGATTGATGGTGGAGAGCGCCGGTACGTACAGCAACGTCATCCGGTTCCTGGCGCCCCTGGTCATGACCGATGAACAGCTGGCCTGCGGACTGGATATTTTGGAGCGGGCGATTCAGACCTGCTCGGCAAAATAACAGGGAGTTTTGATCTCCCTTTTCCGAACATACCTTCTGTGCTACAATAGAGGAGCAGAAGGGGGTACAGGCCTATGGACTATTTATCACATAACATTGCCGTCAATTTAAAGCGGATCCGCCACTCCAAGGGCATGAGTCTGGACGTCGTGTCGGAGCAGACCGGCGTCAGCAAGAGCATGCTGGCCCAGATCGAGAAGGGTGGCGCCAATCCCTCCATCGGGGTGCTGGGCAAAATCTCCAGCGGCCTGCGGATCGAACTGGCCGACCTGCTCAACACCCCGCCCATGGACGCCTGCCTGGTCCATGTGCCGGACACCGAGCCGACCAAGAATGTCCCCGGCCAGTACCGGGTCTGGACCTGCTTTCCCTTTCAGGACAACCGCCATGTGGAGATTTACCGCATTGAGCTGGAGCCGGAGGGCGCGTATGTGGCCGGGGGCCATGGCGAGCACACCCGGGAATACCTGTCGGTACTGAGCGGGACGCTGGAGGTCATCTTTGGGAATGACCGCCAGATGATCTCCCGGGACGACATGTTCCGCTTTGAGTCGGACCAGACCCACACGTACAGAAACCCCGGCGGCGAGCGGTGCGTGTTCCTGTGCTTCTTTGAGGCGTACAGCCACTGACATGTTCGATATAATGTACAAATTGAGCATCGGTATATTTCGCGGCGGCTATTTTGGGGCAGATGCCGTTTTACAAAATACAATTTGCTTCGTGGGTAAATTGCAAAAATAGCCATTTTTATGAATTGCATTTTAACAATATTTGGGCAATAAGCAGAAAGCACGTTGACTTTGTTGACTTGCTCACCAGATTGTGTTATTTTGATCGTGTTCAATATAAAGAACGTTAAGCAAAGGCGCTGATTCCTGGGGGATTCAGCGCCTTTTTTGTTTTTCGTTTGATTTTTGAGGAGGGACTTCTATGAAACTGAAGGACACTGGCTTTACCGCCGAGCAGATCAAGGAAAAAGTCCACAAGTACATGATCGAGACCTACGAGCGTTTCGACTTTTTGGCTGAGACGGCCGATGGCATGTACCTCTATGATGAGAACGGCACGCCGTATCTGGACTTCTACGCGGGCATTGCCGTCAACTCCGCCGGCAACTGCAACCCCAAGGTGGTCGCGGCCGTGAAGGACCAGCTGGACGACATCATGCACACCTTCAACTATCCCTACACCATTCCCCAGGCGCTGCTGGCTGAGAAGGTCTGCACCACCATCGGTATGGACAAGATTTTCTACCAGAACTCCGGCGCCGAGGCCAACGAGGCCATGATCAAGATGGCCCGTAAGTACGGCGTGGAGAAGTACGGTCCCCACAAGTACAACATCGTCACCGCGAAGATGGGCTTCCACGGCCGCACCTTCGGCGCCATGTCCGCCACCGGCCAGCCTGACAACGCCTGCCAGATTGGCTTCGGCGACATGACCCCCGGCTTCAGCTACGCCCCCTATAACGATCTGGAGGCCTTCAAGGCCGCCTGCACTGAGAACACCATCGCCATCATGGTGGAGCCCGTCCAGGGCGAGGGCGGCGTCCATCCCGCGACGAAGGAATTCCTCTGCGGCCTGCGGGAGTTCTGCGACGAGAGGGGCATGCTCCTGCTGCTGGATGAGGTCCAGACCGGCTGGTGCCGCACCGGCGCCGTCATGTCCTATATGAACTACGGCATCAAGCCCGACATCGTCTCCATGGCGAAGGCCCTGGGCGGCGGCATGCCCATCGGCGCGATCTGCGCCACCGAGGAGGTGGCCAAGGCCTTCACCGCCGGCTCCCACGGTTCCACCTTCGGCGGCAACCCCCTCTCCTGCGCCGCGGCCCTGGCTGAGGTGGAGGAGCTGCTGAGCCGTGATCTGGCCGGCAACGCCAAGAAGATGGGCGATTACTTCTCCGCAAAGCTGGCGACGCTGCCCCATGTCAAGGAGGTCCGCCATCAGGGCTGCCTGATCGGTGTCGAGTTCGACGGCTTCGCCACCAGCGTGGAGATCAAGCACAAGAAAGGCCTTCCGAAACAGCATCACGAGCAACAGAGAATATCCGGTGTCAACTTTCCGCGACACCGGATATTTTTTCGGAAGAGAAAAGCCCCATCAGCACATTGCGGCCGGGAAAACGAACACCACTCAGCCGCGTCAGAACGCCAGGCTAGTTTAATGTCAATGTCCTGCGCGATCCGGGGCGATTGGCCAGAACACTGAAACCGCTGAAACTTCGGACATGAAGATAGGCATTGAAGAACAGTGAAAAACCTGCCATAATAGGAACAAATCAGACGAGGTGTGAAAATTTGTGCCTGTCGGGAACCGGGACGGTTCCCACTGATGTGTAACGATACGAAAGTGGTTTGAGATATGAAGCGAATTTGTATAGGTGTCATGGCCCATGTGGACGCGGGAAAGACCACGCTGTCCGAGGCCCTGTTATATCGAAGCGGCTCCATCCGGAAGCTGGGCCGGGTGGACCACCGGGACGCCTTTCTGGACACCGACGCCATTGAGCGGGAGCGGGGCATCACCATCTTCTCCAAGCAGGCGGTGCTGCCGCTGGGGGATTTGGAGGTGACGCTGCTGGACACGCCAGGCCACGTGGACTTCTCCGCCGAGACGGAGCGGACGCTGCGGGTGCTGGACTGCGCCATCCTGGTTATCAGCGGCACCGACGGCGTCCAGGGCCACACCCGGACGCTGTGGCGGTTGCTGGAGCGGTACGGCGTGCCGGTATTCCTGTTCGTCAACAAGATGGACCTGGCGGGCGCGGACAGGGAGGTTCTGATGAAGGAGCTGAAACAGCGGCTGGACGGCGGCTGCGTGGACTTCGGCGCGGAACCGGACGCCCTGGCGGAGGAGGCCGCCGTCTGCGACGAGGCGGTTCTGGAGCAATATCTGGAGAACGGAGAGGTGTCTGACGGCGATATCACCGCCATGATCGCCGCCCGGAAGCTGTTCCCCTGCTTTTTCGGCTCCGCGCTGAAGCTGGAGGGCGTGGAGGAATTCCTGGCGGGGCTGGAGCGGTACGTCCCGGTGCCGTCCTATCCGGCGGAGTTCGGCGCCCGGGTGTTCAAGATCGCCCGGGACGGCCAGGGAAACCGCCTGACCTATCTGAAAGTCACCGGCGGCGCCCTGCGGGTGAAGGACGTGCTGACCAATCGCCGCCCCGGCCTGGCGGCGGACAGGACCTGGGAGGAGAAGGCGGACCAGCTGCGCATTTACTCCGGCACGAAGTTCCGCACGGCGGAGGAGGCTCCAGCCGGTTCCGTTGTTGCGGTGACAGGCCTGAGCCGCACGGCCCCCGGCGAGGGGCTGGGATTTGAGACGGACTGGACGGGCCCCGTGCTGGAGCCGGTTTTGACCTATCAGGTGGCGCTGCTGGACGGCACGGACCCCCACACGGCCCTTTTAAAGCTGCGGCAGCTGGAAGAGGAGGACCCCCAGCTCCACATCGTCTGGAACGAGGTGGCCCGGGAGATCCACATCCAGCTCATGGGCGAAGTCCAGTTGGAGATCATCCAGCGGGTCATCCGGGAGCGGTTCGGCATGGAGGTGTCCTTCGGCGAGGGCGCCATCTGCTACCGGGAGACCATCGCGGGCCCGGTGGAGGGCATCGGCCACTTCGAGCCCCTGCGGCACTACGCGGAGGTCCATCTGCTGCTGAAGCCCGGCGAGCAGGGCAGCGGGCTGGTGCTAGACACCGCCTGCCCCACTGACGAGCTGGACCTGAACTGGCAGCGGCTGATCCTGACCCATCTGGCGGAAAAAGAGCATCTGGGCGTCCTGACCGGGTCGCCCATTACGGATATGAAGATCACCCTGGTGGCGGGCCGGGCCCACGAGAAGCACACGGAGGGCGGCGACTTCCGCCAGGCCACCTACCGGGCGGTGCGGCAGGGTCTGATGCAGGCGGAGAGCATCCTGCTGGAGCCCTGGTACGACTTCCGGCTGGAGCTGCCCGCCGACCAGGTGGGCCGGGCCATGAGCGACCTCCAGCGGATGAACGGCCAGGTGGACCCGCCGGAGACCGCGGGCGAGGAGACGGTCCTCACCGGCGCGGCCCCCGTAGCGGCCCTGCGGGGCTACGCCCGGGAGGTCACGGCCTACACCCGGGGCCGGGGGCGGCTGCTGTGCCAGCTGGCGGGCTATCGCCCCTGCGCGGACGCGGAGGCGGTCATCGCGGCCGTGGGCTACGACCCGGAGCGGGACGTGGAAAACACGCCGGACTCCGTGTTCTGCGGCCACGGCGCGGGGTACACCGTCCGGTGGGACGAGGTGCCCGCCCACGCCCATGTGGACAGCGGCCTGCGTTTCCACACGCCGGAGCCGAAGGAGAAAGCGGCACCCCAGACCCGGCGGACCAGCACCTACGCGGGGACCATCGAGCAGGACAAGGAGCTGCAGGCCATCTTTGAGCGGACCTACGGCCCGGTGAAGCAGCGGGCCTTTGTCCCGCCCAAGGCGCCGAAGCGCCCTGTGCAGACCGACAGCGAGCAGGAGCGCCGGGCCATCCGGGAGCGGTTCTCCGGCCCGGAATACCTGCTGGTGGACGGCTACAACATCATCTTCGCCTGGGACGAGCTGAAGGCCATCGCCCGGGACAACCTGGACGCCGCCCGGAAGGCCCTGTGCGACCTGCTGTGCAACTACCAGGGGTATAAGAAGTGCGTGGTCATCGCGGTGTTCGACGCCTACAAGGTCAAGGGCGGCCTGGGGTCTGTGGAGAAGTACCACAACATCCATGTGGTCTACACAAAAGAGGCGGAGACGGCGGACGCCTATATCGAGCGGGCCACCTATGAGATCGGCCGGCAGCACCGGGCGAAGGTGGCCACCTCCGACGGCCCGGAGCAGCTCATCATCCTGGGCCACGGCGCCCTGCGGGTGTCGGCCTCCAACTTCCGCGAGGAGATGGAGCAGGTCCAGGGGCAGATATCGGCCGTGCTGGAGAAGAACAATCAAAAGCCGAAGAACCGGGCCCTGCGGGCCGCCATGGAGAAGGCCCAAAGCCCGGAAAAGGAGTGAGTTTTATGCTGACGATATTGATTGCCCTGACGGCGCTGGGCGCCTGCACCGCCGCCCGCTGGTATCTGGACAGGACCAGCCGGCGGGACGAGGAATTTCTGAAAGGCAGAGTGCGGCTGAAATCCCTCTGGAACGAGGGCGCGGCCTTTGGCCTGCCCATCCGGCCGGGGGCGCTGCTGGCGGCGTCGGCGGCCACCCTGGGGCTGATGTGGTCCCAGCGAAAGCGGAGCCCCCTGGGCGTGGGCCTGATCCTGGGCGGCGGCGTCAGCAACCTCCTGGAGCGGCTGAAAACGGGAAAGGTGTACGACTACGTGCAGTTCCCCAAAGCGCCGGGAAGACTGAAGCAGTACGTGTACAACCTGGCGGACTTCGCCATCTTTCTGGGCGGCATGCTGCTGGTCCTGCGGCGGAAGAAGCGGTGAGCGAAAAACTTCACATGTCGGCCGGGCGGAGTGAAAAATTCCGCCCGGCCTTTTCACATTTCTGGTGAAGGAGGCGCCGCCGAGGCCATCCACCGCCTGGCACCTTTTCTGGAAACTTTGTAACAAATTTCCTGCTTTTGCCGTCTTATTGGTGAAAAGTTTTCCCGGATTTTACGGCACCGTCAAGGAGAATTTCACAGGGCAGGCATATACTGGTGCCGAAAAGCTTGACAAGCTGTATTAACTGTATTATTATTACTAGTACAGTAATACAAAAGATAAAACGGTCCGAAGAGTTGAAGAAATCCGGGGACCTGTATCGTAGAATGAACAGATTGGAAAGAAACGAGGCATGACATGAAGATTTTGATAACTTCCGACTGGTACAGCCCGGCTGTGAACGGCGTGGTCACCTCGGTGAAGAATCTGCGGCGGGAGCTGGAGCGCCGGGGGCACGAGGTCCGGGTGCTGACGCTGTCCCAGACCACCCACTCCCGGGAGGAGGACGGCGTGACCTATCTGGGCTCCGTGGCGGCGGGACTGATCTACCCCGGCGCCCGGCTGCGGACGGCGCTGGCGGTCAAGTGGGTGCGGGACCTGGTGGAGTGGGGACCGGACGTGGTCCACTCCCAGTGCGAGTTCTCCACGTTTTTCCTGGCCCGCCGCATCGCAGAGGAGCTGAATATTCCCCTGGTCCATACATATCACACCGTCTATGAGGACTATACCCACTATTTTTCTCCCAGCGTCCGGTTCGGCAAAAAGGCGGTGGCCCTGTTCTCCCGCTGGGTGGCATCGCAGACGGACTGCATGATCGCCCCCACCGGAAAGGTCCGGCTCCTGCTGCGGGACTACGGCGTGAGAAAGCCGGTGTTCGTGGTGCCCTCCGGCATCGACCTGCGGCGCTTCGGCGGCGAGGCGGACCCCTGGCGGATGGCGGTGCTGCGAGCCAGCCTGCACATTCCTCAGGACCGGTTGATCCTGGTGTCCGTGGGCCGGTTGGCGGAGGAGAAGAATCTGGAGGAGCTGCTCCGCTGCCGGGCCGCCATGGGACCGGGCCATGTGACGCTGCTGCTGGTGGGCGACGGCCCGGACCGGCCCAGGCTGGAGGCCCTGGCGGGCAGCCTGGGGTTGGAGGCCCCGGATGTGGTGTTCGCGGGACAGGTGGCCCCGGAGCAGGTGGCGGACTGGTACCAGCTGGGGGACCTGTTCGTTAGCGCCTCCACCAGCGAGACCCAGGGCCTGACCTATGTGGAGGCCCTGGCCGCCGGCGTGCCGGCCCTGTGCCGGATGGACCCCTGTCTGGCAGGCGTCATCCGGGAGGGGGAGAACGGCTGGCAGTACCGGGATGAGGCGGACTTCCAGAGGAAGCTGGATGCGTTCGTGGCCCAGCCCCACCGGCGGGAGCAGCTGGCGCAGAACGCCCGGCGGTCGGCGGAGCCCTTTTCGGCGGAGCGCTTCGCCCAGCGGGCGGAGGCCATTTACCTGGACCAGATCGCCCGCCACCGGGAGCACGATGTCCCCCGGGAGGTGTCCGCATGACAAGACCTGCGGAGAAGACTGTTTTGCAGGCCGTGTCGTTCATGGGTTTTGCCGCCTGTGTGCTGGTGGCCCTCTGGGGCTGGCAGACTGGTGTGCTGACCTCCCAGGAGCGGATGCAGGCCGTGGTCTCCAGCTTCGGCCCGGCGGGGGCGCTGCTGTTTGTGGTGTTCCAGGCGGTGCAGGTGGTTGTGCCGGTCCTGCCCGGCGGACTGGGCTGTCTGGCCGGTGTGCTGCTGTTCGGCCCCCTCTGGGGCTTTGTCTACAATTACACGGGCATCGTCATCGGCTCCCTGGCGGTCTTTGCCGTGGCCCGCAACTGCGGAAAGCCGCTGCTGTCCCTGCTGTTCTCGGAAAAGATCATCCGGCGGTACGGCCGCTGGGCGGAGGAGAAGGACCGGTTCGCCCGGCTGTTCGCCCTGGCCATCTTCCTGCCGGTTGCGCCGGATGACTTCCTGTGTTATCTGGCGGGCACCACGGAGATGAGCTGGCGGCGGTACACCCTCATCATTCTGCTGGGTAAGCCCTTTGCCATTGCCCTGTACAGTCTGGGCCTGACCATGGTCTGGAGGGCCCTGTTCGGATAAGGAGACCAAAATGCGAATCTATATTTATCGCGGAGGCGAGAAGCTGGTTGGGAGAAGCGGCGTGGGACAGGCCATCCGCCATCAGGACGCGTGCCTGCGGCGGGCAGGCGTCCCGCTGACGGACCGGTGGACGGGGGACACGGCGGCCGTCCATGTGAACACGGTGCTGCCGGACTCCGTCGTGACGGCGCTGGCGGCAAAGCTGCGGGGCCGGAAGGTGGTCTGGTACGGTCACTCCACCATGGAGGATTTCCGGGGCTCCTTCCGGGGCTCGGACCAGCTGGCGCCTCTGTTCCGGCGGTGGATCATCTTTTGCTACGGCCTGGGCGACGTGGTGCTGACGCCCACGGAGTACGCCAGAGGCCTGCTGGAGGGCTACGGTCTGAGACGGCCGGTGTACAGCATCTCCAACGGCGTGGACACTTCATTCTTCCGCCCGGACCCGTCGCTGCGAGAGACATTCCGGCGGCGGTATGGGCTCTGTAAAGGGGAACAGGCGGTCATCTCCGTGGGGCACACCATCGCCCGGAAGGGGCTGCCCGAGTTCCTGGAGCTGGCCCGACGCCTGCCGCAAGTTCGCTTTCTGTGGTTCGGCTGGACGGACCCGCGGCTGGTCCCGGCGGAGATCCGCCGGGCGATGGAGGCCGCGCCGGACAACGTGCAATTTCCCGGCTTCGTGGACCGGGAGCGCCTGCGGGAGGCCTACTGCGGCGCCGACGCCTTTGCCTTTTTGAGCCATGAGGAGACCGAGGGCATCGTGGTGCTGGAGGCGCTGGCCTGCGGCATTCCCATGGTGGTGCGGGATATTCCGGTGTATCAGGGTTGGCTCAAGGACGGGAAAAATGTATACAAAACGTCAAATACAGATGAATTTGTACAGATCGTTATGGGACTGCTGGACAAATCCCTGCCGGACCTGACTCCGGCGGGCCGGCTGACGGCGGAGAGCAGGAGCCTGGAGGCGGTGGGCTGCCGCCTGCGGGAGATCTACCGAAAGGAGCGGGTCCTGCCGCCGCTTCCGGCGCCGGTGCGGGGAGAGCGGGCCCACGCGTAAAAGCGGAGGGGAAGTCTTGATTTTTGAGGGACATATCCCTTATACTGGGGGTATCTCAAAAAGCGGGAGGGAATGCCATGAGTGAGTATTCCGGCAATATCCGGGACCTGCCGGTGGTGACCGGCGGCCACTTTATTGAAAATTCCACGAAGAAGATCGTCTTTGGCCCTGACGGCCGTTTCTGGGACGACTATGTGATGCGGCTGTTCACCCTGGAGCCCGAGGCGGAGAGCAGCATCCACTCCCATCCCTGGCCCCACTGGTTCATGTGCATCCAGGGTGAGGGGTATTTCCTGATCGGCAAGGAGCGGGTGCCTCTGGAATTCGGCACCTGGGTCCATGTGCCCGCGGGCGTGCGGCACAACTTCGGCAACACCGGCGAGGGCCAGCTGATGGGCCTGTGCATCGTGCCGCCGGAGGGCGACGTGAATCCCCTGAACGGTTGCTGATCGTATTGCTTCATACATAAAAAACTGTGCGGACCAACCGGTCCGCACAGCTTTTTCGTGGGGTTTATGGGATGGATCACTCCGCGTCAAAGACCCAGGCTTTCTCAAAGCCGCCCCGGATGGCGCCGGCGATGCGGCCCGGGGTCTCGGCACTGCCCACCAGAACGGTGGGGAGACCAGCGGCCTCGAAGGCGTCCGCCAGAGGCTGATGGCCATGAGTGCCCAGCGCCAGGACCACCGTGTCGGCGGAGACGGTCTTGGCCTCTCCGGTGGAGAGGTCCTGGACCTCCGCGCCGCTGTCGGTGACGGCGGTCAGCCGGTGGCTGGTGAGTACCACGGGGGCGTGGGGGGTGATGCGGCTCATGATGTCATTGAATACCACATTGTAGATGCCCTGGCCCACAGTGGGGTTCATCTCCACCATGGTCAGCTTGCGGCCCTGCTCCAGAATCATCTCGGCGCACTCCAGGCCGGTGAGACCGGTGCCGATGAGGGCCACGCTGTCCCCACATTTGACGTTTCCAAGGATGACGTCTTCCGCAAGCACCGCTTTTTCAATGCCGGGGATGGACTTCGGCACCACAGGCGGCGCGCCCACGGCCAGGAACACGCCCACGGGGGCCATGGATTTCACCAGTTCGGGCGTGGCCTCGGTGTTCAGCCGGATATCCACACCGGCTTCCCGGGCTTCCAGAGCCAGCACGTCGATGGTGCCCTGAATATTGGCCTTGAAGGGGGGCAGCTTGGCGATGTTCAGCGTACCGCCCAGCGTATTGCTCTTTTCCAGCAGCGTGACGGCAAAGCCCCGCTTCGCCAGAATGATGGCGCACTCCAGACCGCCGGGGCCGCCGCCCACGACCACCACGCTGCGGCCTGCGCCGTTCTTCTGGAGGTCCTGCCAGCGGTAGCGGTACTCCCGGCCCAGCCGGGGATTCAGGGAGCACTGGACCGGCATGGCATTGCCCAGCAGCCGCTCCCGGCAGTACATGCAGGCGATGCAGTTGCGGATTTTTTCCGGATGGCCCGATTTGGCCTTGTTCATGAACTCGGGGTCGGCGAACTGGCTGCGGCCCAGGGCCACGAAGTCGCTGACGCCCTCCTCCAGCAGCTGCTCGGCGAAGTCCGGGTCCTTGATGGTGTTGGTGGCGATGACGGGGATGGACAGGGCCTCCTTGAAAGCCTTGGACACGTGCTTCTTCCAGCCGGGGGTGTAGGAGAAGGGCTCGCAGTTGGCGTTGCCGTTCCAGGAACTGCCGTTGGAGATGTTGATGCAGTCAATGCCCTGGGCCTCCAGGTGTTTGGCGATGGCAAGGCCGCCCTCCAGATTCCAGAAGCCGGGGTGGTCGGTCATCTCGTCGCCGCAGATGCGGACGGAGATGGGGTAATTGCCCAGCTTTTCCCGGATGCCCGCGATGACCTCGTCGATGAAACGGCAGCGGTTCTCCAGGGAGCCGCCGTACTGGTCGGTGCGGCGGTTGTAGTACTCGCTGAGGAACTGGGTCATCAGATAGCCGTGGGCGGCGTGGAGCTCCACGCCGTCATAGCCCGCCTTCTTGCAGCGGACGGCGGCGGCGATGAACTTGTCCTGCACCCGCTTGATGTCCTCCAGCGTCATCTCCCGGGGGACCTCCCCGGCGGGAGTCATGGGGACACCGCTGGGGCTCAGATTCTGGCGGCCGGTGAAGGCGCTCTTGCTGGTGGCGCCGCCGTGGTGGAGCTGGGCGAAAATTTTCGCGCCGTAGATATGGACCGTCTCCGTCAGCTCCTCGGCGGCCTTGACGTTGTAGTCCTGGGCCATTCGCAGGTTGTGCTGGGTGGGGATGGAGTCCACGTCGTCCACGCCGGTGTACTCGTTGATGATGAGGCCGATGCCGCCCTTGGCCCGCTCGGCGTAGTAGGCGATGAGCCGGGGGCTGGCGTTGCCGTTGGTGTCGGCGAAGTCCGTGCCCATGGGGGACATGACCGCCCGGTTCCGGATGGTCAGCGGGCCGATGCGGCCCGGGGTAAACAGCTTTTCGTATGCCATGGCGCGCCCTTAGTCAAAATTGCGGTTGTGGCTGAAGTGGCCGGGGTTGGCGATGGGGGCGATGGTGGAGACCCAGCGGTTGGTGTAGTTGAAGAAACCGGCCACAAATGCGGCCTCCAGAATCTCATGGTCGTTGAAGCCCACGGCCCGGAGCTTTTCAATCTGGTCGCCCTCAATCTCGTCGGCGTGCTTGGTGACGTACCAGGCGTACTCACACAGGGCGTACTGCTTCTCCGTCAGCATGTCCTTGGCAGAGCGGAAGTTGTAACTCAGCTTATCCACCAGCATGGGGTTCTTGGTGTAGCCCCGCAGCGCGTCGCCGTGGGTGGTCAGGCAGTAGGAGCAGCAGTTGACGGAGGAGACCACCACGCCGATCATCTCCTTGTCCGCGTTGGTCAGGTAGCAGGTCTCGGGGTTAAAGAGGGAGCCCTTGAAGTTCAGGAAGCCGATGTACTGAGAGGCGTTCAGGGGCAGGACCTTGAAGAGGTTGTTGATGAAGCCCCAGTTCTTCTCCATGCTTTCCACGTTTTCATTGAAAACGGCGTATTCCTTGTTGGTCATCTCGTCGCGGCTGGGCTTTTCCAGGCGGGAGAGCTGTTCATCAAATTCCAGTGCCATAGTTAATTCCTCCTGTAATAGTATGAAATATGTGACTGGCGGGCGCGGCGGTATCGCCGCGCCCGGCGGTGGATGCAGAAATTATTAAGAAGGGCAAAAGGCAAAACATCAGGCGGAGAAACCCACACCGTCCAT
>CAMBAJ010000056.1 GCA_945864305.1 uncultured Clostridia bacterium | reverse complement strand
TTCAACCGTCAGTGGATTTGTTTCCCGTGACAAGAGGACCACCGTCTCCACATGCCGGGTGCCCGGGAACATGTCCACCGCCGCGGCTCGGACCGCCTTGTAGCCAAAGCCGTCGAAAATCTTCACATCCCGGCCCAGAGTCGCCGGGTCGCAGGAGACGTAGACCACCCGCTTGGGGCCCATGCCCGCCACGTAGGCGATCACCTCGGGCGCCAGTCCCTTCCGGGGCGGGTCCACGGTGATGACGTCCGGCCGCAGCCCCTCCCGCTCCAGCTTCGCCGCGATGTCCGCCGCGTCGCCGCAGAAAAACTCCGCGTTTTCGATGTTGTTCCGGGCCGCGTTCTCCTTCGCGTCCTCGATGGCCGGAGGCACGATCTCCGCGCCGATGGCCTTTTTGGCCTGCTTCGCCAGACACAGCGTGATGGTGCCGGTGCCGCAGTACAGGTCCAGCACCGTCTCCTCCCCTGTCAGGGCCGCAAATTCCAAGGCTTTCCCGTACAGCACCTCCGCCTGGTCCCGGTTCACTTGGTAGAAGGAGGGCACGGACAGCTTGAATTGGAGGCCGCAGAGAGTGTCCATCAAAAAGTCCTGGCCCCAGAGAGTGCGGTACTTCTCTCCCAGAATAACATTTCCCTTTTTCGTGTTGGTGTTCAGCACCACGCCCACGGTCCCGGGTGCCGCTGCCCGGACGTAGGCCGCCAGCTCCGGCTCCCGGGGCAGTTGTTTTCCGTTGGCGATAACACAGCACAGGCTCTCGCCCTTCCGGTTTACCCGGACGTAGATATGACGAACCAGGCCCTTGCCGGTGGTCTCGTCATAGGCGGAGACCCGGTAGCGCTTCATCCAATTCCCCACGGCTTTTGCCGTGCGGTCGGAGACCTCCGACTGGATGAGACAGCGGTCGATGGGCACGACCTGATGGCTCCTGGCCCGGAAAAAGCCGATGGCGCCGTCGGCCCCCACGGGGTACTGGCTCTTGTTGCGATAGTGGGTGGGGTCCTTTGCCCCTAAAATCTCCTCCACCTGGAGGTCTGTGCCGCCCAAGCGGGTCAGGGCGTCCTGGACCCGTTGGCGCTTGGCCCACAGCTCCTCGGTATAGCTCATGTGCTGGAAGTCGCAGCCGCCGCACTTCCCGAAATACGGGCACTCCGGCTTCGTCCGCTCCGGGGAGAGGTTGTGTATCTTCACGATCTCCCCCGCCGCCGCGGTTTTCATGACCTTCGTGATGCGCAGGTCAATCTCCTCGCCCCGGATGGCCTGGGGCACGAACACCACGGCGCCGTCCAGACGGACGATGCCGAGGCCCTCGCTGGAGTAGCCCTCCACAGTGCCGGTGTAGATTTGGTTTTGGTGTAGTTTTTCCATAATGACCTCTGTATGCGGGAGGGGCCCGCTGGAATGGGTCCCCCACGCGGGGGGACGGGGAATGCACCCCCTATTTTCTTTTTGAGACATCAAAAAGAAAATGCGCCGTGCACGGTGGAAAAGAAAAAATGTTGGGTCCAAATCCTTCCCTTCGGTCAGGTTTGGACAAAACGGGGGGGCGTTGATGTCGGTGCGGTAGAGATTTGAGGGCTTGTACTGGGGTGCGCTCAAGTCTGTGAGAACAGAGAGTGTGCTTCCCCGCAGTTGATGGCGCGGGTGCGGCTTTCGGGGTGGTTGTCGGATTTGGCACGCTCCTTGCCCCGTACGTTCCGCTTCGCTGCGCACTACCCGGGTGGATCACTGCGCCGCCCTTTGGCAGAGACTTCCCGCGATTGAGCAAGAACGTCAGTGAAAGCAGAGGCCATGCGCCCACCACCCCCGAAAGCAAGTCAGAATCTCCAACTTGCGGCGGCAGATCGCCCCTGTTCCACCGATGTCCGGCGCACCCGGCAGAAGTCTGCCAAGTCTGGTCAGCACCGGCTGTCGCGGCCCCCGTTCATAAGCAAATAAGGCACAACGTGCCGTTTTGCGCCCGGCGTTTTTTCTCTTACACCGCGCACGGCGCGTTCTCTTTTTGACGCGTCAAAAAGAGAATGGGGGGTGCATCTCCCCCGCCTTCAGGCGGCGTTTATGCCTCCCACTTCTCCAGCAGCTGCCGCAGCTGGTCGGCGAACTTGGCAAGGCTCTTGTTGTCTCGGCCCTTGCTGCGCTTGATGGATGCCATGAGCATCTCGCCCACAGCCACCAGCCGCTCGTAGGCCGCGCTGGACTTGGCGCCGGTGGCAGCGGACTTGGCCTTCCGCTCCGGCAGATAGCCCGTCGCCAGCACCTTGTCGGCGATCAGGTCATAGACTTCCGTGTACTGGGGCGCGTGGGCAGTGAAGCCCATGCCCTGGATGGTCTGGGCGAAGAAGGGCGCCACCTCCCGGTCGCCGTGGACCACGAACACGTGCTGGGGCTTTGGCTCCTTAAAGTCGGAGATCCAGCTCAACAGGTGGTCCCGGTCCGCGTGGGAGGAAAGGCCCTGGAAGTTCACGATCTTGGCGTGGACCGCGATCTCCTCGCCGAAGAGCTTCACGGACTTGGTGCCCTCCAGCAGGGAGCGGCCCAGGGTGCCCTCGCCCTGATAGCCCACGAACACCACCGTGCACTCCGGCCGCCAGAGGTTGTGCTTCAGGTGGTGGCGGATACGGCCTGCGTCGCACATGCCGGAGGCGGAGATGATCACTTTCGGCGTGTGGTCTTCATTCAGGGCCTTGGACTCCTCGCTGGTCTCCGTCATCCGCAAATTGGTGAAGTTGAACATGTGGGTGCCGTCCTGCACCAGGGCCAGCGCGTCCTCATCCAGGTAGCCGTGGAGGTTGCCGGTGAAAATGGTGGTGGCCTTTTTCGCCAGAGGCGAGTCGATATAGACGGGGAAATCCGGGTTGGACTTCACCAGCCCCTGGTCCTTGATCTCCCGGATAAAGTACAAAAGCTCCTGGGTGCGGCCCACGGCGAAGGAGGGGATGACGACATTGCCGCCCCGGGCGATGGTCTCGTCGATGATCTGGGCCAAATCGTCGGTGTAGCTCCAGACCTCCGTGTGGTTGCGGTCGCCGTAGGTGGACTCCATAACCACGTAGTCGGCACCGTAGATGTGGACAGGGTCCCGGATGATGGGCTGGTTGATGTTGCCCAGGTCGCCGGAGAACACCAGCCGCTTGGTGACACCGCCCTCGGTGGCGTCCACGATGATGCTGGCGGAGCCCAGCAGATGGCCGGCGTCCACGAATTCCACCGTCACACCCTCGCACAGCTCCACCTTTTCGCCATACTCACAGGTGGTCATGAACTCCCGGACCCGGGAGGCGTCCTCGATGGTGTACAGCGGGTCCACATGGGGTGCGCCGGAGCGCTCGCCCTTGCGGTTTTTCCACTCGGCGTCCTGCTCCTGGATATGGGCGGAGTCCAGCAGCATGATATCCAGCAGGTCCGCCGTCAGGCGGGTAGTGAGGATGCGGCCCTGGAAGCCCTGCTTGATGAGCATGGGGATACGGCCGGAGTGGTCAATGTGAGCATGGGTCACCAGGACAATGTCAATGGCATTGGCCGCGAAGGGGAACTCGGCGTTGGCCACCTCGTCCCGTCCCTGCTGCAAGCCGCAGTCCACTAGGATGCGCTTTCCGTTCACTTCCAGACAGTGACAACTGCCGGTCACGCACTGATCGGCGCCAAAAAAGCTGAGCTTCATGGGAATATCCTCCTTGTCAGATGTAGTGGCTGGATTTTTTATTGTCTTGATTGTACCACGTTGTATGCAAAAGCACAATCGACGTTTTCATGCAAATGTCCGGTTCTCATTCTGTAACCGGACTGTTCTTGTCTTTTTCGGAAAATTCGTCTATGCTGGTCCCAAAGAGAGGTGAGTGCCATGTCCCCGAGACCGCTGCTGATTCCAGCCCTGCTGGACGACTGGTTCCCCCTGCTGCAATATGCCTTTGCCTCCGAGGAGTGGGAGCCGGTTCTGCTGACGGAGGACCGGGGAATCGCGGAGCTGGGTCTCAAGTATTTCCACAATGAGCTGTGCTATCCCGTCTTTCTGGTGGCGGGCCAGGTGCTGTCGGCGCTGGGGTCCGGGAAGTACGACATTTCCCGCTGCGGTGTGCTGCTGGGCCAGGCCGGAGACGAGTGCCGGGGCTCCTGCGGCATCCGCCTGCTGCGCCGGGTGCTGGACCAGGCCGGGTATCCGCATGTTCCCCTGCTGTCT
This sequence comes from uncultured Clostridia bacterium, assembly GCA_945864305.1. Taxonomy (GTDB): domain Bacteria; phylum Bacillota; class Clostridia; order Oscillospirales; family Oscillospiraceae; genus Oscillibacter. The sequence continues at coordinate 12,517 of CAMBAJ010000056.1, read as the reverse complement.
CTGAACGTGCGGGGCATCGACCGGGAGACGGGACTGCCCATCCGGCCTGCCATGGTCTGGCAAGCCCTGGCCGGCGCGGTATGGGGCGACACGCTGGCTATCCTCCGGGACCAGACTCGGCCCCGGGAGGCCGTGCCCGGTGCGGCGGAGAAGCTCTGGCGGGAGTGGATGAAAACTCTGGGTGAAGAACTGCGCCGGGGACGTCCGATCTCCCGCTCCGCTATTCTCTCCCGGTGCCGGGAGATGGTATCGTCCTTTCGGGCCGTGGAGCAAGTGGGGCGCCCTGTCCAGAAGGTCGCCATTGTGGGGGAAATTTATACGAAATACTGCCATCTGGGCAACTGGGATCTGAACGCCTATCTGGCGGCGGAGCACTGCCAAATCGGCGTGGGCGGCATCACCTGGTACGCCCTCTACTACATGGACAGCCACGCTCTGAAGGGCACTGCCGTCCAGCGGGCCTTTTACCGGGCAGCACAGCGCTACGCCGCCGCCATCCAGCGGGACATGCTGGATATCCTGCGCGGCGTGGGCTTTGAGACCCTGCCGCCCTTCGCGGAGCTGAAGCAGCAGGCAAAGGGCTACGCGCCGCTGAACGTCACGGTGGCGGACGGCTGGCTCATCGCCGCCGAGGCCGTGGCCTGGGCACGACTGGGCTACCGGAAGATTCTCTGCGTCCAGCCCTTCGCCTGTCTGCCGGGGCACATTCTGGGCAAAGGGCAGTACGCCGCCCTCCAGCGGAAGCTGCCGGAGGTCCGGCTGGTCAGCGTGGACTACGACGCCAGCACCGGCGAGGGTACCGTCCAGAGCCGCATCCGGATGCTGCTGGACGAGCAGCTGGACGACGTGAGGTGCCATGATGGCTGACAATGCACCCGGCACCCTGCTGATCCCCGCCCTGCTGGACCACCACTGGTCCCTGCTGCGGTGGGCTTTTGAAACGTCCCGGTGGCACGCCGAGGTGCTGGAGGACCGCCGTGGCGTGGAGGATCTGGGGCTGCACCATGTCCACGGAGATCTGTGCTATCCCTTCGTCCTCATCACCGGACAAGTGCTCGCGGCGCTGCGCTCCGGGCGGTATGACCCGGCCCGCACGGCAGTGCTGATCTCCCAGGCGGGGGACGCCTGCCGGGGCTCCTGCCTCATCCGGCTGCTGCGGCCGGTGCTGGACCGGGAGGGCTTTGCCCAGGTCCGGCTGCTGTCCCTGAACGTCCGGGGCATTGAGGAACAGGCCGCCCTGCCCGTGACGGTCCCCATGGCCCGCCGGGCCCTGGCCGCCGTGTTCTGGGGGGACACGCTGATGCTGCTGGACCATCAGGTGCGGCCCTATGAGGTCCGCTCCGGTGAGACGGCGGCGCTGGTCCGCCGCTGGACGGAGTCCCTCTCCGCCGACCTGCGGGAGGACCGTGGCTTGTCCCCCGGCGCCATTCTCCGGCGCTGTGAGGAGATGGCGGCGGATTTCAAGGCCGTCTCCACGGCGGAGCGGCCGGTGAAAAAGGTGGCGCTGGTGGGGGATATCTATACGAAATACTGTCATCTTGGCAACTGGGACCTTGAGGACTGGCTCACGGCCCACGGGTGCGAGATCGGCGTGAACGGTCTCACCTGGCACATGCTGTACTACGCGGACACCCACCTGGATGGTGGGGCTGTCAGATGGGTGGGCCGGGCCGGTGTGGCCGGGCTGTCCCGGCTCCAGCGGCGAATGGCAGACATCCTGCAAGGAGCGGGCTTCACGGTCCTGCCGCCTTACCCGGAGCTGAAAGCCCTGGCGGCGGAGTACACCAACTCCGCCTGCGCGGTGGGCGGCGGCTGGCTGCTGGCGGCGGAGACTGCCGCCTGGGTCCGGGCCGGATATGCCCGGGTCCTGGGGGTCCTGCCCTTCGGATGTCTGCCCGGGCACATCTACGGCCGGGGGCAGTACGCCGCCCTCCAGCGGAAGCTGCCGGGCAGCCGGATCGTGGGCGTGGACTACGACGCCGGTCTCCGGGACGGCACCGTGGAGAGCCGTATCCGGATGCTGCTGGACATGGAGCCATAAACAACAAGAAGGACGCCGGAGGCGTCCTTCAATCTTTTTCATATGTGATAAGGTCATCCACATCACATTCCAGTACGTAGCACAGCCGTGCCAGAATGTCCGCGTCGATGCGGGAAACATCGCCCTGACACCACTTGTCGACCACCTCAAAGCGGGTCCCGATAGCTGACGCCACCTGGTTGCGTTTCAGCCCACGTTCCTCCATCCGCTCCCGCAGATGCAGTGTGATGTGCCCGTAATCCCGCACGGACAGTATTTTTCGCTCCATCTGCTTCACCGCCTTCTAAATTTATACTATTTACATTGTAACCATTTGACAATTAACTTATTTATAGTTACTATTTATATAGTAATTTAGAGGAGGTTCGTCATGGACACGGTACGCTTTGATTTTTACAGGCAGGAGTACGCTCTGCTGATGCGGGCGATCATCAGGGCCGTCGACGCGCTGGATAAGCAGGAGCCCGAACGCGCCAGGAAACTTCTGGCAGACGCCTGGGACACCTCCGTGATGACCTCCTACAAAACCTTCGTTCTGGAGACCGACCCGTGAGGCCGGTCTTTTTCTTTGCCGGATTGTAAACTTTTTTGGTAAAGTCCGGATTTTCTTTGCATTTCGCCGCCATTTGTGTTATGCTATCATGGCTTTATTATGGATACCCTTATTTTTATGTAATTCCCCTTTCTCTCGATGAAAGCAGAATTGGAAAGGATGTTTCAAATATCATGGGTCTCATGAAAAAACTGTTCGGTGATTACAGCTCCCGGGAGCTGAAATCCATCTATCCCATCGTGGACAAGATTGAGGCCATGGCCGACGAGTACAAGGCCATGACCGACGCCCAGCTCCAGGCAAAGACGTCCGAGTTCAAGGAGCGCCTCCAAAACGGCGAGACGCTGGACGATATCCTGCCGGAGGCCTTCGCCACCGTCCGGGAGGCCTCTGACCGCGTGCTGGGCCTGCGTCCCTACCGGGTCCAGCTGGTGGGCGGCATCGTACTCCACCAGGGCCGCATCGCCGAGATGAAGACCGGTGAGGGCAAGACGCTGGTGGCCACCCTCCCCGCCTATCTGAACGCTCTGACGGGCCGCGGCGTCCACATCGTCACCGTCAACGACTACCTGGCCAAGCGTGACTCCGAGTGGATGGGCAAGGTCCACCGCTTCCTGGGCCTGAAAGTCGGCCTGATCGTCCACGGCCTGACCTCCCAGCAGCGGCAGGAGGCCTACAACGCCGACATCACCTACGGTACCAACAACGAGATGGGCTTCGACTATCTGCGTGACAATATGTGCATCTACTCCAACGAGCTGGTGCAGCGGGGCCACGCCTTCGCCATCGTGGACGAGGTGGACTCCATCCTGATTGATGAGGCCCGCACCCCCCTGATCATCTCCGGCCAGGGCGAAAAGTCCACCCAGCTGTACGACATGGCCGAGATGTTCGTCTCCCGCCTGAAAAAGCAGGTCGTCGTCCAGGTGGACAACAAGGAGGAAGAGGACACCGACATCGACGCGGACTACATCGTGGACGAGAAGGCCAAGACCGCCACGCTGACCGCTCGGGGCATCGCCAAGGCCGAGGAGTTCTTCCACGTGGAGAACCTGTCCGACCCCAGCAACTCCACCCTCAGCCACCACATCAACCAGGCCCTGAAGGCCCACGGCACCATGAAGCGGGATGTGGACTACGTGGTGAAGGACGGCGAGGTCATCATCGTCGACGAGTTCACCGGCCGTCTGATGTTCGGCCGCCGGTACTCCAACGGCCTGCACCAGGCCATCGAGGCCAAGGAGCACGTCAACGTCAACAGCGAGAACAAGACCCTGGCCACCATCACCTTCCAGAACTACTTCCGCCTGTACGACAAGCTGTCCGGTATGACCGGTACCGCCATGACCGAGCAGGAGGAATTCGGCACCATCTACAACCTGGATATCGTCGAGATTCCCACCAACAAGCCCAACCAGCGCATCGACCACCACGACGTGGTCTACAAGACCGAAGCAGGCAAGTTCCGGGCGGTCATCCAGCAGGTCAAGGAGTGCCATGCGAAGGGCCAGCCCGTGCTGGTGGGCACTGTGTCCATTGAGAAGAACGAGCTTTTAAGCAAGCTGCTGGCCCGGGAGGGCATCCAGCACAACCTGCTGAACGCCAAGAACCACGAGAAGGAAGCTGAGATCGTGGCTCAGGCCGGTAAGCTGGGTGCGGTCACCGTGGCTACCAACATGGCCGGCCGTGGTACCGATATCATGCTGGGCGGCAACGCCGAGTATCTGGCCAGAGCTGACCTGGTGAAGGCCGGTTACTCCGAAGAGGTCATCGTGGACGCCACCGGCTACGCTGACACCGACAACCAGGAGATTCTGGATGCCCGGAAGCTGTTCGCTGAGAAAATGGCCCAGCATAAGGCCGTCATCGCCCAGGAGGCGGAGAAGGTCCGGGAGGCCGGCGGCCTTTTCATCATCGGCACCGAGCGCCACGAGTCCCGCCGCATCGACAACCAGCTCCGCGGCCGTGCCGGCCGTCAGGGCGACCCCGGCGAGACCCGGTTCTATATCTCTCTGGAAGACGATCTGATGCGCCTATTCGGCGGCGACCGCATCAACAACATGATGGAGAAGTTCGATCTGGACGAGGATACGCCCATTGAGAACAAGATGCTGACCAAGGCCATTGAGAACGCCCAGACCACTATGGAGTCCCGGAACTTCCAGTCCCGTAAGTCCGTGCTGGAATACGACGACGTCATGAACAAGCAGCGCGAGATCATCTACGCCCAGCGCCGCCAGGTGCTGGACGGCATGGATATCAAGGATACCGTGCTGAACATGATGCATACCTCCATCTCCAACCACGTGTCCCTGGCCTTCGGCGAGAACCAGCATCTGGACGAGGCCGGTTACCGGGAGATGCTCCGGGGTCTGGAGGGCATGTACTTCGCCAAGGGCGCCGTCCAGGTGCCCGCGTCCGAGATCGCCGGCAAGAGCGAGCAGGACTTCACCGACCTCTTCATCGAGGCCGCCGAAAAGACCTACGCCGCCAAGGAGACCGAGATCACCGCTCCCATCATGCGGGAGCTGGAGCGCGTCATCATGCTGCGGGTGGTCGATGAGTACTGGATGGACCACATCGACGCCATGGACGATCTGAAGCAGGGCATCCGGCTCCAGGCCTACGGCAACAACGACCCCGTGGACGTCTACAAGCGGGAGTCCCTGAGTATGTTTGAAGAGATGGTCTCCGCTATCCAGGATGAGACCGTCCGCCGCCTGTACTCCGTCCGTCTGAAGAAGGACGAGGAGGTCAAGCGGGAGCGCGTGGCCAAGGGCATGGTGGAAAACGTGGGCGGCGACGGCACCGCTCCCAAGAAGCAGCCCGTGAAGAAGGCCGTCAAGATCGGCCGCAACGATCCCTGCCCCTGCGGCAGCGGATTGAAGTGGAAGAAGTGCACCTGCCCCGAATACCACAAGGACTGAGACGCGGAAAGCAGGCTACGCCGCGGCATGAGAAGAATTCCCGGGTGCTCTTGGCCCGCCGGTCATGCCGCTTTGTTCCCTCAACAACACCCCCCTGTTCTCCTGCCGGAGGGCAGGGGGTATGCTTATCCGGGAACATCAAACGCCCCCTGTTCGCCCCCGCTGTCCGGGTGCTCTTCGTCTGGCGCGGCCAGCAACACCGCGAAACCCCGAAAACGCAATTGAACGGAGGTCCCCATGCCCTTTGACACCCATGAACAAAACGGCCTTGTCTGGCTGACCGCTCCCGTGCTGTCCGGCGTCCGCCACGCCTTTTCCACCCGCAAGGGCGGCGTGTCCGTGCCACCCTGGGACTCCCTGAACCTGCGGACCGGCTGCGGAGACGCACCGGAGGCGCTGCAGGAGAACTACCGACGGTTCTGCGCCGTCGTCGGCGCGGATGTGAAGCGGGTGGTCCTGGCCAAGCAGGTCCACGAAACCACTGTCCGCGTTGTCACCGCCGCCGACGCCGGAAAGGGCCTGTGGGCGCAGCGGGATTACACCGCCGACGCCCTCATCACCAACGAAAAAAATCTGCCCCTGTTCGTCTTTTCCGCCGACTGCGGCATCCTGCTCCTCCATGACCCAGTAACTGGCGCCGTGGGCGGCGTCCACGCCGGATGGCGGGGCTGCGCCGGGGGCATTGTGGAAAAAGCCGTCCGGGAGATGGGCCGCGTCTACGGTGCGGACCCCGCCGATCTCCGGGCGGCCATCGGCCCCTGCATCGGAGGGTGCTGCTTTGAGACGGACAGCGACGTGGCGGACGCCATGCGGGCCGCTCTGGGGGCCGACGCGGAGCCGTACCTCCGCTGGCAGGCCCCCAAATACCACGTGGACTTGGCGGGGCTGAACCGCCAGTGGCTGCTCCGCGCCGGTCTGACACCGGACCACATCGACCTCTGCGGTCTGTGCACCTCCTGCCGTCCAGACCTGTTCTGGTCTCATCGGAAGATGGGCGAGGCCCGGGGCGTCCAAGGCGCCGTGATCGTTTGCGCATGATCTTCTCCAGCAAAGGAGCTCATATGAAAAAACGTCTTTTAAAAATGTTGTGTGTCCTGCTGTTGGTCCCGGCTCTGCTGTCCGGCTGCTGGCAGGAGGAACTGCCGGAGCCCGAGGACCAGGGGCTTCCCCAGCCTGAGGAGCCGGAGTCCACGGAGTCCCGTGTCATTTTGCCGGAGGTCTTCTCCCTTCCCTACGCGCCGGACCAGTCTCTGGACCCCATCACCTGTCCCGACGGGATGCAGCAGGTCGTCTCCTCATTGATGTATGAGGGGCTGTTCCGCCTGACTCCCGAGCTGGAGCCGGAGTTCTGTCTGTGCAGCGGCTATACCTACGACGCGGCCACTTACCGCTATGAGTTCACCCTCCGGACTGGCGTCACCTTTTCCGACGGCACGCCTCTGACCGCCTCTGACGTGAAGGCCTCCCTGGACCGGGCCAGGAAGTCGGACCGCCATGCCCAGCGCCTGTCCCAAGTCACCTCGGTCTCTGTGGTCAGCGACGGCGTTGTCGCCGTCACCCTGTCCGCGCCAAACAGCGCCTTTCCGGCGCTGATGGGCATTCCCATCATCAAGGCAGGTACCAGTGATTCCACCGCGCCGGTGGGCACCGGTCCCTATCTTTTCTCCGCCAGTGAGGCCGGCACCCATCTAGTGGCCAATCAGTCCTGGTGGCAGGGCGACGGCCAGCCCACGGACCGCATCGCCCTGGTGGAAGCCGCCGATCTGGACACCATGCTCTATCGCTTCACCTCCCACGACGTACAGCTGGTCACCGCGGACCTGACGGGCACCTCCCCCATCTCCGCCACGGGAAATGTGGTCTACCAGGACGCGAACACCACCATCCTGCAATATGTGGGCTGCAACGTCACCCGCGCTCCGCTGGACAGCGCAACGTTCCGCCAGCTGCTCTGGAAGGGCATCAACCGCACCAATGTGGTCAGCGCCTTCCTCTCCGGCCATGGCTCCGCCGCGCAGTTCCCCATCTCCCCGGTGTCCTCTCTGTACCCGGCGGATCTGGAGGAGCGCTTCTCCCATGATGATTTTACCTCCGGTCTCGCCGCCACCGGCTATACAGCGGACCGGACGCTGACCCTGCTGGTCAACTCGGAAAACGATTTTAAAGTCTCTGTCGCCAACTATCTGGCTGAGACCTTTACCGCCAATGGCGTTCCTGTGACCGTTCAAGCCCTGTCCTGGGAGGAGTACGCCGCCGCCCTGGCCGCCGGGGAGTTCGACCTTTACTACGGCGAGGTCAAGCTCACTGCGGACTGGGACCTGTCCAGTCTCCTGGGGACCGGCGGTGCCCTGAACTACGGCGGCTGGGCTGACGAGCGGACGGACCAGCTTCTGACGTCCTTTGCCGCGTCCACGGACCGCGCAGCCGCCGCCAGCACGCTGTGCTCCTATCTGAAAGCGCAGGCACCCATTCTGCCGGTGTGTTTCAAATCCACCTCCGTGCTAATGCAAAACAATGTTCTGGAGGGCCTGACACCCACCATGGCGGAGCCCTTCTATAATCTGTCCTCCTGTACTATCCATCTCCGGGAGGATTGAGTTCTGCAACAAAACACCCCGCCGGAACACTCGGGAATTCTCTCGGGCGTTCCGGCGGGTCTTTTTCAGGTCGTATTGTTCACCACTTCGCCTTGCCGGTGATCTGCTCCACGTGGATTTTCCAGATGGCCGTACGCTTTAAGCTGGCAGCGATGGCCTCGTCAAAATGGTCCATATTGGATGGCGTATGCCGTTGACACAGCTTCCTCAGCGCCTCAATTTTCTCCTTATCTTCCATCACCTCCGACGCTGTGCCGAAAGCCACAGCGGACTCATACAGCGTCGTAAAGCGGTCCTGCTGGATTTCCGTGTTCCCTACACAGGTCAGGCACACGACGGGATGCCTTCGCAGGCAGTCCACCTTCCGGCCCTCCATGGCACTGTGGAAATAGACATTCTCTCCATCCCGCACAATGGTGACCGGCAGGCCATAGGGACCGCCGTCCTCTGCCACCATGGCAAGAAACGCATACTCGCACTTGTCCACCACGTCCCAGGCAAATTCCGTGGGCATCTGCCGATCCTTCCGCCGCATCTCTGTCATGTCTATCCTTCCATTCTTCTCGATCAATTCCAGTTTCTGCCGCCGCGTCAGCCGCTTGATGGCGGCCTCCCGCCGCATGGCGGAGGATTTGTCCGGCAGTTCCTCCTGATACGCCAGTGTTACCGGCGGGCGGCTGCGGGTGTATTTCGCTCCCTTCCCGCTCTGATGCACCGCCAGCCGCCGGGCCACGTTGTCCGTGTACCCAGTGTACAGGGAACCGTCTCCACAACGGAGCATATAGACGAACCAGCCCAAGCCTCCACCCTCTCTCGCATCTGGATGGGTCTCAGTATACCACATCCCCGCGGCAAAGGCAAAGTCTCCGCATGAGGACTTCCCTTCGCCGCATAGGTAATGAGGAGGAGGGATCGTATGCTGTCTGCCGCATTGCTGCTGTTTGCCAATACCCTGCTGTTCTCCCTGCGCCTTTCCGGCGGCGGATCATTTCCAAAGCCTCTTTCCGCTGCGGAGGAACGAGAATGGCTCCAACGGTACGCTCAGGGGGACCCGGAGGCCCGGAATGTGCTTGTGGAACGAAATCTGCGTCTCGTGGCCCATATCATCAAGAAATACTATACACAAAACGCCGATCAGGAGGACTTGATCTCCATCGGCACCATCGGTCTGATTAAGGGCATCTCCAGTTTTGACCCTTCCAAAGGTGCCCGTCTGGCCACCTACGCGGCCAGATGTATTGAAAACGAAATTCTGATGTACTTCCGCAGCCAGAAAAAGGTCCAGGGAGAAGTGTCACTTTCCGATTCCATCGAGATGGACAAAGAGGGAAACTCTCTGCAGCTGATCGACGTCATTGGCGTGGAGGACACCATGCTGGACGATCTGCATGACCGGGACAACGCCATCCGCCTGCACCGACTGATCCAGGAGAAACTGACTCCCCGGGAAGCTGAGATCATCCGACTCCGCTATGGACTTGGCGGTACGATTCCTCTGACGCAGCGGGAGGTCGCCGCCTCCTTTGGAATTTCGCGGAGCTATGTATCCCGCCGCCATTAATGTAAGCGATGGAGGGGGAGCCGAAGGCTGGGATCGCCATGGTCCCCATGGCCGCACCGCCGCCGGGCACAGAGGAGACGGCCACGGAACCCTTCACCGCGATGACCAGGGAGGAGACAAAGTCCCCCGATACTGTCCAGCAGATGGTGGAACAGGGCACAGGAGAGAACGATTGCAGAGGTCGCAGCGATGCAGGCGCCGTCCATTCTAAAACATTTCGTTATTTCACTTTAAAATTATACAAATAGGAATTTTCGTGTTGGCTGCAAACACGGAAAATACATGCTCATCCCGAAAAACAATCGACATACGGATATTGACAAATACCCACAGGGGGTATATATTCAAGATACCCCCTGTGGGTATTTTGACTTTTGAAAGGAGTCTGTCATGGAACACCAGGAATCCTGCTGCCACAAGACGAAAGAACGCTCCGAGAATGAATATAAAAGCCTGATCCACCGGCTGAACCGGATTGAGGGACAGATTCGGGGCATTCGGGGCATGGTGGAAAAAAGCGCGTACTGCACGGATATTCTGGCCCAGGTAGCCGCAGCCAACGCCGCCCTGAACGCCTTCAGCAAAGAGCTGCTGGCCCAGCACATCCGCACCTGCGTGGTCCAAGACATCCGGGACGGCAAGGATGAGACCATTGATGAGCTGTTGGCTACTTTACAGAAGCTGATGAAATAGGAGCGATTCATCGGGAGATACTATGGTAGTGCCGTTTTAACAACGGACTGCAAAGAAACGGAAATGGAACTCCGGAGGAAATCATGAAGCAATACAACGTCACTGGCATGAGCTGCGCGGCCTGCAGTGCCAGAGTGGAAAAGGCCGTAGCGAAGGTGCCGGGGGTCACGGCCTGCTCCGTCAGCCTGCTGACCAACTCCATGGGTGTGGAGGGCACCGCAACTCCCCGGGAGATCATCGCCGCTGTGGAGGGCGCCGGGTATGGCGCGTCCGAAAAGGGCGCGGCGGTTGAGCGCAAGGGCCCCGGCGCAGCGGAGGCAGAGGACGCCCTGAAGGACCGGGAGACGCCTGTTTTGAAGCGGCGGCTCATCTGGTCCGTGGGCTTCCTGCTGGTACTGATGTACTTTTCCATGGGCCATATGATGTGGGGCTGGCCGCTGCCGTCCTTTTATAACAACAACCATGTGGCCATGGGCCTGACCCAGCTGCTGCTGACGGTCATCATCATGGTCATCAATCAGAAGTTCTTCATCAGCGGCTTCAAGAGCCTGTGGCACCGGGCGCCCAACATGGACACCCTGGTAGCGCTGGGGTCCACAGCGGCCTTTGTTTACAGCACCTATGCCCTGTTTGCCATGACCGGCGCTCAGATGAGGGGCGACATGGACGCCGTCATGTCCTATATGATGGAGTTTTACTTTGAGTCGGCGGCCATGATCCTGACCCTCATCACCGTGGGCAAGATGCTGGAGGCCCGCTCCAAGGGAAAGACCACCGACGCCCTGAAGGGCCTGATGAAGCTGGCGCCCAAGACCGCGACGGTGGTGCGGGACGGTGCGGAGACCGAGGTCTCCATCGACCAGGTGCAGCAGGGCGATATCTTTGTGGTCCGCCCCGGTGAGAACATCCCCGTGGACGGCGTGGTGCTGGAGGGCGCCAGCGCGGTGAACGAGTCCGCCCTGACCGGCGAGAGCATCCCGGTGGACAAAGCCGCCGGAGACACGGTCTCTGCCGCCACGGTGAACCAGTCCGGCTTTCTCAGATGCCGGGCCACCCGGGTGGGAGAGGACACCACACTGTCCCAGATCATCCAGATGGTCAGCGACGCGGCGGCCACCAAGGCCCCCATTGCCAAGATCGCCGACAAGGTCTCCGGCATCTTTGTCCCGGCGGTCATCACCATTGCCGTCGTCACCACTGTCGTCTGGCTGCTGCTGGGCCGGGCCGTGGGCTTTGCCCTGGCCCGGGGCATCTCCGTGCTGGTCATCTCCTGTCCCTGCGCCCTGGGCCTCGCCACGCCGGTGGCCATCATGGTGGGCAACGGCATGGGCGCGAAAAACGGCATCCTGTTCAAGACCGCCGCCTCGCTGGAGGCCGCCGGAAAGACCGAGATCGTGGCGCTGGACAAGACCGGCACCATCACCAGCGGCCAGCCGAAGGTGACGGACGTCATCCCGGCCCCGGACAGCACCGAGGACGGCCTGCTGACTCTGGCCGCGAGCTTGGAGGGGCCCTCCGAGCACCCGCTGGCCTCCGCCATTGTGGAGGAATCCGCCCGGCGGAACCTGGCGATCACCTCCGTGGGCGGCTTTGCCGCCGTCCATGGGCGGGGCGTTCGGGCGATCGTGGGAGAAGATACCTTCATCGGCGGCAACCAGGCCATGCTGGAGGAGGCGGGGATCAGACCCGGCGTCCTCTCCGCCCGGGCCGACGCCCTGGCCGCTCAGGGCAAGACCCCCATGTTCTTCGCCAATGAGACCCTGAAAAAGCCCCTGGGCGTCATTGCCGTGGCGGACGTCATCAAGGAGGACAGCCCCCAGGCGGTGAAAGAGCTGCAAAACATGGGCATCCGCGTGGTCATGCTGACCGGCGATAACGAATGCACGGCAAAGGCCATCGGCAAGCAGGCCGGCGTGGACGAGGTCATCGCCGGCGTCCTGCCGGACGGCAAGGAGAGCGTTATCCGCTCCCTGAAACAACAGGGGAACGTGGCCATGGTGGGCGACGGCATCAACGACGCCCCGGCCCTGACCCGGGCGGACATCGGCATCGCCATCGGCGCGGGCACCGACGTGGCCATCGACGCGGCAGACGTGGTGCTGATGAAGAGCCGCCTGAGCGACGTGCCCGCCGCCATCCGGCTGA
>CAMBAJ010000055.1 GCA_945864305.1 uncultured Clostridia bacterium | reverse complement strand
CGGAAATCCGCATGGGCAATTCCGTCCTTGTCGTGTCCGGCTATTTCAAGAAAGACACCACAACCACAGCCGCCGACAAAATGGCGCGGGTACTGGAAGCGGAAGCCGCTGCTACACAGGAGCCGACTTATCCGGCGTGAACCGGGGCATGGAAAAGCGGCCATGCCAGGGAGCATGACCGCTGGAACGAAAATCGGAAGTGCTTTAGCAATTCTTAATCTCATTCTCTATAAAATAATTTGCAATTTCAAAGGCTTTTATTCTTCTCTTTGCCAATGTGATTTGTGATTTATAACGCTCGGAATTATCCTTTGATTCAAATGTTTTTACTGTTTCTCTTAGCTTGTGCAGAGTTGAATCAATTTGCCTTTTGGCCGCGGTTAATTCATCTATTGTATACTTCATGTTTTCTCCTTTAACTTCTGATTTTTTTGTTAAATCAGAGTATACCACGGAGTTATGAACTTTTCTACTGCAAATATGGGACGACAACCCATACCATAAAAATCGGAAAATTGAAAAGCTGTAAAGAAGCAAATTTAACGCTTTTGCCGCTGTACAGCCCCCGCCGTTCCGTGGTACAATGAAACCACGGAATAGTGGGGCTGGCTGTCGGAAACGGAGGATTTTATGTTAAGACAAGCCACCCAAAACCTCATTACCGCCCTTTATCCGAGATTGTCCCATGAGGACGAGCTGCAAGGCGAGAGTAATTCCATATCGAACCAAAAAAGGATACTCGAAACCTACGCAAAACAGAACGGCTTTACCAATCTGCGCTGGTACACCGACGACGGTTATTCCGGCGCGAACTTCCAGCGGCCCGGATTTCAAGCCATGCTTGCGGACATTGAAGCCGGGAAAGTGGGTACGGTCATCGTCAAGGACATGAGCCGGTTAGGGCGAAACTACTTGCAGGTAGGGTTTTACACGGAAATGCTGTTCCCTCAAAAGGGTGTGCGTTTTATCGCTGTCAACGATAATGTGGACAGTGCCAGCGAGGGCATGGACAACGATTTTACCCCGCTGCGAAATCTGTTCAATGAATGGCTGGTGAGAGATACGAGCAAGAAAATCAAGGCAGTGAAAAAGTCAAAAGGCATGAGCGGCAAGCCTGTTACCAGCAAGCCGGTTTACGGCTATGTGATGGACGAGGACGAGAATTTTATTATAGACGAGGAAGCCGCCCCGGTGGTGCAGCAGATTTACCAGCTTTGCCTTGCCGGGAACGGCCCGACCAAGATTGCCCGTATGCTGACGGAGCAGCAAATCCCCACGCCGGGGACGCTGGAATATCAGCGGACAGGCAGCACCCGCCGTTATCACCCAGGCTATGAGTGCAAATGGGCGACCAACACCGTCGTTCATATCCTCGAAAACCGAGAGTACACCGGATGTCTGGTGAACTTCAAAACGGAAAAGCCTTCTTATAAGGTCAAGCACAGCATAGAGAACCCCGTCGAGAAGCAGGCCATTTTCGAGAACCACCATGAGCCGATCATCGACAAGGAAACATGGGAACGGGTGCAGGAGTTACGCAAACAGCGCAAACGCCCGAACCGCTACGATGAAGTGGGGCTGTTCTCCGGGATTTTGTTCTGCGCCGACTGCGGCCATGTGCTGTATCAGCAGCGGTATCAGAACAAAGACCGCAAACAGGACTGCTACATCTGCGGCAGCTACAAGAAGCGCACCCGCAACTGTACGGCGCACTTTATCCGCACCGATCTGTTGACCGCTGGTGTCCTGGCAAATCTCCGGCAAGTGACCGAATACGCAGCCAAGCATGAGAGCCGGTTTGTGAAACTACTTGTCCAGCAGAACGAGATCGGCGGCAAGCGAAAGACCGCCGCAGCCATCAAGCAGCTTGAACAGGCGCAGGAACGCATTTCTGAAATCAGCCGCATTATCAAGCGGCTGTATGAGGACAATGTAAACGGCAAAATCAGCGATGAGCGTTTCATGGAACTGTCGGCTGACTACGAAGCCGAGCAAGCGGAGCTGAAAAAGAGAGCCGCCGCCCTGCAAGCCGAACTGGACAAGTCACAGGCAGCTACCGTCAACGCCGAGAAATTTATGGGCATTGTCCGCAAGCACCTTGCCTTTGAAGAACTGACCCCCACTCTCTTGCGGGAAATGATCGAGAAAATTGTGGTGCATGAGTGCAGCTATGATGAGAACGGCACCCGCAGGCAGGACATTGAGATTTATTACAGCTTTGTCGGCAAGATTGACTTGCCCGAATAACCGCCCGACCTATCCGACACAATGGCCAAGTGTCGGATAGGAACGGCAAAATTTTTTGCACTTCTATTGCTTCTTTATCACACATAAGCAAAGATCGTCGGCAGTAAGCAGCTGTCCATCGGTATTGCCATGTGCCAGATGATCGGCTACCCCGGCACCGAGCTGGTGGCCACCGAGATCACCAACGCCGTGGCCCAGACCGCCGAGGAGCGGGACGCCGTCACCAACAAGATTCAGACGGCCTACGTCATCTCCGGCTTCACCTCCGTCACCATCCTGTCCGTGTTCATCGCCAGCTTCCTGGCCAAGCTCCTGTGACAGGCGTCTGATCGAACACCATGCTGATTTTGATTCTGCTGAGGCAGATCGCCATTATGGCGCTGCTGGCGGCCGTGGGTGTCTACCTCAGCCGTAAGGGGTTCCTGTCCCCCCAGGGCACCAAGGACCTGGGCGCCATCTTGCTGCGGGTCATCATTCCCTGCGTCATCGTCAAATCCTACATCACCGAGTTCTCCCGGGAGCGCCTGCTGGAGCTGGCGCTCTCGGCGGGGCTCGCCCTCATCGGGTTCATCCTGGCCATGGTAATCTCCTACCTGGTGTTCGGCAAGAGGCGGCGGCTTGAGAACTTCGCCGCCTCCTTCTGCAACGCCGGGTTCATTGGCATCCCTCTGGCCCAGGCCATCATCGGGGAGGAGGGCGTGTTTTACATCGCCGCGTCCGTGGCCCTGCTGAACCTGTTCCAGTGGACCTACGGCGTGTACATCATGGCGGACCGGAAGGACGCCATCTCCGCCAGGACCATCGCCAAAAACCCGGTGGTCATCGCCATTGTCATCGGCGTGGTGCTGTTCGTCTCCCGGATCCCGGTGCCCGGCATCGTCACCAGCACCCTGGGCTACATCGCGGGCATGAACACCCCCATCGCCATGATCCTCATGGGCACATACCTGGCAAAGCTCCCCCTGAAAAAGCTGCTGGACAAGCGGGCCTATGGTTGCGTCCTGTTCCGCCTGGTCATCATCCCCGCCGTGATCCTGCTGGTGTTCTGGGTGCTGCCCGTCTCCAATGCGGACATCGCCCTGGCGGCTTTCCTGGCGGCGGCCACGCCCGTGGGCGCCAACATTTGCGTGTTCGCCCAGCAGTACGACTGCGATTACGAGTTCAGCGTGGTGACGGTCTGTCTGAGCACGCTGCTCTCCGTCATCACCGTGCCGCTGCTGGTGTCCTTTGCCCAGATGATCCTTTGATCTGCTTTCCACGGTGCTGGTCCTCCCATGCGGCAGGCCCTCTCTCCCATGGGGCGGCCGGCACCCCTCTCCCTTCATCCACTTCATTGAGAAAGGAAGTCTGTTATGCCGCAGTTTGATCCTCTGAAGTACTCCTTCGCCTCTCACCGCAACATCGTCTATGCCAAAAAGGGCATGGCCTGCTCCACCTCTCCCATTGCCTCCCAGGTGGGTCTGGATATCCTGAAGTCCGGCGGCAACGCCATGGACGCCGCCATCGCCATGGCCACGACCCTGCCCCTGGTGGAACCCACCGGTAACGGCCTGGGCTGAACTGCGCCGCCGCTTCGGCACCAAGTCCATGGCCGAGCTGATGGCCCCCGCCATCCAGTACGCCCGGGACGGTTTCTGCATCCCCGTCAACGTCTACAAGCAGTGGAAGGCCGAGGTGGTCCGCTTTACCGCCGCCGCGGAGAAGGAGCCCGAGGTCTTTGGCCCCTGGCTGAAGTACTTCACCAAGGACGGCAAGACCTATGAGCCCGGCGACACCTTTGTGAATCCCGACTACGCCGCCACGCTGGAGTCTCTGGCCGCCACCGACTGCGAGAGCTACTACCACGGCGACATCATGAAGAAGATCGTGGCCTTCTCCAATGAGACCGGCGGCTTCTTCGCTGAGAGCGACTTCGAGAACTACAAGGCCCAGTGGGTGGAGCCCATCTCCGTCAACTACAAGGGCTATGACGTCTGCGAGATGCCTCCCAACGGCCACGGCATCACTGCCCTGATGGCCCTGAACATGCTGAAGGGTCTGGAGCTCTCCGACAGCCGGGAGACCGCCGACGTCTACCACAAGATGATTGAGGCCACCAAGCTGGCCTTCGTGGATACCAAGAAGTTCGTGGCGGACCCCCGCTACATGCGCACCAAAGTGTCCGACATGCTGTCCGACCGGTACGCCGACGTCCGCCGGGCCCTGATCACTGACAAGGCCGTCTATCCCGAGGCCGGCGATCCCTCCTGCGGCGGCACCGTGTACTTCTGCGTGGCCGACGGCATGGGCAACATGGTCTCCTTCATCCAGAGCAACTACAACCGCTTCGGCTCCGGCATCGTGATCCCCGGCACCGCCATCACCATCCAGGACCGGGGCGCCAACTTCTCCCTGGACCCCGAGAGCGACAACTATCTGGAGGGCGGCAAGAAGGCCTATCACACCATCATCCCCGGCTTCCTGATGAAGGACGGCAAGGCCGTCGGTCCCTTCGGCGTCATGGGCGGCTTCATGCAGCCCCAGGGCCATGTCCAGGTGGTGGTGAACACCGTGGACTACCACATGAATCCCCAGGAGTGCCTGGACGCACCCCGTTTCCAGTGGGTGGGCGAGAAGAAGGTCCAGCTGGAGCGGGAGGTCCCCGCAGACATCGCCCTGAAGCTGGCGGACATGGGTCATGAAGTCACCATCGTCAACTCCAACCTGGGTATGGGCCGGGGCGAGATCATCTGGCACCTGGAGGACGGCACCCTGGTGGGCGGCACCGAGCCCCGCGCCGACGGCACTATTGCGGCCTGGTAAAAAGTGTGATATCATAACACGCGACTGGCGGCCGCGCACTATCCGGTGCGCGGCGCGCTGTCGTCTGAAAAACAAGGAAAGAAGGCTTCAAATGCTGCACGACCTGCTGACACTGTATACGCTGTTCTTCCGCATGGGCGCCGTGACATTCGGCGGCGGCTACGCCATGCTGCCCATCCTGCGGCGGGAGATCATCCAGAACCGCAACTGGATGGACGAGGAGACCATCATGGACTACTACGCCCTGAGCCAGGGCCTCCCCGGTATCATCGCCATCAATGTCTCCGTGTTCATCGGCTACAAACGCCGCCATATCCCCGGCGCCGTGGCGGCCGCTCTGGGAATGGTGTCTCCCTGCATCATCATCATCTCCATCATCGCCTTCCTGCTGGCGGGCTTTCAGGACAACGTCTATGTCCAGCACGCTCTGGCGGGTATTTCCGTCTGCGTGGTGGCATTGATCCTGGACGCCGTCATCAGCATGTGGAAGAAGGGCGTCAAGGATAAGATCGGCGTCGCCATCTGCCTGGTGATGCTGGCCCTCAGCGTGTTCACCAGCATCTCTCCCATCCTGCTGGTCATTGCCTGCGCGCTGCTGGGCATCGCCGTGCGCACCCCGGCCCGCAGAGCCGCGAAAGGAGGGGAGAGCAAGTGATCTACTTACAGCTTTTCTGGGAATTTCTGAAGATCGGCCTGTTCGCCGTGGGCGGCGGCATGGCCACCCTGCCCTTCCTCCAGCGTCTGGCTGATTCCACCGGCTGGTATTCCCAGGCCCTCATCACAGACATGATCGCCATTTCCGAGTCCACTCCCGGCCCCATCGGCATCAACATGGCCACCTACGTGGGCTGCAACGTGGCGGGCGTTCTGGGCGGCATCATGGCCACCCTGGGCGAGATCCTCCCCTCTATTGTCATCGTGGTCATCGTCTCCACATACCTGGAGAAATTCCGGGGCAGCAAGCTGGTGAACGACGCGTTCTACGGCCTGCGTCCCGCCGTCACCGGCCTGATCGCCGCCGCCGGCATCAGCGTGGTCCAGGTGTCCATGTTCCACTTTGACCTGTATCAGCAGACCGGCGCTATTCTGGACCTGTTCGATTTCAAAAAGCTCATCTATTTCGCGCTGGTATTCGTCGCCATCAAGAAGTTCAAGAAGCATCCCATCGTCTATATCGCCGCCTCCGCCGTGGTCGGCCTTGTGCTGGCTTTTTAAGCGCCCCGCAGGCAGATTTTGCCCTGTCCGGTCGGAAAACCGGACAGGGCTTTGCCTTTTTTCCGCAGATATGATATGATAAATTGATTTCAGACTTTCAGGAGGGCAGCTCTATGGCACCAACCGTCAGCATCATCGTACCCGTATACAACGCGGAAAAGACCATCGGCCGCTGTGTCGACAGCATCCTGGGCCAGCAGTACACGGATTTTGAGCTGCTGCTGGTGGACGACGGCAGCAAGGACGGCTCCGGCGCCATCTGCGACTCGTATGCCCTGGCAGATTCCCGGGTCCAGGTCATCCACAAGGAGAACACCGGCGTGTCCGATACCCGGAACATTGGCATCAGCCGGGCCCGGGGCGCCTATCTTCAGTTCCTGGACAGCGACGACTGGATCACGCCCGACGCCACCAAGCTGCTGGTGGAGGCGGCGGGAGAGCACAACTGCGACCTGGTCATCTCCGATTTTTACCGGGTAGTGGGGGAGCGGGTCTCCCGCAAGGGCGACATCGACGAGGACCGGGTACTGACCCGGGAGGAGTACGCCGCCCACATGATGGAGCAGCCCGCCGACTTCTACTACGGCGTTCTGTGGAACAAGCTCTACCGCCGGGATATCGTGGAGAGCCACCGCCTCCGGATGGACCCGGAGCTCAGCTGGTGCGAGGACTTTATGTTCAACCTGGAGTACATCCGCCACGCCCAGCGGTTTTACGCCCTGCAGGTGCCCATCTACTACTATGTAAAAACCAAGGGCTCCCTTGCAAGCCAGAGCCTGAGCATCTCCAAGACCATCCGCATGAAGCTGATGCTCTTCGAGTACTACAACCAGTTCTACAAGTCCGTGCTGGATGAGGAGGAATACGAGAAGAGTCGGCTGAAGGTCTACCGTTTTCTGGTGGACGCGGCGGGAGACGGCGCCGTGCCGCCCACCATCCTGCCCGGCTCCAAGAAGCTGGGCGACGAGCGGGTGAGCATCTGTCCCGAGGCCCTCACCGGCGAGGGCGTTCTGGCGGATGCCTTCCGGGAGCGGAAGCTGCTGGAGCAGTATCTGGAGTCCGCGGCTTTGAAAAACGGCCTCTCCCTGCCGGAGGCCAGACTGCTGCTGGCGCTGGTGCAGATGAAGTCGGTGCCCAGCCGGAAGAACCTGGCGGATTTTCTGGGCGTGTCCCGCAGCAGCCTCTCCATGAATTTGCAGAAACTGACCAGCAAAGGGCTGATCCGCGCCGAGGACATCCGGGACGAAGAGACGGCGAAGCGGCAGTTCCAGGTGACGATTCTGCCCGATGCCCGCCCGGTGCTGGAGGACCTGGCCAGCGCCCAACAGGGGTATATCGAGGCCCATCTGGCCGGATTTTCTGAAGAAGAGGCGAACCGGTTCGCCCTTTTGATGGACAAGGCCCGGGCAAACACCCGAAAGGCGCTGCAATAATATTCTCCCTCAGTGATAGAGCCAGGGGCCTGTTTTGCAGCAGGCCCTTGGCTTCAGTGCGCATCGGTGTACACGGAAACGGCGGTGAACTGTATGAAAAAACTTCTTGCCTTTTTAAAAAAAGAGACGGTCCTGACTGCGGCATGGGTGCTGGCTCTGGGGTCCATGGTCCTGGTGCCGCCGGACGGAGGTTACCGGGACTATATTGACTTTGACACCCTGATGCTGCTGTTCTCCCTGATGGCGGTCATGGCGGGACTTCAGGGCCTGGGCCTGTTCCGCCGGATGGGGGAGGGGCTGCTGGCTCGGACGGCCACTACCCGGCAGCTGGAGGGGGCGCTGATCTTCCTGCCCTTTTTCACCAGCATGGCAGTGACCAACGACGTATCCCTGATCACCTTTGTCCCCTTCGCTCTGGAAGTCCTGACACTGGCGGGCAGGGAAGAGCGCCTGATCCCGGTGGTGGTCATGCAGACCATCGCCGCCAACTTAGGCAGCATGACCACGCCCATCGGCAATCCCCAGAACCTGTATCTCTACTCCCACTACGCTCTGAGCCTGAGGGTCTTTTTCCGGACCATGCTGCCTCTGACCCTGACCTCCGCGCTGCTGCTGGCGCTGTTCCTTCTGCTGACCCGGTCCCGGCCTCTCTCCATCCCCACTTTCCAGTCCACATCCGGCGGCAGCGACCGCAGGCTGTGGCTCTATCTGGCCCTGTTTGTCCTGTGCCTTGGTGCGGTCGCCAAGCAGGTGCCTGTGTGGGCGGCCTTTTTGGTGGTGCTGGCCGCCCTGCTGCTGATGGACCGGCCCGTGCTGGGAAAGGTGGACTACTCGCTGCTGCTGACCTTTGTGGGCTTTTTCCTGTTCGTTGGCAATCTAGGGCGGCTGGAGGTCTTTCGCGATCTGATCCAGCGCCTCCTGACAGGGCACGAGGTCCTCTGCGCCGTGCTGGCCAGTCAGGTCCTCAGCAATGTCCCCGCGGCGCTGCTCCTGTCCGGCTTTACCGAAAATGGGACCGCACTGCTGGTGGGCACGAACCTGGGTGGCCTGGGCACCCTCATCGCCTCCATGGCCAGCCTCATCTCCTACAAGCAGATCGCCCGGAATCACCCGCAGCTCCGGAGCCGGTATCTGGGCTGGTTCACGCTGACCAATGTGGCATTTCTTCTGGTCCTGCTGGGACTGTACAGACTGCTTCTCTGAGCTTGCCCCCAGACCGCAGAGCGGTCCGGGGGCCTCTTCTTGTGGAGGAGAGCTCTTTCAGCAAACCGCATGTATCTGCCCACAATCCACTCCCGCTCCCGATTTTTCCGGCGTCCACGCAAAAAAATTCCCCGTCTCCGGCAACGCCCGGGACGGGGAATTGTTTTTATCTCGCTCCTTACGCTTTTCCGCGCTCCCGGCAAATCTTCACCAGATGGCGGCGCAGGGCCGCGATCTCCGGCCTCCCGGCGTTTTTCTCCAGGCAGATAAATTTCAGCCACACCCAGACCTCCGGCTCCAAAGGCACCGCCGTTACGCCGTAGTAGTCTGCGAAGGACTCCGGGCCCAGGACATAGCCCTTGCCGCTGCGAACCAGGTTCATGTTGGTCTCAATGCCGTCGGAGCGGTAGATGCGGTTCAAGGTGATTCCGAAGTCCCTGCACTCCTGCTTCAGGATCCGGTCCTCCATGGAGTTCTCCATGCCGGTGATGATGGTGCAGCCCTGCAGGTCCTGGAAGGTCATGCTCTTCTGCGTACTTCTGGGGGCCGATTTGGCCATCAGGATACACTGCCGCTCCGCGATCAGGTCGTAAGTTGCAAAGCTCCGCTGGTCGGAGAGCATGGATTCCGGCGGCAGCCGATCCAGAGCCAGGTCCAGCTTTCCCTCCTTCAGGGCCGTGATGAAATCCTGCCCCGCCTCTGTGGAAAAGGTGACTTCGATATTGGGGTGGGCGTCAAAAAAGCGCACCAGGTCCTCAAACAGGTGGTTGGAGTAAATGCGGGAGCCCATGCCCACCCGCAGCCTGCGGCAACCAGCCCGATTTTGGGCGTGGACCTTCTCCTGGAACGTCTTCCAGCTCTCCGCCATCTCCTGGGCGTCCTCACAGAACTGCTGGCCCAATTCCGTGGGGAAGATGCCCTTGGGCGTCCGGGAGAACAGGTCGTAGCCCAGTTCCGCCTCCAGATTTTTGATCTGCAAAGACAGCGCGGGCTGGGAGACGAACAAATTGTCCGCCGCCTTGGAAAAGTTATGGCACCGCGCCACTTCCAGCGCGTAGAGTACCTGCATGATGGTCATTCGTCCGCCTCCCGCGTATATATTTTTCTTATAGCGGTATTTTAGAGATGTATTTCCATCTTTTCAAGTATTTGCATAAAATTTTTTTAACAACGAAGAGCGGGTCGGCGGAAACCCGGCCCCAGGATGGAAAGGTGGGTCTACTTTGGATCGACAGCTGATGACCGGCAACGAGGCCGTGGCCCGGGGCGCCTATGAGGCGGGTGTATCCTTCGCCTCCGCATATCCCGGCACTCCCAGCACCGAGATTCTGGAAAACGTGGGTACATACCGGGAGATCACCGCGGAATGGGCGCCCAACGAGAAGGTCGCCATGGAGGCCGCCATCGGCGCCTCCATGGCCGGTGTCCGCTCTATGGCGGCCATGAAGCACGTGGGGCTCAACGTGGCGGCGGACCCCATCTTCACCTTCGCCTATATGGGTGTCAGCGGCGGCATGGTCTTTGTCTCGGCCGACGACCCGGGCATGCACTCCTCCCAGAACGAGCAGGACAACCGCAACTACGCCAAATTCATGAAGATTCCCATGCTGGAGCCCTCTGACTCCCAGGAGGCCAAGGACATGTTCCGGGACGCCTTTGACCTCAGTGAGAAGTACGACACCCCTGTCATGTTCCGCATGACCACCCGGGTCTGCCACTCCAAATCCCTGGTGGAGCTGGGAGAGCGCCGGGAATTCGCCGCCATTCCCTATGTGAAAAACCGCATGAAGAACGACAACGTCCCCGCCGTCGCCCGGAATCTGCGGGTGAAGATGCTGGAGCGGGACCGCCGGCTGGCCGCCTTTACCAATGACTGCCCCTACAACTTCGCAGAGTACAACGGCAGCAAGAAAATTGGCATTGTCACCAGCGGCATCTCCTACCAGTATGCCAAGGAGGTCTTCGGAGACTCCGCCTCCTATCTGAAGCTGGGCCTGACCAATCCCCTGCCCATGGACATGATCCGGGAGTTCCGCTCCAACGTGGACACCCTGTATGTTATCGAGGAGCTGGACCCCTTCATGGAGGAGCAGATCAAGGCCGCTGGCATCGACTGCGTCGGCAAGGAAAAAATTCCCCTGGTGGGTGAGCTGAACCCCAACATCGTCCGCAAGGCCCTGCTGGACGAGGACGTGCCGGAGATTTCCTTCAACCAGAACCTTATCGTGGACCGGCCGCCCACCCTGTGCGCCGGCTGCCCCCACAGAGGCTTCTTCTACGAGTGTGCAAAGCGCAGCGACACCGTCATGGTGGGCGACATCGGCTGCTACGCCCTGGGCGGCAGCGAGCCCCTGAACGCCAAGGACATGGCTATCTGCATGGGCGCCGCTTTCTCCCTGGCCCATGGCCTGTCCAAGGCCTTCCTCGCCAGTGGACAGGACAAAACCGTAGTGGCCTGCATGGGCGACTCCACCTTCTTCCACACCGGCATCAACTCCCTGGAGGAGGTCGTCTACAACGACTCCCGCGTCATCTGCTGCATCTTGGACAACCGCATCACCGGCATGACCGGCCATCAGGAAAACCCCGGCACCGGCTATACGCTCCAGGGGGAGCCCGCCACCATCATGGACATCGAGACCATCGTCCGGGCCCTGGGCGTGGAGCGGGTGCGCACGGTGAACCCCCTGCGCCTGAACGACATGAAGGAGGCCCTGGACTGGGCCTACCGGGAGGTCCACGAGGGCCCGGTGGTTCTCATCACCCGCTGGCCCTGCGTGCTGAAAAAACTCTCCACGGAGGACCGCCGGGAGTTCCGGCCCGTGCCCTCCGTCTGCATCGTCCACCACGACCAGTGCATCGGCTGCAAGAAGTGCCTGACCACCGGGTGCCCGGCCCTGTCCTTCGATAAGTATGAGCGGAAGGTGTCCATCGACGCCCTGCAGTGCGACGGCTGCACGGTCTGCGCCCAGGTCTGCCCGAAGCAGGCCATCACGAAAGGAGCGAAGAGAGCATGAAGCGTGACGATACGAAAAGCGTCCTTCTGGTAGGCGTCGGTGGCCAGGGCACCATTCTGGCCAGCAAGATTCTGACCGCGGGCCTCATCGCCGCAGGCTACGACGTGAAGATGAGCGAGGTCCACGGCATGAGCCAGCGGGGCGGCTCCGTCTCCACCCAGGTCCGCTACGGCACCAAGGTCTACTCTCCCATTATCGGCCGGGGACAGGCGGACATCCTGGTGGCCTTTGAGACCATGGAGGCCATTCGCTATCTGCCGGACCTGAAGCCCGGTGGAAAAGTCGTGGTCAACGACTATCAGATGCCCTCCCTGCCCATTCTCAGCGGTGAGCGGGAATATCCGGACAACATTCTGGAGGAGCTCCGGGACAAGGCGGACACCCTGGTGCTGGACGCCGCCGCCATTGCCCGGGACAACGACAATCCCAAGGGCATGAACGTGGTGCTGCTGGGCGCCCTGATCCAGTCCCTGGGGCTTCAGAACATCGACTGGGCCACGGCCCTGCGCTCCTGCGTGAAATCCAGATTCGTGGACGTCAACCTGCGCTGCCTGGACGCGGGCATGCACGCGTCAGAGAGGATGGCGGTATGACAGTCTTTGAGAAATACCGCGCCAAGCTGCGGACGCCGGAGCAGGCGGTACAGGCTGTGAAAAGCGGCGACTGGGTGGACTACACCTCCAACGTCTGCTTTCCCGCGCTGCTGGACGCCGCCCTGGCGAAGCGGAGAGACGAGCTGACGGACGTCAAGATTCGGGGCAATCTGATCTTCTCTCCCATCCAGACCGTGGAGTGCGACCCCACCCGGGAGCACTTCCTCTACAACAGCTGGCACTGCTCCGGCTACGAGCGGAAGCTCTGCGACAAGGGACTGTGCAACTACATCCCCATGATTTTCCGCAACGTGGTGCCCTATTACCGCCACTTTCTGACGGTGAACGTGGCCATGATGTGCGTGACGCCCATGGATCAGCACGGCTATTTCAATCTCTCCTGCGCGGCGGGCATCGCCCGGGGAATTCTGGAGAAGGCCGACATCGTCATTCTGGAGGTCAACGAGCATCTGCCCCGCATCCTGGGCGGCTTCGACGAGAGCATCCACATCGACGAGGTGGACTATGTGGTGGAGGGCGAGCATCCGCCTCTGCCTCAGTTCCCCATTGCCCAGCCCACGGAGGAGGACATAAAGATTGCGGACCTGATCGTCCCCCACATTGTGGACGGCGCCACCTTACAGCTGGGCATCGGCGGCATGCCCAACGTGGTGGGGGCCCGGCTGGCGGAGTCGGACCTGAAGGACCTGGGCATGCACACGGAGCTGTGCGGTGACGCCTACTATGCGCTGTACAGGGCCGGAAAGCTGACCAACAAGCGGAAATCCCTCCAGCGGGGCAAGGGCGTCACGGGTATCGTGTTCGGCTCTCAGGACCTGTATGAATGGGTGGACCAGAACCCCGGCGTCGTGGTGGAGCCGCTGGAGTATGTCAACGCGCCGGAGACCATCGCCCGGCATGAGAACATGATCTCCATCAACAGCTGTATCGCCGTGGACCTGTACGGCCAGATTTGCGCGGAGAGCGCGGGGCTGCGGCACATCAGCGGCACCGGCGGCCAGCTGGACTATCTGACCGGCGCGGCCATGTCGGCAGGGGGGAAGGCGTTCATCTGCATGACCTCCTCCTTTGTGGACAAAGCCGGGGTACGGCGGTCACGGGTACTGCCCCACTTCAACGGGGACATCGTGACAGACCCCCGCAGCCAGGCGTATTACATCGTCACGGAGTACGGCGCGGTGAATCTGGCGGGCCGCTCCACCTGGGAGAGGGCGGAGATGCTGGTCTCCATCGCCCACCCGGATTTCCGGGACTCCCTGATCGCAGCCGCGGAGGAGCAGAAAATCTGGCGGAAGTCCAACCGAAGATAAAAAACCAGGGCCACGGAGGGATTCCGTGGCCCTGGTTACGTTGTACGGGGAAAAATTTTGCGGGCGGTTGCACGAGTTGCACCACAACCGGGGAGCAGGGAGCGGTTTCATGAGGGCTAGTCAACTCCGGGAATTTGACGGAGGGACTTTTTCATGAAACAGACAAGCAACTATCAACTGAACCAGTGGGAGAAGACAGACCGCATTTTGATGGAGGATTTCAATGGGGACAATGCGAAGGTGGATGCGGCGCTGAAAGCGCAGGCGAGCGATATGGCATCATTGGCGGCAGAGGTGGCAAAGTGCGGTAACTGCCGCGTCGTGATGAGCACCTACACCGGCACCGGGGCTTATAACGATACGTCCACCACTGTCTCTTTTTCGGAGATGCCGTTGGTGTTTATGATTGTGGGTCCTCTCGCCCTTTTGATGGCCCGGGGCGGAGACACCACATCTTTTACCGCTTTCAAAAGCGCCACGGCCTCAAATAGTTTTGTCTCAGACGAAGACCTCACATGGACAGGAAATACGGTGTCATTTTTAAACTCTGTACATGCACGCTATCAGATGAACGAGAAGGGCTGCATTTATTGGGTTCTAGCTCTCTATAAAACTGACGGTACAGACTGACAAAAAAGGCCCCCGGACATATGTCCGGGGGCCTCTCTCTGAATCTGCGAAGCAGTTCAAATTATAGGGAATCAGGCGTTGAAATCACGAACATACTCGAAAGCATATTCGATGGAATTCTTAGTGCCCTTGATACCAACAGTCCGATCAATATCGCCGCTCTTCACAGGAACCTTAATGTCCTTGTAACCAGCAGCAGTCAGAGCGTCCACGATGGCACCAGCCACATCATCGACGTCAGCCGCAGGACCCTTAACGGTGATAACGCCGTTAGCAACAGTGACCTTCAGGTCGGTGTTGCCGGGCTTGTCGTTCTCAGTGTAGCCGTCAGCAACACGGTCATAGAGCACAACCACGGTAGCCATGCCGTCCTCGATGATGGCGCCGATATCGAACTTGACCTTCTTGGTAGTGCTATCCACGTTCAGGTCATCCAGAGCATCCTCCAGAGCCTTCACACCAGTCTCGTAGGAGGTGGTCTCCTTGTTGTTGTTGGTCTGGATCAGGACGATCTTGGTGTCATCGTCGATCGCCAGGCCACGGATGCCATCCGTATTGTCGTACAGGGTGCTACCCTTC
Organism: uncultured Clostridia bacterium; assembly: GCA_945864305.1. GTDB lineage: Bacteria > Bacillota > Clostridia > Oscillospirales > Oscillospiraceae > Oscillibacter. The sequence goes on along the minus strand of CAMBAJ010000055.1, from coordinate 2,161 downwards.
AGGGTCAGCTCGTTGGTGATGTTGTGCTTATCCAGCAGAACGGTATCCTCTTCCTCGACAGCATCCTCAATCTGGCTGAAGTAGGTAATATACTTATACTGGTCATTTGCCAGAGCCGAGCTTGCCAGCTCAACAGAGATGACATTGCCCTCGGCATTGTACTTCACCTGATACCAGTTGCCCTTGCTCATCTTGTTCAACTCAGACAGGGCATCGCTCTTCTCGGTCAGAGTGATCTCCTCACCCTCGAAGATGACCTTGCGGGTCCAAGTCCACTCGTCCTCGGTCTTGTCGTAGCTCTCCAGCTCAACATTCTTGGTGTGGGCATAGACCAGGTTCTTGGTGGAAGCAGCATCCTCGCCAACCACGACGGCGGCGATCACATAGCCGTTATCCTTGAACAGGGTGTAGACACCATAGGAGGTATCCTTCCACGTATTAACCTTCTTGTCAACCTCATTCTGAGCTTCGGTTTCGCTCCAGGTCTCGATGCTGGCGTTCTTCACGCCGGTGGTGACGTTTTCAACGCCGGCAATCACAGCGTAATTGCCATTAGTTACGACCTTCTTCAGAGAGGCAGTCAGATAGATGGAGCTGGCGTTACCATAGACCACATTGAAGTCGCCGTTGCCCTTCAGAGAAACGTGCTTCTTGTCAATCTGAACATTGCCCTCTTCCTGAACCTTCTGACCGACCTTATCCTTGCTAGAATCAAAGTCATTTTCCTTGATGGTATTCAGGGTGTAGACGTCGTTCTTGTCCACGGTGTAGGTGAACCACTTGTTGACAATCTCGCCGTCGACATTGCTGCCGGTACCCTTGGTCTTGCTGACATCAATGACCTTGGAGGTGCCGTCCAGGAAGATGGCGTTGGCCTCGGTGGTCTTGGTGGCCAGGTTGCTGGTGCCCTGGTCAGCGCCGGTGATGAACACATAGTTGTCAACAGCGTCGACTTCCTCAATGCCGATCAGGTTGCCGTAGGTATCCAGATAGACATTGTAGGTAGTGTCCTTCAGGTTGATGCTGCTGTTGCCGTTGGTGTAGGCAGCCAGAGTCTCTGCGTCGAACTCAGCAGTCTCGGCAAAGCTGTACTTGGTGCCGTCAACGGTGACGTTGGAGCCGACCTTGAAGGAGGCAATCTCGGTATCCTCGATGACCTCAGCCTCGACCAGAGTCTGGATCTCGCCGTCAGCAACGGTCACCAGATAGGCGTCGTCCTCTTCAATGTCCTCGATGGCGAAATCATCACCGGAGACAGACATGCTCTCCTTATCGAGAGTGACCTTGTTGCTATTGGAATCGTCGGTGTCGAACTTCTCAAAGACACCCTTAGAAGTTTCCTTGATGCCGTACACGTCGAAGGAAACCTCATCCTTCTTCGCGTTGTAGTCCTTGTCGGCGATAGCCAGATAGGTGTTGATCATGGTGACGGTGGCCTGCTTGTTGTCCTCGTCCACAAACACCTGGGTCAGAACGCTGGTGCCGGTATCGGTCAGGTCGTGCTTGTTGGTCTTGGAGATTTCCTTGACGATAGCGCTCTTGGCGTTGCCGTCAACAACAACATCCAGGTCGAACTTATCCATGGCGGTCTTGCCGATCACGTCATAGACTTCCTTGGCGGAAACAGAGCTGGTATACTCGTCGACCAGAACATCATAGTTCACATAGGTGCCGATCTCTTCGCTCTTGTAAGTCCACTTACGGGCAGGACGGCCGAACACGTCGGTGGTCTCATCCAGGATCAGCTTGTTGAAGTACTGCTCAGCGAACTGGATATAAGCGTCGTCCTTAATGTTCTCCTTGCGGGTGGCGGAGTTCTTCCAAGTCTGAGCCTTAGCCTCAGAGCCAGCGATGACAACCTCAGCGCCGCCGACAGTGACGGAGGTCTTGGAATCGTACTCGACCATGTCAGCCTTCAGGGTATTGAAGGCATACAGGCAGGCCTCTTCACGAGTGACAGCCTTGATGCCGTTGAACTCGCCCTCGAGGCTCTTGTTCAGACCGATGTTGATGGCCTGCTTGGCAACATTGATGGACCAGTTGGCACCAGTGTAGCCCTCAACCTCAGCGTCATAGCCCAGAGCGCCCAGCAGCATCTTCATGAAGGCATAGCCGGTCAGGGTGTTGCCGGGCTTGAAGGTGCCGTCAGCGTAACCGGAGA
>CAMBAJ010000054.1 GCA_945864305.1 uncultured Clostridia bacterium | reverse complement strand
GCCCAGGACAACATCGACGAGGTCATCAAGATCATCCGCACCAGCTACGACAACGCCAAGGAAAATCTGATGGCCCGCTTCGGTCTGGACGACATTCAGGCCCAGGCCATTCTGGACATGCGTCTGAAAGCCCTCCAGGGACTGGATCGGGAGAAGCTGGAGAACGAGTACAAGGAGCTGGAGGACCGCATCGCCTACTACAACCGCATCCTCTCCGACGACGGCCTGGTGCGCCAGATCCTGAAAGAGGAATTGCAGGCAATCGCCGACAAGTACGGCGACGACCGCATGACCGAGATTCAGGACGTGGAGGACGAGATCGACATCGAGGACCTGATCGAGGAGGAGCAGTGCGTCTTCACCCTGACCCAGGCGGGCTACATCAAGCGGACGCCGGTCAGCGAGTACACCGCCCAGGGCAAGGGCGGCCAGGGTCGCAAGGGCATCACCACCCGGGAGGAGGACTACGTGGTCGACGTGTTCACCGCCTCCACCCACGACTATATCCTCTTCTTCACCGATACCGGCAAGGTCTACCGGAAGAAGGGCTACCAGATTCCCGAGTCCGGCAAGGCGGCCAAGGGCACCAACATCGTCAACATCCTCCAGGTGGAGCAGGGCGAGCGGGTCCAGACCATGCTGCACTTCCGGGAGACCCGGGAGGACGAGCTGTACCTGTTCATGGTGACCCGCCAGGGCACGGTCAAGCGCCTACCGGTGTCCACGCTGAAGAACCTGCGGAACAACGGCATCCGGGCCCTGACGCTGGACGAGGGCGACGAGCTGGTGTCCGTCCGGGAGACCGACGGCACGAAGAAAATCCTGATCGCCACCCACGACGGCATGGCCGTCTGCTTCGACGAAAACGACGTCCGGCCCATGGGCCGCACCGCCGTGGGCGTCCGGGGCATCCGCCTGCGGGAGGGTGACTACGTGGTGGGCGCCGCCCGCGTCACCGAGGGCAAGTGCGTCCTCTCCATCACGGAGCGGGGCTACGGCAAGCGGACCCCCGTGGAGGAGTACCGCATCACCAACCGGGGCGGCCTGGGCATCAAGAACTACGCCGTCACGGAGAAGACCGGCCCCGTGGTGGGCGTCAAGGTGGTGGACGGCAGCGAGGACCTGCTGCTGGTCACCCAGGCGGGCATCCTGATCCGCACCGCCGTGGAGAACATCCGCACCGCCGGCCGCGCCACCCAGGGCGTCATCGTCATGCGCTTCAAGGAGGATGGAGACAAGGTCATCTCCCTGGCCCTGACGGATCGGGACGAGTCTGAGGAGACGGAGACCGGCACAGAGGAAACCGAAGCCTGATGAAAACAGTCACCATCTATACTGACGGAGCCTGCTCCGGGAACCCCGGACCCGGCGGCTGGGGCGCGATTTTGATGTACGGCCAGCACAAAAAGGAGCTGTCCGGCGGCGAGGCCAACACCACCAACAACCGCATGGAGTTGACCGCCGTCATTCAGGCGCTGTCTCTGCTGAAAGAGCCCTGCATCGTGGAACTGTGGTCCGATTCCAAATACGTCATCGACGGTCTGGAAAAGGGCTGGGCCAGGGGCTGGAAGGCCAGGGGCTGGAAAAAGGCCGACAAAAAACCGGCGCTGAATCCGGACCTGTGGGACCGCCTGCTGGCGCTGACGGACATTCACTCCCTGCGCTATCACTGGGTCAAAGGCCACGCCGAGAATGAATTCAATAATCGCTGCGACGAGCTGGCAGTGGCAGAGAGCCAGAAGTACAAATAAGAGATATGGGGTCCCCGCCGAAGCCCAGCAAAGCGGGTTCGGTGGGGAAAGGAGGAGCAAGGGAGCGGCCAGAGCTTTCCGCTTCAGCGGGAAGCGGCGGTCAGCGGACTTTGTGACGACGCGGCAGAGAGCCAGAAGTACAAATAATCAACAAAAATCCCGGACCTGTGGAAAACGGCCCGGGATTTTTTTCATAGAAAAGCAGATATCCGGGCAAGTAATCGATTTTCCAAAAAATCATTCACAAACTGTTCACAGGAAAAACATAATTCCGCAAAAATTGTAGGGTATCTTAATAATCAAGCAACGGGTCCTCCCAAGCCCGATGCGTTTTCTCCCTCCTAAAACACACACAGCAAAAAGGACCGCCAGCGGCGGTCCTTTTTGTGCTATTTCCTTGTAAAAACCCGCTTCGCGGTGTACAATACAGCATATCGAAATTTCCAACAGGAGGTTTTGGAACATGAAAGATGGCTTTGTATCCGTTGCCTGCGGCACACCCAAGCTGCGGCTGGCCGACTGCGACTATAACGCCGAACAGACCTTCACCATGATGCGCAAGGCGGACAAGGCCGGCGCCAAGGTACTGGTGATGCCGGAGCTGGGCCTGACCGGCTATACCTGCGGCGACCTGTTTTACCAGGAGACTTTGCTGCGGGGCGCCGAGGAGGCCCTGAACACCGTCCTAGCAGCCACCCGGCCGCTGGAACTGGTGACTGCTCTGGGCATGCCCGTACGGAAAGACAACAAACTGTATAACTGCGCGGTTGTTATACAAAAAGGAAAGATTTTGGGCGTGGTCCCCAAGACCCACCTGCCCAATTACGGCGAGTTTTACGAGAAGCGGCAGTTCACCCCCGCGCCTCAGGGCAACAGCACCGTGACCCTCTGCGGCCAGACCGTGCCCTTCGGCAACAAGCTGGTGTTTCCCTGCGTCACCCTGCCGGAGCTGGTCCTGGGCTTTGAGGTCTGCGAGGACATGTGGGCCCCTGTCTCCCCCTCCGTGGATCTGGCGGCGGCCGGCGCTACCGTCATCGGCAACCTGTCCGCCAGCAACGACATCATCGGCAAGGACAGCTACCGCCGCCATCTGGTGAGCATGCAGTCCGCAAAGCTCCTGTGCGGCTACGTCTACGCCAGCGCCGGCGACGGCGAGTCCACCTCCGACGTGGTGTTCGGCGCCCACCAGATGATCGCGGAAAACGGCACCATGCTCCAGGACAGCCGCTTTGAGAGCGGTATCCATACCTCCGAGATCGACGTCCAGAAGCTGTGCTATGAGCGCCGCCGGACCCAGATGTTCGACACGGCGCCGGAGGGCGTGGAATCCATTCCCTTCTCCCTGACCCTGACGGACACCACTCTGACCCGGTACGTGGCGCCCCAGCCCTTCGTCCCCGAGGGCAAGGAGGACCGGGACGCCCGGTGCCAGGAGATTCTGCTGATCGCCTCTCTGGGACTCAAGCAGCGGCTGGAGCACACCGGCGCCAAGACGGCGGTGGTGGGCCTCTCCGGCGGTCTGGACTCCACTCTGGCGGTGCTGATCACCGGCCTTGCCATGAAGATGCTGGACCGGCCCATGACGGACATCGTGGCCGTCACCATGCCCTGCTTCGGCACCACCAGCCGCACGAAGAACAACGCCGTGGTCCTCGCGGAAAAGCTGGGCGCCACGCTCAAGACCGTGGATATCTCCAACAGCGTCCGCAGCCACTTCAAGGACATCGGCCACGACATGGAGGACCACTCCGTCACCTTTGAAAACGGCCAGGCCCGGGAGCGGACCCAGGTGCTCATGGACATCGCCAACAAGAGCGGCGGCATTGTCATCGGCACCGGCGATTTGTCCGAGCTGGCCCTGGGCTGGTGTACCTACAACGGCGACCACATGAGCATGTACGGCGTCAACGCCTCCATTCCCAAGACGCTGGTGCGGCATCTGGTACGGTATCTGGCCCGGGACAACGCCGAGAGCGACGAAGCCCTCCACGACGTGCTGGAGGACATTCTGGACACCCCCGTCTCCCCGGAGCTGCTGCCCGCCGTCAAGGGCGAGATCAGCCAGCGGACGGAGGACCTGGTGGGCCCCTACGAGCTGCATGACTTTTTCCTGTACTATATCCTCCGCTGGGGCTTCTCTCCCCGGAAGGTGTACCGTCTGGCCCTGTATGCCCTGGGCAAGCAGTACAGCCGGGAAGTGATTCTGAAGTGGCTGAAGACCTGCTACCGCCGCTTCTTCACCCAGCAGTTCAAGCGCAACTGCCTCCCCGACGGCCCCAAGGTGGGCTCCGTGGCCCTGTCCCCCCGCGGCGACTGGCGGATGCCCAGTGATGCAAAGTGGGCGCTGTGGCAGGCGGAGTTGGAGACGCTGAAATAAGCGGGACTGAGGAGCCAGTCGCCTATTCCGGGGTCCCCGCCGGAGCCCAGCGAAGCGGGTCCGGTGGGGCAAGGAGGAGCCGCGGAAAGAGCGAGCTTTCGCCGGAGGCGGAAGCGAGAGATATGGAGCGGGCGACGACGCGGCGGATGCCCAGTGATGCAAAGTGGGCGCTGTGGCAGGCGGAGTTGGAGACGCTGAAATAAGCGGGACTGAGGAGCGAGTCGCCGATACCAACAGGGGCCCCCGCGGCAAATCAGCGCAGCGTTTGCCGTGGGGAGAGGAGAAAACCGCACGACAGGAAAAGGCACGTCGGCGCAAGACGGCGGGCCGTTCTGAAAGGGCGGTTTTTGACGAGTGGCAGGCGGAGCTGGACACGCTGAATTGACAGAAACTGGTGAGTTGGCCGGCTATATAGCGAGAACAGACTAAGGGGAGCTGCTGAGCAGCTCCCCTCTTTCATCCCGTTCAGCAGCTCCCGGACATCCTTTTCCAGCAGCCCCCACATGGTGTCCTTATAACGGGTCACATCGATTGCCTCGGCCCACTGGCGGATCAGCGGCCACAGCTCCCTTTTATAGGGCACCACGTCCTGCAGAGCGGCCAGGGCCTGCCGGGTATCCTTTCCTAGAAGCAGGGGCAGCATCAGTTCCACGTCCATAGGGGCGCCTCCTTTTCAGAGCTCCGCCATAAGACGGCACAATTCTTCATAAAATCTCCCGATATGCAGGCCGTCGGTGAAGCGGTGGTTCAGTTCCAGGGAGATGTGGAGCTTTTTTCGGCCGTTTTCCTCTGTATACTTGCCCCAGGCCACCCGGGGTATGGCGTCATCCGGGTCAAAGTCCCGGTCGTTGGTCAGGCCGGTCACCTCCACCCAGGGCAGGCAGGAGAAGTGGATCAGATCAATACCCTCCGCCGCCCGGTCAAGAAAGGTGGTCTGGGCCAGACTCTTTTCCCTGGCGGTTCGACAGAATGTTCCGATATCGTTTCCACAGGGCATGGTGACGATGTGGAAAGTCTCCGAGCCCGGCTTCAGGTCCCTGAAGCTGGAAATTCGCTGGTCCAGCAGGAACAGATTCCCCCGGTCGACCATATATCGGAAGGCCTCCACGTGATTGATAGCCTTGGTGCAGAGATACACCAGAGAGTAGTAAAAGGAAAGCCTGTTTGCTTTTGTGAAGCGGTAGAGATCCGTCACATCCACCGCAAAGGTGACGCTGTAAAAGGGATTGGACAAATGGGAAAAGAAGTCGAAAATCTCCTTCCGATCCCAGTCCTCCCAGTTGACCTGTCTCATAGCATGCTGCCTCCAATTTTTTAATAGGTTCAGTATACCGGAAACAGGAAGGGGCGGCAAGAGTTGTCGGAGCTCCCATGTTTCTTGAAACTGCCCGTCAAATCTGATAGTATAACAAATAAAAGAAGTTTTCCACGCTTTCGGGAGGAACATCCCATGCTTTTAACCATCCACCTTATCATTACAGCGTTATTTTTACTGCTGAGCGTTGTCTTTTCCAAGGAAAAAGGCATATAGCTGATCGCCGGATACAACACCGCTTCTCCGTGGCAAAAAGTAAAGACGGATGAAAAGGCACTGTGCAAATTCATGGTAAAGCTGATGGAGGCTCTTGCGGCTTACTGGCTGGTGATCGCAGTCAGCGATATGGTTCATTTGACGTCCCTTTTGTGGACGGGCATCGTTCTATTTTTCACGGCGGCCATCGGCGGCGTGATCTACGTCAACACCGGCAACCGATTCAAAAAGTGATCTGTATTACAATGAGAAGCGCCGGGGGTTTCGACCCTGACGCTTTTTTAAGTGAAGAACAAATGATGAGTTTTATATGGCAGATACAATAAAGGAAGAATCTGCCAGCTTATTATAAAAAATGTGGAAAAAAGGAGAATATCATGGTATACTGGACCCAATTTGACTGAAGGAGACCTACTATGAACGAAAGGGAGATTCAAACGGAAGACCTGATGCGTGGAAACGCTTTTATGTTTCATAACTACATTGAAATGGAATCCGCGGAAAGGGACAAGGCCGTGTTCAAGCTGGTGATCCGGCCGGAGAGTAAGAATCCCTATGGCATCGTCCACGGCGGTGCAATTTATACCATGGCGGATAACGCCGCCGGCGCGGTGGCCCACAGCGATGGCCGCTACTATGTGACCCAGACCAGTTCCCTCCACTTTCTGCGGAACCAGGCGGAGGGCGTTGTCCGGGCGGAGGCCCGTATCCGGCACCGGGGCAAGTCCACTTGCCTGGTGGACGTGGATATTACCGGCGAGGGCAATATTCTGTTGGCTACGGGGCAATTTACATATTTCTGTGTGGACATCAACCTGATGGCTGAAAAGGGCAAGAAGAACCAATAAAAAATCGCGGATGACCGACTGTCATCCGCGATTTTTACATCATTTGTCTGTCAGGGGGAAGGCCACCACGGCGGTGAACAGGTCCGCCACCGTCTCCACATGGAACGCGCCGCCGCAAGCCTCGGTGAAGGATTTGGCGATGGAGAGGCCCAGACCGCTGCCGCCGTCGGTGCGGCTCTCGTCACCCCGGACGAACCGTGCGGTGAAGTCCACGCCCTCGGGCAGCTCGTCCCGGGAGGTATTCCGCAGGGACGCCGTGGCCGTCCCCTCCCCTGTTTTCAGCGTCAGGTATATCCGGCTGCCGGGCAGGGCGTATTGCAGGGCGTTGTCGATGAGGTTCTGGAACACCCGGTACAGCCGCTTGCCGTCCGCCACGATCTCCACCGGCGTCTCCGGCAGGTCCACCCGGAAAATCAGGCCGCTTTGCCGGATGGGGTCGTCCAGGTCCGCCAGGGTCTGCCGCAGGAGCTTGGCGAAGTCCAGCCGCTCCGGATGGACCGGCAGCTGGCCAGCGGCAGCCTTGCTGACCTCAAACACGTCCTGGACCATGGCCGCCAGGCGGTGGGCCTTCTCGTCGATGATGCGGGCGTAGTCCGCCGCTGCGCCCTCCAGGGGCTCCTGCCGCAGCAGCTCCGCGTAGGAGAGGACGGAGGTCAGGGGCGTTTTCAGGTCGTGGGACACATTGGAGATCAGCTCCACCTTCATCCGCTCACTGCGGGTCCGCTCCTCCAGCGCGCGGTTCAACCCCGCCTGGATGTCGTTCAGGGCCTCCGCCGTCTGGCGCAGGTCCGCGTCAGCGGGCAGATCCAGCGGCGTGGACAGGTCCCCGGAGCGGATGGCCTCCACCTGGTCGGCCAGGAGGCCGATGTCGTGTGCCAAGGCGCAGTCCCGCCGGCCCCACAGAATATGGAGCAGAGTAAACAGCGCCAGTTCGGCAATGATGGCAAGCAGCACGAATCTTCCATCGTAGTAGAAGCTGGTCGTCCATATAGTGGCGAGAAGGATGATCAGCAAAAGTGCCAGAGGGCGTAGGATAGTTTGACGGCTCAGCCGCTTCTGAATAGGCCGCTTCAAATCCCTGGCCCGCAGGACCCGGATCGCGCCAGCCAGCACCCGGCCCAGTTTGCGGAGCAGGCTCTTCCGGCTTTCTCTCGGATTGTACCGGTGGTCGTTCCGGATGAGCCACACCGCCCACCAGAGGCACAGCAGCGCCCCGGTATTTTCCAGACACGCCGCCAGAGACCAGCCCATATAGTCCAGCACTTCCATGGAAAACAGGCCATACAGCCGGACCTGACGATACCACAGAGTGTCAAACATGGATGCCATCGGGAGCAGCAACAGGGCGCACAGGGGCACCGCCACTGTCAGGAACCGGACCTCCGTCCACACGTGGACGGTCCAGAAGGCGATTTTTTTGTCCGCCGCCTGCCGCTCTCTCCGCAGGCAGAACCACAGCGCCAGACACAGCACGCCCGCCCCCAGCAGGGCGGCCTTGGTCAGCCAGAACTCCCGGCTCTCCTGGAAGCTCCGGTACGCCCGGTACATCCGGCTGGTCTGGACGCCCCAGCTGGTGTTGTAATACTGGACAGGCGTCTCCCGGACGGCGATATAGACCTTGACGCTGCTGACGTTGTCTCCCGCCGGGAAATTGTCGTAACCGGGGACGAACCAGTCCGAATCCCCGTCATAGACGCCGTCGCCGTAGACGTCCAGCTCTTCACCGTCTTTCCAGATGGAGACTTTGCTGTCCTGAAAGACCAGCAGAAAGTTGTAGCCCTCCGGCAGCGTTGACCGAATCAGCTGGGAGCCGCTGTTGCTGAATGTGTAAGAATAGCCGTTTCCTGTGATGCGGTAGAGGACGTTGCTGTCGTCCCGGTATTCCACGTCCGGGTCATCCCACGATACAGCGGGCAGCGGAGTTTCCTCAGCGGGCGCCGTCGCCGTCACCGTCCTGTCCCAGTCCGTGGCAATCGCCGTTCCCTCAGATGTTTCATACCACTGGCTGTACCAGCCCAGGTCCTCCCCGGCCCCCAGCTCCAGAAACTCCCGGAGATAGTCGGAGATTTCCCGCCGGAAGGCCGCTGTCTCCTGCCAGTCCTCCGCCAGCAGGTTCCCGGCGTCCCGCTGGCAGGCCCACCGGCCCAGGGCAGCGCCCAGACTGCCCAGCACCAGGCACACCCCCAGGAAAAAGGCCAGAAAGGCCAGAACGGCCCTGATTTGCCCCTTCCGCCCCGTGTACGGGCGAAACACCTCCGCCTCCTCCACCCGGTCCGCGCCTCCCTGGGCGGCCGCGAGATACGCCTGCTCCCCGCCCGGGTCCTTACCCGTGCTGTTCCATTTTGTATCCAATGCCCCACACCACCTTGATATAGTCTGGCTCCTTGGGATTCAGCTCGATCTTCTCCCGGATGCGGCGGATGTGGACCATCACCGTGTTCTCGCAGGAGAAGGCCTCCTCGTTCCACACCCGGCGGTAGATTTCCTCCGCCGGAAAGACACGGCCGGGGTTCCGGATCAGCAGGTCCACGATTCTCGTCTCCGTGGGCGTCAGCTTTACCACGTCCCCGTCCGCCCGGAGTTCAAGACTGTCCGGGTCATAGGCCAGCCGCCCGTTGACGATGATCCTCCCCCGCCCCTCGGCGTGGATGTCCCCTAGGGAGGTGTACCGCCGCAGCTGGCTCCGGACCCGGGCCGCCAGCTCCTGGGGGTTGTAGGGCTTGGTGATGTAGTCATCGGCGCCCATGGAAAGCCCTAAAATTTTGTCTGTGTCCTCGCTCTTGGCCGACAGGACGATGATGGGCAGGTTCCGCTTCTCCCGGATGCGGATGAGGGCGGACAGGCCGTCCAGCTTCGGCATCATCACGTCGATGAGGATGAGCCGCACCGCCGGGTCCAGGGCGTGGTCCAGGGCCTCCATGCCATTGTAGGCCCGGAGGATGCGGTAGCCCTCCCGCTCCAGGGTGATGGCGATGGCACCCACGATCTCGGGGTCGTCGTCCACGACCAGGATAGTCTCGTTCATGCTGTTTCCCTCCTTGAGCTGGTACCAGGATAGCGGAAAATTCTTACGGCGTCCCGGATGGAATTCTTACGGATTTCTTACGATTGGACAGCCCATCCACGGTGCCGCCCGATATGCTGATTTTACCGCAAATCAGAGGAGCGGCCAACCCCTTCGGGCTGACCGCTCCGTTTATTTTCGTCATTTGGCAGATGCCGCCGCTATTTTTTCAGCGGCATGGTGTAGAGAAACCGGGTGGACGCCGCGTCGCTCTCGGCCTTCAGGGCGCCCTTGTGCTCCTGGGCGATGGTCCGGGCGATGGGCAGGCCCAGACCGAAGCCGGACTTCTCCCCCCGGGAGGCGTCCGCCCGGTAGAACCGCTCGAAGAGGTGGGACAGCTGGTCCGCCGGGATGGGCTCTCCGGGGTTGGAGACGGTCAGCCGGGCCTGCCGGTCCGTCTTTTGCAGAGTCAGGGTGATGGTGCCGCCGTCGGTGCCGTATTTAATGGCGTTGTCCAGCAGGACGGACACCAGCTGCCGCAGCTTGTCCCGGTCGCCCAGGACGGTGACGTCCTCGGTGATCTGGTAGTCCAGGGGCTTGCCCGCCTCGAAGGCCACCGGCTCAAAGGCCAGGGCGCAGTCCGCGGCCACGTCGGACAGGGACACCTCCGTCAGAACAGCAGTGCGAACCATATTGTCCGCCCGGGCCAGAGTCAGCATTTCCTCCACCAGGGACTTCATCTGCTGGGCCTCGGAGTGGATGTTGTCCGCCCACCGGGCGGGGCGCTCTTCCAGAGAGGCTGCCTCCAGCAGCTCCGCGTTGGATAGGATGACGGTCAGGGGCGTTTTCAGCTCATGGGAGGCGTCGGACAGGAACTGATGCTGCTGTTTCCAGGCCTTTTCCACCGGCCGGGTGGTCCACCAGGCCAGCAGGATGGAAACGCCCAGCAACAGCAGGACCGCCACCAGAGCGATGGCCAGATAGGAGCGCATCATCTTATAGAGGATGGCCTGCTCCATGGACATGTCCACGAAGGCCAGCTTCTCATATAGCCCGTTGTCCTGCCGCAGATACCGCAGGTGGTAGCCGCTGATGGTGCCCTCCTGCTTTCCCTGTTCCAGACACTCCTGCAAAATAGTGGTCAGCTCCTCTGTGTCCTCCAGATTGGCGTAGGTGCCGCCGGTGACATAGGCGCTGTAGGAGTTCCCGGTGTGCCAGATGCTGACGGTGAAATAGGGCAGCAGCACCCGGTCGCCGCCGATGTTGATGCCGGTGTCCGGCCGGGACGAGCCGCCCACGGAGTAGGTCTCCTCCTGGATGACTCGGTGGAGGACCTGGCGGCTGACGGCCTCGATGTTCTGCTCCACGGCGAAATAGACCGACAGGAACACCGCAGCCAGCACCAGTGTGACCAGAGCCATGCAGACGGCCACGAACTTCCGGCGCAGTTTTTTGATCACAGCGGCTCCTCCTCCCTGTCGAAAACTATGTGGAAAACGTGGAAAAACTGGTGGAAAAGGTGGAAAACGTCAGGAGGCGGTGTCCTCCAGACAGTAGCCCACCATGCGGATGGTTTTGATTTTCACCCGGGAGCGGAGGTGTTCCAGCTTCTTCCGGAGAAAGGAGATATACACCTCCACGTTGTTGTCCTCGGCGTCGGACTCATAGCCCCAGATCTTCAAAAGCAGGGTCTCCTTGGTCATGACCATCTCCCGGTTCAAAATCAGCAGCTCCAGCATGTCGAACTCCTTGCGGCTGAGACGGACGGACCGGTCGCCGCAGAAGAGGGTAAACGCGTTTTTATCCAGCTTCAGGTCGCCGTACTCCAGGGCGTCGGTTTTCCGCAGTTCCGGCTGGCGCCGGGTCAGGGCCCGGATGCAGGCCATCAGCTCCTGTGGCTCAAAGGGCTTGGTGAGATAGTAGTCCGCGCCCCGGTCCAGCCCCTTCACCCGGTCACTCAAATCCGACCGGGCAGTGAGCATCAGCACCGGCACGGCGCTGCCGGCATCCCGCAGGCGGCGCAGCACCGTGAAGCCGTCCATCCTAGGCAGCATCACGTCCAGCACCATCACGTCATAGATGCCGGACAGGGCGTTGTCCAGGCCGGACTCTCCGTCATGGCAGACATCGGCGGTATAGCCGTTCAGCTCCATCAGGTCCTGGAGCGTGGCGGCCAGGCGCACCTCATCCTCAACGATCAATACCCGCATCCGGCAGGCCTCCTTTCAAAAACAGATGTAGCGCCCCACAAAGAGGATTTCCAGGCAGACGAGGGGGCGTGAAAGCGCCCCCTCGTGGTTCGTTCAGTTCTCCAGGCCGTTGACGGACACCCGCATCAGGGGGTCCAGGGAGGCCGTGGGCAGCAGATAGATGGTGGAGTCATCCCCCAGGCGGACGTAGCGGCCGGTGCCGTCCACGGCGGTGGCGCCGATGGTCAGCTTCATGGTCTGGTCTGCTTCGGAGCCTGCCGTCCGGTAGGTCACGGTCAGCGCCGCGGCGGGAGAGGTGAAGCCACAGATGTCGGCGGCCTCGTCGGAGGGGTGGTAGTCCACGCACTTGTCCATGGTCAGGGAGGAGATGTCGTCCAGAAGAGCCTCCACGGTGGGGTCGTCCGTGACGTTGGCGCCGCTGGAGCGCCAGGTGGTGGTGTCCTCCGTGTGCTGGGCGGTGAGAACGGTGATATTGCCGGGAGTGCCGTCCTCAGCGGAGGGGCCCTGGATGGTGATGGACTGAATGATGTCCTCTGTCAGTTCCGGAAATTCCGGCAGGAGCATCATGTCGTAGATGGGGGTCTGCATGTGGGTGTACAGGGTGTCTGCGATGATATACACCGGGGACTCCTGGTCATTCATCAGCATATAGTAGCTGTCGCCGTCCGTGGTGGCGTTGCCCAGAATCAGGTGCAGGTTTTTTCCCTCCGCCGTCGCGGCGTCCAGCGTAGCGGTGGGGTTGTCAGCAAGACCGTAGCTTTCCAGGGTGTCGCCGTCGGTGATGGTCTGCTGTGGTTTCAGGGAGGACAGCTCGCTGAGAATGGCAGTGACGGTGGTGTCGTCCAGGGGGAAACTGGGGTCATCGATCCAAATCCACGTTCCCGTCTCGTCCAGAGAGAAGGACAGCGTGGCGCTGCCGTTATAGTAGGACAGGGAGGTGTATTCGTCGGCGGTGGTGAGAAGCGCGTCACCGGACGCCTCCGTACTGTCCACGGGCGTCTCCCGGGACTGGCGGTAGCGGATGCCTAGGACGATCAACAGCGCAATGACGAGAACCAGCAGGATGCTGCTGAGGATGGTAATGGTCCGTCTCTCTTTCCAAGTCATAAATGGGGTTCCTCCTGTTGTGGTTTTGCCGGTTCCCCTCCTGACTCATAGCGGAGAGGTCCGAATCAGAGTTTGCGGCGGCGCATCCAGCGGACGAAGCCGAAGATCAGCAGCGCCGCGGGAATAACCAGAATGAACAGCAGCGCCCAGATGCCGCCAGAGGTGATAGTGTTGCTGGGCGTGGTCAGGCTGACGGGTTCGATGGAGATGGCCTCCACGTCCTCAAACCCGGCGGTGACGGCGGCGATAAACAGCGCCGAGTTGTCCAGATTGGAGAAACTGGCGGCGATATCCTCATTGGTCAGGGAGTCGGAGCCCAGGACGGTGAGCCGGGCGGTGCCGTGTTCCGTTTCCTCGGTGGCCACAGCGCCTACGGCAAAGGTACCCTCGGCCATGTTGTCCTCATCCACCACGGCGTAACAGGCGTCGGAGGTGCTCAGGAAGGACTCGGTGGTGATGGTATCCCGGGCGGGGTCCGTCAGCGTCATGCCCCGGCTGGCGTAGAACAGCACGATGGCGTCGGTGGTCAGGGCGCCGGTGGCGTCACAGGTGACGTCCAGCTCCGGGAAGAACAGGGCAGGGTTGTTCTGGTAGTACCGCTGGGTGTCCGCCAGAACGCCGGTGACCGGCGTCATACCGTAAGTCGTGCAGAGGGAATCCAGATTGGGCAGAACATCCATCTGACCGGCCATGGCGTAAAATACCTGACCTCCCTCGTTCAGAAAGTCGGAGATCATCTCCAGCTCGTCGTCCGCCAGGTCCCGGGTGGGGGCATTGATCAGCAGCAGGTCGCAGTCGTCGGGTATGCCGCCGTCGGTCAGCAGGTTCACGTCCGTCAAAGACACGTGGGACCGGCGCAGCTGCTCCGTCATGTCCAGAGAGAGGGAGGTCTCCCCGTGGCCGGAGGTCTCACAAATGGTCCGGGCCGCGTCGGTGAGGACGCCGTCCACGGCGGAGGTCAGCAGGCCCTCGGCATCGAAGTCCGTCTCGTTGTACTGACCATAGTAATAATAAGCCATTATATCATATCCGATGATATCGTCAATCGAAAACGACTCCTGACGGCCTGTGGCCTCGCAGGTGACGACGATCGTATCGGAGTCCACGCCGTAGGTGGAGAGGACCGAAGGATACACCAGCGGGTCCGTGTACTCCAGGGACAGGTGGTCGCTCAGGTCCGTGTACAGGTCCAGGAACCGGGTGATGCGGGAGTCCAGGGAGTCCCTGTCCGCCAGGACGTGAATCTCCACATCCTCGGTCATGGCGGCGAGATAGTTCTTGGAGGTGTCGGTGATGTTGTAGATGCCGCTGTCCGTCAGGTCGAACTGGGCCCACTTCTCCGGCAGCTGACCCACCAGCAGGTTGAACACGATGACGGCGGCCACGGCCAGAGCCGTGACACCGGCGGAGAAAGCGCCCCTGCGGGAGCTGTGCCGTCCGGCGGCGGTTTTCAGAGATTCTTTAATTTGCATGTCAGCCGCCCCCCTTTCAGTTCCACCGGCGCTTCTGGACCACCTGGACGGTGAGAAACACCAGAAGCGCGATCAAAGACAGATACAGCAAAATCCCCCGCACGTCGAACACGTGGTCCACGGAGAAACTGTTAAAGGCCGCCAGCAGGGAGAACCGGCCCAGCACATCGGGCAGGAGCCCCGCGAAGCTGTTCTGGGCGAAAACCCAGCCGCAGGCCAGAGCGATGGCGCCCACCAGGAAGACACCTAGAGTGACCTTCCAGTTGTTGGAGAAGGCGTTCACCAGGAAACACACCAGAGCCAGAAGCACCAGCAGGCCCGTCAGGGAGCCCGCGGCGGTGGTGGGCAGATAGTCCACCAGGCCGTCCCAGAGATAGAGGAGCAGCAGCACGCCGAAGGTGCCCACCGCGGAGAGAACCTGACTCTCCGTCAGGGCGGAGATCAGCAGACCCACGGCGATCTCCCCACAGCCCAGCAGGAAAAAGGCCAGAATGGCGGCGTAATCCGCTTTTAAAAAGGCGGTGCCATTGAGCTTGATAATGAGGGGGCACAGACAGGCGATGACTACCGGCATTGCCATCACGGTCACCATGGCGAAGTACTTGCCCAGAACCACAGAGGTGACGGAGACCGGCGATGTCAGCAGCAGTTGGTCTGTGCGGCTGCGGCGCTCTTCCGCCATGGACCGCATGGTCAGAATGGGCACCAGCACCAGCAGCACGAACAGAATGGAGTTCAGAGTCGAGGCAAAATACGGGTCGCCGTAAAACAGGTTCCGGGCCATGAAATAGATACCGGTGAAGGCGGTCAGCGCCGCCACGAACATCCAGCCGGTCATGGAGTTGAAATAGGAACGGACCTCCCGCTTATAGATCGCTTTCATCGCCGGATACCTCCTTTTCTTCTGTTTCTTCCGGGGCTGCGGGCTGTTCCGCCGGGACGGAACCACCCAGCAGAGCCGCCGCCCTGCCGGCCACCGCGTCGTTGTCGTCCGTCAGGTCCAGGAACACCTGCTCCAGTGTGGCGGTCCTGGGCCGCAACTCCAGGATGGGCAGCCGGGCGGCGGCAAAGGCGAAGAACACGTCCTCCCGCACGTCCCGGTCCGAGGCGATAGACAGCCGCACAGTGTCTGTTGTGCACTCCAGCACTGTCCAGCCGTTGACGCCGGGGAGCTTCTGCAGAACGGCCTCCGCCGCCTGGACTCCGGCCCGGACCACCAGCTCCAGATTCCCGGAGCTGGAGAGCTTGGCCTCCAATTCCGCCGGGGCGCCGCAGGCCACGGCCTGGCCGTGGCGCAGGATCAGCACCTTGTCGCACACCGCCCGGATTTCAGACAGGATGTGACTGCTGATAAGGATGGTGTGGTCCTTGCCCAGCTGCCGGATCATCTCCCGAATCTCCACCACCTGCTTGGGGTCCAGACCCACGGTGGGCTCGTCCAGGATGATGAACTTAGGAAAACCCAGAATGGCCTGGGCCAGACCCACCCGCTGGCGGTAGCCCTTGGACAGATTGCCGATAACCCGGCCCGCCTGCTCCTCCAGATGAGTTAGCTCCATGGCCTGACTCACCAGGGCCTCCCGGTCATTTTTCGGCAGCTTTTTCAGCTCCGCGCAGAACCGCAGGTACTCCCCCACGGTCATGTCCGTATACAGCGGCGGTAGCTCGGGCAGATACCCCAGACATGCCTTGGCCGCCTCCGGCTCGTTGAGGATGCTGTGTCCTTCAATGAGCACGTCACCCTCCGTGGCGGCGAGATAGCCGGTCATGATGTTCATGGTGGTGGATTTGCCGGCGCCGTTGGGCCCCAGCAGGCCGAAGATCTGGCCGTCCTCCACCGTGAAACTCAGGCGGTCCACCGCGCGGCGGCCGCCGTAGAGCTTCACAAGGTCTTTGACCTCAATCACAGAAAATGCCCCCTTGTTGTAGTAGTTTTCAGTGTGAATCAAGTATAGGCACCAAATCTGAAAACTACCTGAAAAATGATTTTACGATTTGTTCAAAAAAGCTTCAAAATTTCTTAAGGTTTATTTTAGAATTTCCGGTTATCATAAAACCATCCTCCACGGAGGAGCCCCCTCTTTTTTTCATGTTTTCTCTCTTTCTCTAAACCAGAAACGCGCACGGCGGAAAGCAGAACGCCCGTGCGCGTTTTTGGCGTTTTGAATTTGTAAAAAATCCCAGATATCCAGAAACATTTTCTTGCAAAAAAATGACACCTTTTATATAATGATAGCGCCTGTGTGGTGAAATATCAAAATACCCGGGACGGAATGCGACCGCCCGGCAAGTATGGAGGAACATTGTATGAGAGGCGTACATAGCGCGGTGGACGATATCCGCCGCAACGTATTCACGGAGGTTGCCCGTCTGGCCTACGAGGGCGGAGACCTGAGCCGCGTGGACCTGATCCCTTACCGGATGATCCGGGGCGAGGTGGCAAAGCACCGCCACGATGTATTTCTGGAGCGTGCCATCGTCCGGGAGCGCGTCCGCCTGGCTCTGGGCATGAACCTGCAGAACGCGGAGGACCAGATGCCCATTTCCGCCAGCATCGACGAGGCTGCCACGGACCAGAAGTACTTTGAAAATCCCCTGGTCAACATCATCCCCTTTGCCTGCAACGCCTGCCCGCCCAAGCAGGTCCGCATCACGGACAGCTGCCAGGGCTGCATCTCCCACCCCTGCATGAATGTGTGTCCCAAGGACGCCATTTACCTGGACAAGGACAAGCACTGCCACATCGACCAGGACAAGTGCATCAAGTGCGGCAAGTGCTTTAATCAGTGCCCCTACCGGGCCATTTCCAAGATTGAACGCCCCTGCGCCGCCGCCTGCGGCATGGACGCCATCGGCTCCGACGAGCTGGGCCGGGCCAAGATCAACTACGACAAGTGCGTCTCCTGCGGCATGTGCCTGGTGAACTGCCCCTTCGCCGCCATCGCCGACAAGAGCCAGATCTTCCAG
>CAMBAJ010000053.1 GCA_945864305.1 uncultured Clostridia bacterium | reverse complement strand
GATCTCCGTGACAGAGACCGCGTCGGGATCATCCACAAGGTTTCTGGCGATGTAGAGCAGCAAGTCCTTCATGTTCCTGCCTCCGGATCAGAGGACTTCCACTTTTTTCAGCAGAGCTCTGACGGTGTCGGTGGGCTGAGCGCCGGACTTGATCCAAGCCTGAGCGCGGTCCGTGTCGATCTTGATCTCCGCGGGAGAGACGCAGGGATTGTAAGTGCCGATCTCCTCGATGAAGCGGCCGTCGCGGGGGAAACGGGAGTCAGCGACAACAACGCGATAGAAGGGAGCCTTCTTGGCGCCCATGCGGCGCAGTCTGATCTTAACCATGATTTGTACCTCCAAAAATTTATATCGTTGATGTTTATATCTATAAATGCTTGAGCACTTATATCTTACTTAAAACGCTTTTTCCGGCCAAAGCCGTGCATTTTGCTGCCCATGCCCTTGCCTATCATGCCGGGCATCCGGCCCTTGGACATTTGCTTCGTCAGCTGCTGCATCATGTCGAACTGCTTCAAAAGGCGGTTCACATCCACCACTTCCAGACCGCAGCCGGCGGCGATGCGCTTTTTCCGGCTGGCGTTCAGAATTTGGGGGGTTTCGCGTTCCAGGGGCGTCATGGAGAGGATGATGGCCTCCGTGTGGGCCATGGCTTTCTCATCGATGGTGGCGCCCTGAAGCTGACGGCCCAGGTTGCCGGGCATCATGCCCGCAAGTTGACTCAAATCGCCCATGCCCCGCAGCTGCTGGAGTTGATCGTAGTAGTCCTGAAGAGTAAAGCGGTTCTTCCGCAGCTTTTCCTCCAGCTTGGCGGCCTGCTTTTCGTCGTAGTTGGCCTGGGCCTTTTCGATAAAGGACAGCATGTCGCCCATGCCCAGGATACGGGAGGCCATGCGGTCGGGGTGGAAGGGCTCAATCATATCCAGCTTTTCGCCGGTGCCCACGAACTTGATGGGCTTGCCGGTGGCGGCTCGGATGGAGAGGGCGGCGCCGCCCCGGGCGTCACCGTCCAGTTTGGTGAGGATGACGCCGTCGATCCCCAGGGCCTCGTCAAAGGCGGAGGCGGCGTTTACCGCGTCCTGGCCGGTCATGGCGTCCACCACCAGCAAAATCTCGTTGGGATGGACAGCGGCCTTCATCCGCTTCAGCTCGTCCATCAGTGTCTCATCCACGTGGAGACGGCCGGCGGTATCCAAAAACACCATGTCGCTGCCGTGATCTTTGGCGTGGCGGATGGCGTTTTCAGCAATCTTCACAGGGTCTCCCTGGCCCTGTTCAAACACGGGCAGCTCCAGCTGACCGCCCACGACCTTCAACTGCTCGATGGCTGCGGGACGGTACACGTCGCAGGCGGCCAGCAGGGGCCGCTTCGTGTACTGCCGGCGCATCAGGCCAGCCAGTTTAGCGGTGGTGGTGGTCTTACCGGCGCCCTGGAGGCCCACCATCATGACCACCGTGGGACCGTTGTTGGCCATGGTCAGCTTGGCGGTGCCGCCGCCCATCAGATTCGTCAGTTCCTCGTTGACGATCTTGATGACCTGTTGGGCGGGGGTCAGGCTGTCCAGCACGTCGGTGCCGATGGCCCGCTCCGTGACGGTGGCCACGAATTCCTTGACCACCTTGTAGCTGACGTCGGCCTCCAGCAGGGCCAGGCGGACCTCCCGCATAGCCTCCCGGACGTCGTTTTCCGTCAGACGGCCCTTGCCCCGCAGACGCTTGAACGTCGCATTCAGTTTTTCAGAGAGTCCTTCAAATGCCATAACTTATTCCTTCAGGGCGTGGGATTCTGCCGCAATCAGGTCGGCCAGCTCCGTGAGCCGGTTGTCCTCATACTGGCGGTAATTGATGGTCTTGATCTCAGCGGCGGCGGTCTCAATGGCGTCCAGATGCGGACGCTGGGCCTCAAACCGCTTGATGATGCCGGTCTTGTCCTCGACCTCCTGCATGGCGGCCTCCGCCCGAACGATAACATCCCGGACACCCTGTCGGGAGATGCCCGCGTTTTCCGCGATCTCCGCCAGAGAGAGGTCTTCATTGTAATAGAGATCGAAGAATTCCTTCTGCCGGTCGGTGAGGAGTTCTCCGTAAAAATCGAAGAGCATGGTCATGCGGTAAGTCTGATTTTTCAAGGAACTTCCTCCTTCTGTAAAGCTGCAAACCTTTACAACGAGAAATAGTTTACAGGAAATTGGAAGAAAAGTCAAGGGAAAAAGCAAAAGAAATATGCGGAAAACTTAAAAATTTTATATAAAAGCAAGGACCGGGCAAAAAGCGAGAAAAATATGCCGCTTTGTGTGAAATCTGACAGTCGGACTTGCGCGGAAAGAGCAAGGACGGTATACTGGTACAAACTATCGCCTTCAAGGCGGCCGTGTGTATACGGGAACAGGAGGAACCCTAATGCTTGCAAACTTTTTTATGGAGACGCTGGGGCGGGAGAGCCTCATTGCCGCTGACGATACCTGGGCACTGCTGATGCTGATGGTGGCGTCCGTGGCCCTTGCCATTTGGCTGGAGCAGAAATATGTGTGGGCGTCAAAAATCTCCGGCGCCATCATCGCCCTGCTGATCGCCCTGGCGGCGTCCAACTTGGCGATCATCCCCACCAGCTGTGTGCTGTATGACAATATTGTCTGGGGCTACGCGGTGCCCATGGGCATCCCACTGCTGCTTCTCCAGTGCAACATGAAGAAGATTTGGAAAGAGACCGGGCGGATGATGGTGATCTTCCTCATCGGCGCCGCTGGCACGGTGGTCGGCGCGTTTCTCGCCTATGGACTGCTGCATTCCTACATCCCCGGTCTGGAGGCCGTGGCGGCCATGATGACCGGCTCCTACATCGGCGGCGGCGTCAACTTCGCCGCTCTCACCGATCAGTTTGACGCCGGTGAGATCGCCGGCTCCGCCACCGTGGCGGACAATCTGCTGATGGCGTTGTATTTCTTCGCCCTGCTGCTGTTCGCGGGCATGAAGTTTTTCCGGAAGCATTACACCCACCCCCACATCGACGCCGTGGCGGAGAGCGGAGACCTGGAGGGCGCCCAGACCCAGGCGGCGGCCTACTGGAGTCGGAAGGACATCTCTTTGAAGGACATCGCCATGAACTTCGCCTACTCCGTGGCGGTGGTGTTCGCGGCCAAGCTCATCGCGGCCTTTGTCGGCGGATTGATCCCGGACACCGGCGTGGTGCTTCATATGCTGCATACCTTCTTCGGCAGCGAATATGTATGGATTACCACCGTCGCCATGGCCGTAGCTACCTTCGGCGAAAAGCAGGTGGCAAAGCTCAGCGGCTCCCAGGAGATCGGCACGTACCTCATCTACCTGTTCCTGTTCGTCATCGGCGTCCCGGCGTCTATCCCCAAGATCATCCATGAGACGCCGTTGCTGCTGGCCTTTACCGGCATCATGGTGGTGGTGAACATGCTGTTCTGCTTCATCGGCGGCAAGCTGCTGCGCTTTGATCTGGAGGACATCATCCTGGCCTCCAACGCCAACATCGGCGGCCCCACCACCGCCGCCGGCATGGCCATCTCCCAGGGCTGGAGCGCCCTGGTGGGCCCTGTGATGCTGGTGGGCACCTTCGGCTATGTCATTGGCACGTATCTCGGCATCCTGGTGGGCGGCGTGCTGGGGGCGTAAACGTGAAAAGAGGTTTTTCCATGGTTTTTGACGGACATTCCGATTTGCTCTACGATGTGACCCGCCGGCGTCTGGCGGGGGAGGACCACGTGCTGGAGAGGCACCACCTGGGCCGTCTGCGCCACGGCGGCGTGGAGGGGATGGTGCTGGCGCTGTGGACCAGCGCGGCGGAGGGCGAGACCTTCTGGCGGGATGTACCGGGGGCGGATACCGACGCCGCACGGACGGAGAAAATGGCCGTCTGCGCCTTGGCAGAGTTCGCGGAGAGTCCGTGGCTGGCCGTTGTCCGCACGGCGAAGGAGGCGGAGCGGGCCAGAGCTGACGGAAAGATGTACGCCTTCCTGGCCGTGGAGGGCATGGCTGCCATCGGGGAGGACCTGAGCGGCATCGACCGCTATCACGATTTCGGAGCCCGCATCGGGATGCTGACCTGGAATGAGGAGAACCTTCTCGCCACCGGTGTCAGGGGCGACCCGCAGAAGGGCCTGTCCCTGCTGGGCTGGCGGGCCGTCCGCCGGATGCGGGAGCTGGGGATGGTGGTGGACGTGTCCCACCTGAACGACGGGGGGTTCTGGGATGTGATGAAGCTGGCCCGGGGGCCGGTCATTGCCTCGCACTCCAACTGCCGGGCATTGTGTGATGTCCGCCGGAACCTGACAGACGACCAGCTGCGGGCCATCCGGGACACCGGCGGCGTGGTGGGGCTGAATGTCCACCACGCCTTCGTCCACGCGGACCCGGCCCGGCAGACGGCGGAGATGCTGGCCCGCCACGCCGCCCATATGGCGGAGGTCATGGGCATCGAGCATGTGGCCTGCGGGTTCGACTTCTGCGAGTACTTCGGCCCCGGCAACGAGGGCGCTGAGGGATTGGAAAACTGCGCCCAGATCAAAAATCTCTTCTACTGGCTGGAGAAGCTGGGCATGTCCGCCCGGGAGCGGGAGATGATCGCCCGGGAGAACTTTTTGCGGGTACTGGCATGAGAGAAAAGCGGCTGTTCCGGCAGAATGGAACAGCCGCTTTTTCTGTGAGGGGCGGAGACAGAAAAGTGCTCATAGAAAGAATTTGAATTATAGGGAGAGATATACTATAATAACCCTGTATTGCATTTCACAAAAGAGGAGCTGAGATTTTGGAAATGACAAGAACGAAGCTTGCCGAGGGTGTGTATCTTACTTACCTGCCGGCACGGAAGTTCAAAACCAGTCTGTTATCCGCCCAGTTTGCCGTGCCCATCCGGCAGGAGACGGCCTCCGCTTACGCCCTGCTGCCCGCTGTGCTGCGGCGTGGCACCGTGACCTATCCCGACATGGGGAGTTTGTCCGCCCGACTGGACAGGCTGTATGGCGCCCGCATCGACTACACGGTCCGCAAGAAAGGCGAGAATCAGTGCGTGGGCTTTGTGGCCAGCTTTATCGACGACAGCTTCGCCCCCGGCGGCGAAAAATTGCTGGAGCCGGTGGCGGACCTGCTGGGCGAGCTGATCTGCGACCCCGCCACGGAGCGGGGACGGTTCGTGCCCGCCTACTTTGAGAGTGAAAAGACGAACCTGATCGACGCCATCCGCAGCCTCATCAACGACAAGCGGGACTATGCCGACAGCCGCCTCCTGTGGGAGATGTGCGCGGGAGAGCCCTACGGCATCAGCCGCCTGGGCAGCGAGGAGACTGCGGAAAAGCTGCAATTGCGGAAGCTGTATGCACAGTACGGCCAGCTGATCGCCACCTCCCGGCTGGAGTTGTTTTACAGCGGCAGCGCCGATGAGAACCGGGTGGTGCGGGCCCTGCGCTCCGCCTTTTCCACACTGCCCAGAGAGAACATTCAGGATGTGGCCATCCCCCAGGACCACCCGGCCAGGGAGGAGGTCCGCACGGTGGTGGAGGAGCTGGACGTGACCCAGGGCAAGCTGGGCATGGGCTTCTCCTGCGGCAGCAGCGACACGGCGGCGCTGTTGATGGGCAACACACTCTTCGGCGGAAGCAGCAACTCCAAGCTGTTTTTGAACGTCCGGGAGAAGTTGTCCCTCTGCTATTACGCCTCGTCCCTGTACCACCGGCAGAAGGGACTCATCACCGTTTCCTCCGGCATTGAGTTTGACAACTATCAGAAGGCCTATGACGAGATTCTGGCCCAGCTGGCGGCGGTCCAGAACGGCGACCTGGAGGACTGGGAACTGGAGGGCGCCCGGAGTACCCTGCTGAACGCCTACGCATCCATGGGCGACTCCCAGGGCAAGCTGGAGAATTTCTATCTGGGCCAGGCGGTTACCGGCCAGTCCGAGACGCCGGAGGATCTGGCGGCCCAGGTGCGCCAGGTGACACCGGAGCGCATCTTCAAGGCCATGAAGACGGTAAAGCTGGACACGGTATACTTCCTGCGGGGAAAGGAGGCGGCGGAATGAAACAGAGTTTTTATGAGCGCATCGGCGAGTCCGTCCACCGGGAAGTGCTGCCCAACGGCCTTCAGGTCTGCGTGGTCCCCAAGCCGGAGTTCGCCAAAAGCTACGCCTTTTTCGCCACCCGCTACGGCGGCATGGACACCCGCTTCTGCCTGGACGGCAAGTGGCTGGATACCCCGGCGGGCATCGCCCACTATCTGGAGCACAAGATGTTCGACACGAAGGAGGGCAACGCCCTCCAGGAACTGGCGAAAAACGGCGCGGAGCCCAACGCCTTTACCTCCAACGCTATGACGGGCTACTACTTTGACTCCACCGACCACTTTGAGGAGAATCTGGAGATTCTGCTGTCCTTTGTGTCCATCCCCTATTTCACGGAGGAGAGTGTGGCCAAGGAGCAGGGCATCATCGGGCAGGAGATTCGGATGATCGAGGACAACCCCGACTGGCAGATATACACCCGGATGATGCGGGCCCTGTATCGCAACAGTACGGCCCGGACCTCCATCGCCGGCACGGTGGAGAGCATTTCCCACATCACGGCGGAGACGCTGTACGACTGCCACAAGGCGTTTTACACGCCGTCCAACATGGTCCTGACGGTGGTGGGAGATGTGAAGCCTGAGCATATCGTGGATACCGCTCGCCGCATCCTGCCCCGGGAGGGTGGCCCCGTTATTCCCCGGGACTACGGCACAGAGCCGGAGACCGTGGCGGAGCGGGAGACCAGCCTCGCCATGGAGGTCTCCATGCCCCAGTTCCTCACCGGCTTCAAGTGCCGCCCTGTGGCGGACGGCGAGGACTATATGCGCATGTCCCTCATCGGCGACATGGCCTGTGACATCCTGCTGGGGGATTCCAGCCCCTTGTATCTGCGCCTGTACGACCAGGGCCTCATCAATACCAGCTTCGGCGGCACCTTTGAGATGATGCCCGGCGTAGCGTACCTGTACGCCGGCGGCGACAGCAAGGACTCCCGGGCCGTGATGGCTGAGATCCGGAAAGAGGCGGACCGCCTGGCGCGGGAGGGCATCGACGAGGACTTCTACCAGCGGGTGCGCCGGGCTGCCTTCGGCTCCAACCTGCGGGGCCTGAACTCCTTTGAGAACATCGCCGTGTCCCTGACCGAGGGCTATTTCCACGGCTATGACCCCTTCCGGTTCCCCCAGGTGTTCGACTCCATCACCAAGGAGGACATCGCGGCGTTCCTGCGGGACAACATCACGGAGGACCGGATGGTCCTGTCGGAGATCGTTCCCAAGGAAGCGTAAATTTGTCTGCAATCCCGTTTATGAAAGGAAGAACCTTGTTTTGACAGTTATGAAAGACATGCCGATCAGTTTTCCCGGCCTGTTCGGCGACTGGGAATTCAACCCGGACCCCATCGCCATCCACATCGGTCACGGCATCTACTGGTACGGCATCATTCTGGCGGTGGCCATGCTGGCGGGCCTGCTGCTGTGCATGAAGCAGGCCAAGCACTATGGCTTTACCGAGGACAACGTGCTGGACATGGTGCTCTGGGCAGTGCCCAGTTGTATCCTGGGCTCCCGCATCTATTACGTGATTTTCTATCTGGACCTGTACAGAAACGCGGACGGCAGCCTGGACTGGGGCCGCATCATCGCCATCTGGGATGGCGGCCTTGCTATATACGGCACGGTCATCATGGGCGTTGTGGTGGCGCTGCTCTACACCCGGCACAAAAAGCTGAAGTTCGGTGCCATGACGGACCTGTGCGTCCTGGGCCTGCTGCTGGGCCAGGTCATCGGCCGCTGGGCCAACTTCATCAACCGGGAGGCCTTCGGCGGCCTAACGGACCTGCCCTGGCGGATGCGGCTGTGGGTCAGCTCTTCTCAGTATATTGAGGTCCACCCCACCTTCTTTTACGAGAGCCTGTGGAACCTGGTGGGACTGCTGCTGATTCTGTTTGTGGTATCCAAGGGCCGCCGGTTTGACGGCGAGAACACCTGGTTCTACTTCCTGTGGTACGGCCTGGGCCGCTCCTGGATCGAGGGCCTGCGGACCGACAGCCTGTACCTCTTTGACTGGACCTTTATGGGACAGCCCATCCGGGTGTCCCAGGCGCTGAGCATAGTGATGGTCGTGGTGGCCGCGTGCATGCTGTTTTACAATATCCGTATCAAAAAGTGCTCACCTGACGACCTGCTGGTAAACCGGCTGGCCCGGGAACGGATGGCCGCTGAAGCGGCAGCCGCGGCGGAGGATACCGCCACGGAGGAGACCGGTGCCCCCGCTGAAGAAACGCGCGCGGATGGGACTCCGATGGAGGAACCGTCCGCCGCGCAGGAGACTGCACAGGAGGAGAAGCAAGATGGCGATACGCATTGATGGAAAGGCCCTGGCGGCCAAGGTCAAGGACGAGGTGCGGACAGAGGCGGCCAAGCTGCCCCGGAAGCCCGGTCTGGCGGTGATTCTGGTGGGCGATAACCAGGCGTCCCAGGTCTATGTCCGGGGCAAGGAAAAGGACTGCGCCGAGTGCGGCATCGAGAGCTTTCCCCACAAGCTGCCGGCGGAGACCACCCAGGAGGAGCTGCTGGCGCTGATCGAACAGCTCAATCAGGACAGCGCGGTGGACGGCATCCTGTGCCAGCTGCCGCTGCCAAAGCACCTGGACGAGGAGGCGGTCATCAACGCCATCCTGCCGGACAAGGATGTGGACTGCTTCCACCCTTTCAACGTGGGCCGGATGGTGATTGGTGAGCCTGTTTTCCTGCCCTGCACGCCCGCCGGTGTCATGGAGATGCTGCGGGAATATAACATTCCCATTCGCGGCAGGCGGTGTGTGGTGCTGGGGCGGAGCAACATCGTGGGCAAGCCCATGGCCATGCTGTTGACCCAGAGCGACGGTACCGTGACTACATGCCACTCCCGGACGGAGGATTTGGCATCCATCACCCGGGAGGCCGACATTCTGGTCTCCGCCATCGGCAAGACCCGCTTTGTCACGGCGGATATGGTGAAGGACGGCGCTGTGGTCATCGACGTGGCCATGAACCGGGATGAGAATGGCAAGCTCTGCGGCGATGTGGATTTCGCGGCGGTGGAGCCCAAGGCCTCCTACATCACACCGGTACCCGGCGGTGTAGGCCCTATGACGAGGGCGCTGCTGATGCGCAACATCCTGACGGCGGCACGGAACCACCAGGGGAGATGAGCGCCGCCCGGCAGGGGCCAGGCGCACAGGTACATTTGATAAAAAAGTACGCTGCAAGTAAAATTGCAGCGTACTTTTTATTCAAGTTGGTTTAAAGAGCGGCGGTGCCGGCAGAGCCGCTGCGTGACGACCGTGGGCGTATAACCGTAAATGACCACGCCCACCGCCAGGGAGAGCGCCGCGCCGCCGATGACATCCAGGAGCGTGTGCTGCTTGATAAACAGCGTGGAGAGGCAGATCAGGACCGCCAGAATGACGGTGCCGTACCGCAGGCGGCGGTGTTCCCGCAGGGAGTAGCAGTTCCAGACGGCACCGGCGGCGCCGACAGAGCCGACCACATGGACGGAGGGAAACACATTCGTGCTGGTGTCAATACTGTAAAGCGCTGCCACCCAGCGGGAAAAGAAGTTGTCCCGGGGCATGACCACCGGCCGCAGGTCCTGCCCGTTGGGAATCAGGAACCAGATCAGTTCACTCAAAAAGAATGTCACCGCCAGAAAGCGCATGTAGCGCCGGAACGCCGTGCTGTTCCGAAACAGGAGATAGAGACCCACCGCAACCAGCAGAGGATACCAGAGACAGTAGGGGATCACAAAGAACTCGCAGAAGGGAATGAACCGATCGAGGGATATCTGCGTGGCCCAGTAGCGGCCGGAGCCGTCGATCAAATGCTCCAGGACCACAAAGCTCACCAGATAGACCGGAAGCCAGAGAATGTATTTCAGGTCATGCCGGCGGTCATACAGCATGGCGGGCAGACGCATGGCGATCACCTCACTTGATGCCAGAGAATTCGTTTTTATCAAAATAGCACAAAAAGTTCTCCGGTTTATGGACGAATTGAAAATAATTTATGAACGGTTATCATCATTCTGCCCCAATATTGCCTGTGCTATTCCGGATGTCCGGAGAGACGAAGGATCCATCCTGTATATATGCGGACACTTTGACCGGTGTGCCGCGGAACCGCAAAAAAACGCCGCTGCAAATTGCAGCGGCGTTTCGACAGCTAAGGTCAGCGCTCTTCGCGGAAGTATGCCAGACCCAGGCTGGCGGGGGGCTGATTCTCCCGCTTTTTCCGCAGGGAGATGAAGATCAGCACCGCGATGGTGACCAGATAGGGGAGCATCTTGAACAGCTCCTGGGAGCTGCGGGTCAGGCCGGGGATGTACAGGTACATCCAGAACAGCAGACCGAACAGGTAGGAGCCCCAGATGGCGTTGACGGTTTTCCAGGTGGCGAAGATGACCAGAGCCACCGCCAGCCAGCCCAGAGCCTCGATGGTGCCGTCGTTGGCCCAGGTGCCCTTGATGTAGTCCATGGTGTAGTACAGGCCGCCCAGACCGGAGATGCCGGCGCCCACGCAGGTGGCCAGATATTTGTTGCGGGTGACGTTGATGCCCGCCGCATCGGCTGTGGCGGGATTCTCACCTACAGCGCGGAGGTTCAGGCCCTTCCGGGTGCGGGTCAGGAAGAAGTGCAAGGCCACGGCCAGAATGATGGCCAGATACACCATGAAGCCGTAGCTGAACAGCAGGGTGCCCACGGTACCCATGCCCGCCAGAGCGGGGATATTGGCCCGGTAGGCGGCGCTGGTGGTAGCCACGGAGATCTGACCGACGCCGCCAGCCATGGTATTCAGGCTGCCGCCGAAGAAGTTTGCGATGCCGCCGCCGAAAATGGTCAGCGTCAGGCCGGTGACATTCTGATTGGCCCGGAGGGTGATGGTCAGAAAGCTGTAAATCAGGCCGCCCAGAGCGGATGCCAGGAACGCGGCGATGAAGGACAGAAGCAGACAGACAATGGCGGAGGGATTCTCGGTGTTGATCTCGTAGAAGAACGAGGCCGCGAGGCCCGCAATGCCGCCCAGATACATGATGCCGGGGACGCCCAGGTTCAGGTTGCCGGATTTCTCTGTCAGAATTTCGCCGATGGCACCGTACATGATGACGGTGCCGAAAAACACGGCGGACTGGAGCAATTGTGTCAGCTGAGCACCTGTCATTTTGCCTCGCCCTCCTTTCCGGACCGCAGGATCACACGGTAGTTGATGAAGAACTCGCTGCCCAGAATGAAGAACAGAATGATGCCGGTGATGACGTTGGAGGCATAGTCGTTCAGATTGAACTGGGAGGCGATCTGGATGGCGCCCTTCTGCAGGAAGACCAGCAGCAGGGAGATCAGAACCATCACAAAGGTGTTGAACTGGGCCAGCCAGGCCACGATAATGGCGGTAAATCCGCGGCCGCCGGCGGTGGAGGTGGAGATGGTGTGGCTGGCACCGGCCACGGCGATGAAGCCCGCCAGACCGCAGATGGCGCCGGAGATGGCCATGGTGCGGATAGTGACCTTCTTCACGTTGATGCCGGCATACCGGGCGGTGTTCTCGGAGTCACCCACCACGGTGATCTCATAGCCCTGCTTGGAGTACTTCAGATACAGGAACATGCCGATGGTCAGCGCCAGTACGATGATGACGTTCAGTGCGTAAGTCTGGCCGAACAGAGCCGGGAACCAGCCGCCCTTGGTCTGCTGGTTGATCTGGCCCACAGTGTTGGAGCCGAAGGGGTTTTCCCAGAGGGCCACGCAGTAGCTGGTCAGCTGGATGGCCACATAGTTCATCATCAGGGTGAACAACGTCTCATTGGTGTTCCACTTTGCCTTGAAGGCGGCGGGGATGACGCCCCAGACGCAGCCGCCCAGCAGGCTGGCGGCTGCCATGATCACCAGCAGGACAGGAGTGGGGATGGAGTTGCCATAGGCCCGCATGAGACCGGCGGTCATGATGCCGCCGATGAGCACTTGGCCCTCGGCGCCGATGTTCCAGAACTTCATCTTGAAGGCGGGGGCCAGGCCCACGCCGATGCACAGCAGAGTCATGGTGTCGCGGATGGTGACCCAACTGCGGCGGGAGGACCCGAAAGCGCCGTTGAACATGGCCTCATAGACCTGAATCGGATTCAGCTTGGTGACGGCGAAAATGAAGATACCGCTGATCACCAGGGACAAAATCACAGCCACGATGCGGATGGCGTAGGCCTTGGAACGGGAGATGCCGTCCCGTTTGGCAATTCGCAGCAGAGGTTCTTTATGCTGTTTCACAGAACTCATCCTTCAGCAGCCTCCTTTTTAAAGCGGGTCATCAGCAGGCCGACTTCCTCTTTGGTAGTGGTGCGGGCGTCCACAATGCCGCTGACTTGGCCACCGCACAGGACCAGAATCCGGTCGCACAACTCCAGCAGAACGTCCAGGTCCTCACCGACGTAGATGACAGCGACGCCCTGCATCTTCTGTTCAGTCAGCAGATTGTAAATGGTATAGGAGGTGTTGATGTCCAGACCGCGGACGGCGTAAGCGGTCATCAGAACGGAGGGCTGCTGGGCGATCTCACGGCCCACCAGGACCTTCTGGACATTGCCGCCGGAGAGACGGCGGACAGGGAAGTTTACGCTGGGGGTCACGACCTCCAGACGACCCATCACGTCTTCCGCCAGCTTCTTGGGGGCCTTGCGGTCCGTGAAGACGCCGAAGCCGTTGCGATAGCTGCGCAGCAACATGTTGCCGGTCATACCCAGGGAGCCCACCAGGCCCATGCCCAGGCGGTCCTCAGGGACAAAGGCCAGAGACACGCCAGCCTGCTTGATCTGCAGCGGCGTCTTGCCCACCAGTTCGATGCCGGCGTCACCCTCGAGGGTCTCCTTGGGACGATAGTGGATAGAGGCGCCGGGGCGGAGGGGCTGCAGGCCCGCGATGGCCTCCAGCAGTTCTTTCTGACCGGAACCGGCGATACCGGCAATGCCCAGAATTTCGCCGCCCATGGCGGTAAAGGAGACATCATCCAGCCGCTTGACGCCCATGGCGTCGTAGACGGTCAGATTCTCCACGGTCAGCCGGGGAGTGGGGTCCTTGGGCTCCGGGCGGTCAATGTTCAGCGTGACGGCGTGGCCCACCATCATGTCCGTCAGCTTCTGGGGAGAGGTGTCCTTGGTGGCCACGTCACCGATGTACTGGCCCTTCCGCAGGACCGCCACACGGTCGGAGACATCCATGACCTCATGGAGTTTATGGGTGATGATGACCAGCGCCTTGCCGTCTGCTTTCATGTTTCGCATCACGTCGAAAAGACGATCGGTCTCCTGCGGCGTCAACACGGCGGTGGGCTCATCCAGAATCAAAATGTCCGCGCCCCGGTACAGGACCTTGACGATCTCCACGGTCTGCTTTTCCGAGACGGACATATCATATACTTTTTTGGATGGGTCAATGGAGAAGCCATATTTCTGGCAGATATCAACGATTTTGGCGGAAGCTGCCTTCAAATCCAGCTTGCCCTCATCCTCCAGACCCAGAACGATGTTTTCAGCGGCGGTGAACACATCCACCAGCTTGAAGTGCTGATGGATCATGCCAATACCGCAGGCAAAGGCGTCTTTGGGGGAGGCAATGGTCACAGGGGACCCGTTTACCAGAATCTCGCCCTCGTCTGGAAAGTAGATGCCGGCCAGCATATTCATCAGGGTGGTTTTGCCACTGCCGTTTTCACCCAGCAGAGACAAAATCTCACCGCGCCTGATCTCCAGGCTGATGCTGTCGTTGGCGACTACCTTGCCGAAACGTTTGGTGATGTTTTTCAGCTGTATGGCAATGGTCTGTTCCAAACAAATCTTCCTTTCTTTTTAAAGATGGCGCGCGAGCCGCGGGAGTGAAAATGAAAGGGAAAAGACCCCCGGCGGCTTGCCTGCCGCGAAGGGGAGCGGAGGGCTTATTCGTAAGGTGCTTGAAGCAAAAGGGGCTGCCGCGGCGGCAGCCCCTTTTTTCAACTGAATTTTAGTTCAGCTCGGTGATACCGTCAATGCGCAGAGCAAAGTAAGGAGCGGAACGGAGAACGGACTCGACAAACGCGCCGTCCTCAATAGCCTCGCCAGCATCGTTGACCCAGTCGCCGTTGGTGTCCAGACCGAAAGCGGAGGTCACGTGACCATCGGCGTCAACCTCGTAGGAGCCGTCGGTGGAGGGCTGGCAGGTGAACTTGGAGGTGTCGAATACCTTCAGGCTACCGTCCTTGATGCCGGCCCAAGCGGCGTCAACGGCTTCCTGAGTGCCCTCGGCGCAGCTCTCGCCCAGAGTGGAGATCATGACAGCGCCGTCGGCGTAGCCGCAGGCGAAGTCGGCGGGAACTTCCTCACCGGCGATGAGCTTCTCCAGCATATGCTGATACAGCACAGACCAGTTGTTCTGAGCGGAGGTCAGAGCAGCGGTGGGAGCCACGGACAGCATGTCGATGTTGTAGCCCACAGAGTAGGCAACGGTACCGGCGTCGACAGCGGCCTGAACGGCGGAGGGAGCACCAGTGGAGTCGGCGTGCTGGCCAATGATGACGCAGCCGCGGCTCATCAGAGCATTGGCAGCCTCGCCCTCGGCGGTGGGATCATACCAGGAGTTGGTGTACTGCACATCCATGTGTGCCTCGGGGACGATGGACTGGATGCCCAGCAGGAAGGCAGTGTAGCCGCAAACCACCTCGGCATAGGGGAAAGCACCGACATAGCCCACATAGGGATCGGTGACAGTGCCGGCGTCCATCAGCTCCTTGAGCTTCATGCCGGCGACCACGCCGGAGACGTAGCGGGACTCATAAGTATAGGGGAACATGTTCTTGTAGTTATCGAGGCCGGAGCCGGCGGCCAGGTCGCCGGTGCAGGCGACGAAGGTCACATCAGGATATTCCTCGGCAGCCTGCTGCATGTGGCTCTGATGACCGTAGGAATCAGAGAAGATGATGCCGCAGCCTTCCTCGGCCAGGTCCACGGCGGTGTCGTAGCAGGTCTCGTCCTCGGGGATGTTGTACTTCATGATGACCTGAGAGGCAACGTCAATGCCCAGAGCCTCGCAGGCGGTCTTCAGACCATCGATGTGAGCGGCGTCATAGCCAGAGTTCTCATCGTGGACGCAGATCAGGCCAATCTTGACGTCAGAGGCGGGCTCCTCGGTCTGCTCGGTCTCGGTGGGCTTCTCAGTCTCGGCGGGGGCCTCAGTCTTGCTGCCGCCGCAGGCAGCCAGACTCAGGACCATGACCAGAGCGAGAAGCATTGCAAGAAACTTCTTCATTCTAGGATCCTCCTTAAAAAATTTAGGATGGTGATAAGGGTTAACCTCATCTATTGTCATCATACAAGTTCCGCCTCAAAAATTCAACTGAATTTTTCCGGAATGCTGAAAAACAGAAGCGAAAATTTTCCTTTTTTCAGAGACTTTCTTTAAGGAAAATATACAAACTGCAAAAAAGAAAACAAAAAAAGGAGAGCGGAAAATCCGCTCTCCTGTGCATAGTAAACAAATTTGCAAATTTTGAAAAAATCGGCCAAATTACACGGAAACCGCGGTGCCCGTTTTCCCGGCAATGCCCTCTTTGGCCTTTTCCAGCAGGGTGATGAGCGCTGTGCGGCCAGGCTTGGATTCGGCGAACTTGGCGGCAGCCTGGACCTTGGGCAGCATGGACCCGGGAGCGAACTGCCCCTCGGCGGCGTAGCGGCGGGCCTCGTCAGGCGTCAGATGGTCCAGCCACTGCTGATCCGGCTTTCCAAAGTTGATAGCCACCTTTTCCACGGCGGTCAGAATGATCAGCGCGTCGGCGTCCAGCTCTTCGGCCAACAGCTCAGCGGCAAAGTCCTTGTCGATGACGGCACCGGCGCCCTTGAGGTGGTGCCCGCCGCTGTAATAGACGGGAATGCCGCCTCCGCCGCAGGCGATCACCACCTGACCGGCTTTCAGCAAAGCCTCGATGGTCTCAATCTCCACAATGGATTTGGGGAGGGGAGAGGCCACACACCGGCGCCAGCCCCGTCCGGCATCCTCCATGACAGCGTTGCCCCGGCGGCGCATCTCCTCGGCCTCCTCTTCGGTCATAAAGGTGCCGATGGGCTTGGTGGGATGTTGGAAGGCCGGATCGTTGGGGTCTACTTCCACCTGCGTGAGGATCGTGGAGACGGCCTTGTGGATTTCACGGTCCAGTAGCTCCTCCCTCAGGGAGTTCTGGAGGTCGTAGCCGATATAGCCCTCGCTCATAGCGGTGCAGACGGACATGGGGGCCATGGGATGACTGGGGTCCTCCCGGGAGAGGGTGGTCATGGCGATGTTGATCATGCCCACCTGGGGACCGTTGCCGTGGACAATCACGATCTCGTGGCCCTCTTCGATCAGGTCCGCGACGGCCTTGGCCGTATGGTGCACGGCGGCCATCTGCTCCGGCAGATTCTTGCCCAGGGCATTGCCGCCCAGGGCGATGACAATACGTTTACCCATGATAGGTGTATCCCCTTTTCAATGGTGATGATATGGGCGGGAATATGGTCCCACATTCCCGCCCAAGGTATGTTCAGCGATTAAAACAGCTTGCGCTTGTCACCGGCGTCCATGGCCATCAGGGCGGAGACGGGGTCCTTCACCTTGGCCATCATAATCATGGCGGCGATGATATAGGGCTTGTAGCTGGCCTCCTTGTACAGGGGCACCAGGTAGCGGTCGAACACGGAGTTGTCCACCTCGCCCTCGGGGCAGCTCAGGCCGGAGATGTCGGCGGGCAGGCAGTGCAGATACAGGGCCTTACCGTTGCGGGTCTTGGCCATCATCTCCTCGGAGCAGGTCCAGTCCTTGTGCTGGGCGTTCTGGGCCAGCAGCTGCTTCTCCAGCGCGTCGATACCGGCCTGGTCGCCAGCCTGGTACAGCTTGGTGCGCTGCTCCATGGCGGCGAAGGGAGCCCAGCTCTTGGGATACACGATGTCGGCGTCCTGGAAGGCTTCTTCCATGGTGGAGACTTTCCGGTAAGAACCGCCGGTAGCAGCGGCGTTCTTCCTGGCGATCTCCTCCACCTCGGGCATCACGTCATAGCCCTCGGGATGGGCCAGAACCACGTCCATGCCGAAGCGGGTCATCAGACCGATGACGCCCTGGGGCACGGACAGGGGCTTGCCGTAGGAGGGAGAGTAGGCCCAGGTCATGGCAATCTTCTTGCCCTTCAGGTTCCCCACACCGCCGAACTCGTGGATGATGTGCAGCATGTCGGCCATGGCCTGGGTGGGGTGGTCCACGTCGCACTGCAGGTTCACCAAGGTGGGCTTCTGCTCCAGAATACCGTCGCGGTAGCCCTCGGTCACGGCGTCCATGAAAGTCTTCTGATACTTGTGGCCCTCGCCGATGAACATATCGTCCCGGATGCCGATGACGTCGGCCATGAAGGACACCATGTTGGCGGTCTCAC
>CAMBAJ010000052.1 GCA_945864305.1 uncultured Clostridia bacterium | reverse complement strand
TGCCCACATGGATATACGGGTCCGGGATCACCAGCAGCTGCTCCAGCACCGGCATGGCGGTCCAGACGCCCGCGTGCAGATAGCCGTACAGCTCCGCCGCGGCGGCGGGGTCCTCGCTGCCGCCCACCGTCACCAACAGCCGCAGGGGCTGGACGCGGATGCCCCGCCGGGTGCGGCCCAGCGCCCGCTTCAGCGGCGGCGCCAGGGTGTGGACGGCGTCCTTGATATCCGCCAGGGCGATCTTGGGCAGGGACTTCTTGGGCTTCTCCTCCCCGGCTTTTTCCGGCTTTTTCGCCTTTTTTTCAGGTTTTTTCTTCTTTTCGGGCTTTTCCTTTGCCGGTAAAATTCTGATATGGAAGGGTCCTATTTTCGCGTCCAGGGTCACGCCGTCCCTCCGGAGCTCCGCACGGGCGCCCACCCGGGTCAGGCACAGCAGCAAAATCAGCGCCGCCAGGATGCCCAGTATCCAAAGCCAGATCAACCGCCGTCACCCCCTTCCGTACCGCTGTGTTTGATTACTCCGGTGTCTCCGTGAAACCGGCGGTCTCCGGTGCGTCAGCGCCGTTGATCTCCGCGTTCTCCGCCGGGTCGATGATCTCCCCGTCCTCGTTCAGCCGCATCTGGCCCTCTCCGCCCAGGTCCGGCATCTCCGGCAGATCGTCCAGACTGGTCAGGTGGAAGGCCCGCAGGAACTGCTTCGTCGTGCGGTACAGGTGGGGCCGTCCCGGCACCTGGAGCCGGCCGCACTCCTCAATCAGCTTCCGCTCCAGCAGAAGGCCGATGGTATAGGCGCTGTCCACGCCCCGGATCTGGTCCACATAGGCCCGGGTGGTGGGCTGATAATAGGCGATGATGGTCAAAACCTCCAGAGCCGGCTGGCTCAGCTTGGCGGGCTTCCGGATTTCAAAGGCCTTCCGGATGACGTCCGCGTAGTCTGGCGAGGAGCACAGCTGCCAGCTGTCCTCGATGTGCAGCAGGCGGATGCCCCGCCGCTCGTAGGCGTAGTAGTCCATCAGCTTCTGGAGCACCTGCTCCACGGTGGGGCGGTCCATGTCCAGCGCCACGCAGATGCGGTCCACGTGGACCGGCTCTCCCGACGCGAACAGGATGCCCTCAATGGCGGATTCGATCTCTTTCATCTCCATGGTTTCCACGGCAGGTTCTCCTTAAACTCACAAAGTCAGATTCTCCGGCAGCTCGCCCTCCTGACGGACGGTGCAGTCCGTCTCGGAGCCCGCCAGA
This sequence comes from uncultured Clostridia bacterium, assembly GCA_945864305.1. GTDB lineage: Bacteria > Bacillota > Clostridia > Oscillospirales > Oscillospiraceae > Oscillibacter. The sequence goes on along the minus strand of CAMBAJ010000052.1, from coordinate 16,432 downwards.
TGCAGCACGTGGGCCCGGCACAGCTCCAGCACCGCCAGGAACGTCGCCACCACCTCGCTGCGGCTGCGGCTGCCCTTGAACAGCAGCCGGAACCGGGTGATGCCCTGCTCCTTCAGGCGGCGGATGATCTCCCGGGCCTTGCCCTCCACCGGGTACGGCTCGTGCTGGACGATGTCCTGAAAGGCCGTCTGGGGCGGCGGCAGCGTCCGCTCCGCCCGGTTCTGGATCTCCGCCATGGCCAGGATCAGGTCCGCCCGCTCCTGGTCGTATTCATAGATTTTGCCCCGCTTCATGGGCTCTGGGTTCCGGGTGACGATGTTCCGTCCAAACTCCCCCATGGGGGCCAGCTTCGCCGCCAGAGTCTTCACCCGGACGTAGTTCTCGTTCCGGCGGCGCTCCTCCAGGGACTGGATCAGGGCGTCCATCTCGCTCTGGGCCTCCTCGTCCTCGATGGACAGCAGCATCCGGGTCTTGATGTACACCAGATGAGAGGCCATGGTGACGAACTCGCTGGCCACCTCCAGGTCCATCTTCTGGCGCCGCTCCAGCCAGGCCACATACTGGTCGCAAATCAGGGAGATGGAGATGTCCTGAATCTCCATTTTGTTCTTGCCCAGCAAAAACAAAATCAGGTCCAGGGGACCCTCAAAGTCCTGCATCTCCTCCGACCGGGAGCGCACCACTTTTTCCAGTTTGTAGACGGGATTTTCCAAAAGGTCCACCTCAATAAAACAGTGTGAAGAAGGCGCTGTAGACGCCCAGGATGGTGTTGCTGATGAAGCTGCTGCCGATATCAGCGAAGGACAGTACCAGCAGCACCAGCATCCCGTACCGCTCGTAGCGCATCCAGACGGCATAGGCCCGGTCCGGCAGGAACATGGCCAGCACCTTGGAGCCGTCCAGCGGCGGAAGAGGCAGCAGGTTGAAGATCCCCAGGCCGATGGACAGGGGCGCCACGGTATACAGGCAGAAGTCAAACACCGTCTGCCACACCGGGTTGTAGGGTGCGTACAGATAGATCAGCCTGCTGATGAGCATGGCCAGCAGCGCCAGCAGAGAATTGGACGCCGGGCCCGCCAGAGCCGTCACCGCCATGCCCTGCTTGGGCTTTTTGAAATAGTTGGGATTCACCGGCACCGGCTTGGCCCAGCCAAATCCGGCCACAAACATCATGGCGAGGCCCAGCCAGTCGATGTGCCGCAGGGGATTCAGGGACAGCCGGTGTCTGGCCTTGGCCGTGGGGTCTCCCAGGACCAGAGCCGCCAGGCCATGGCAGGTCTCATGAACCGACAGGCACAGCAGCACGGCGGCCGCCCGCAGCGCCGCACTCCCTAGGGAGGTAAAATCCAGCGCGTGAAACAGATTTTGCAGATAGTGCAGCATTCGTCATCTGCCTCCGGAATCGTTCGCAATTCGAATGTATTATATCAGATTTTATCACGCAATACAAGGAAAAATCCCCTCTCCGGGCTTCCCTGCCAAGGGCGAAAAAGGAGCCGCCCAAAACAGGCGGCTCCTTGATAAATCCAGCGTTAAAATCAGGCCTTCTTGGCGATCTCGGTCAGCTGGGTGAAGGCGGCGGCGTCGTTGACAGCCAGCTCGGCCAGCATCTTGCGGTTGATCTCGATGCCGGCGACCTTCAGGCCGTGCATGAAGGTGGAGTAGTTCATGCCGTTCATCTTGCAGGCGGCGGAAATGCGGGTGATCCACAGGGAGCGGAAGTCACGCTTCTTCAGCCGACGGCCGGTGTAAGCGTAGGTCAGGGACTTCATCACCGCCTGGTTGGCAACGCGGAAATGCTTGGACTTGGAACCCCAGTAGCCCTTGGCCATCTTCAGGGTCTTATTTCTTCTCTTGCGCGTCATCATCGCGCCTTTAACTCTAGCCATTGTTAAAACCTCCTATTTGAAACGTCTCGTATCTTACTTGTAGGGGATCATCTTGCGGACAGCATCCATATTGGTGGCATCCGCATAGCCGCCGGCGCGCAGACGACGAGTACGCTTGGTATCCTTCTTGGTCAGGATGTGGCTCTTGAAAGCCTTGGCGCGCTTGACCTTACCGGTCTTGGTCAGGTTGAATCTCTTCTTGGCACCGCTATGGGTTTTCAGCTTAGGCATAGTAGTAGCTCCTTCCATGTGTTTGAATATCTTGGTTATTTACTTGCCGGTCTTGGGAGACAGGAAGATGGACATCATCCGTCCCTCCAGCTTGGCGGTTTTGTCCAGGTTGGCGGTTTCGGCGCACTGTTCAGCGAACCGGTTCAGCAGGTCGCGGCCAATATCGGTATGGGCCATCTCGCGGCCGCGGAAACGGACGGAGACCTTGACGCGGTTGCCGTCAGCGATGAACTTCTGGGCATTCTTGAGTTTCGTATTGAAATCTCCGATATCAATGCCCGGGGACATCCGAATTTCCTTGATCTCGACCACATGCTGGTTCTTTTTGGCTTCCTTTTCCTTCTTGCTCTGCTCAAACCGGAACTTGCCGTAGTTCATCAGCTTGCAGACCGGAGGAACAGCCTGAGGCGAAATCTTGACCAGGTCCAGACCTTTTTCATCGGCGATTTTCAGTGCCTCCGCGGAGGACATGATGCCGAGCTGCTCACCCTGGTCGCCGATCAGACGGATTTCCTTGTCATTGATCTCCTCATTCAGTTCATGCACTTGCTTACTAATGGTCGAAGCACCTCCATCCAAAAATCACAAAACGCGGATACCACCACATGGCATCCGCGCAACAACAAACCGCCGGGATCGGCAGTCTGGTAACAACGTTGTTGACCTCTTTGCCCATTGGCTGGAGGTGAGGCGGATGCAATCAGCCTTCTTTGTTTTGCTTGACTAGTATATCAGCCGTTCAGCGGTTTGTCAACAACATTTTTTCTTTTGATTTGAATATTTTTTCCCGCCGGGGGGAGAATACAGAGGCCAGCGTTTGACAGAGAACAGCCGCCATGCTGTTTCCTGCCGGCCGGTGGCTTTACTCAGCAAAGCGAAAGGAGGTGTCCTCATGCAGAACAAGAACGACCGTGAGAACAGCCAGAACCAGAACAAGAATCAGAACCAGCAGCAGAACGAGCGCCAGAATAAGCAGGACCAGCAGAACCGCAATCAGAAGGAAAACCGCAAGTAAGCGGAGATACCGGTTTACGGACACGCGGCAGGGCTGAATCCCTGCCGCGTGTTTTGTCTCATTTGATGTCGAATTCGGCGGCCAGCAGGAAATCCGTGTACTCCCCCGGTTCCCGGTACTCGGAAAGCCACTTTGTCACCCGGTAATGGCCCTTTGTCAGGGAGCCGTAGCGGCTGGCCCAGGTCAGCTCCTGCTCCACCGGTACGTCTTTGGAATAAATCAGGGCCTCGGCGGTGTTGGAGTAGCTGCCCTTCTTCATTTCCAGCCAATACCACTCGCCGTCCACCTCTTTTTGCAGGCCGAAATCGTGGGCGTTGCCGCTGTCGATCTCTTTGTCCGTGGTATTCAGAATCTGCACAGTAACGGCGCCGGGATAGGCCGTTCCCTCCACCACTGTCATTGTACCGCCCTCGTAGGTGTTGACCCCGCCCTCAAACACCTGGTCCGACACTTTGGCATCTCCGCCGCAGCCAGTCAGCAGGAGCAGGCAGAGCAACGCCGTACACAGTCTCTTTCCCATGGGACCGCCTCCTTATATATCATTATATAATATGGACGGGGGCTATTCAAGTTTGTTCCCCCTCCTGATCATTTTTCTTGTTCTCGTCTTTCAATCGTGGTATGATGGATTCCACTGTTGAATACTGCCAGGATTGGAAGAACGCTTATGAAAAACCGTGAAAAACTGACAGGATATCTCTTTGCTCTCTTCACCATTGTGGTGTGGGGCTCTACCTTTATCTCCAGCAAAAAGCTGCTGACGGTCTACACCCCGTCCCAGATCATGCTGACCCGGTTCCTGCTGGCCTACTGCGCGCTGTGGCTGCTGCGGCCCCGGAAACTGACACTGACGCGGAAGCAGGAGGCAGCCTTTTTCCTGCTGGGCCTGTCGGGCTGCTCCATCTACTTCTATACGGAGAACACCGCGCTGACCTATACCCTGGCCTCCAACGTCAGCATCATCGTGGCCGCCGCACCCATCTTCACCGCCACCCTGGCCCACTTCGCCGGAGAGGAACGGTTCCGGCGCAGTACGTTGTGGGGCTTTCTGGTGGCCTTCACCGGCGTAGTGCTGGTGGTGTGCAACGGCACCTTCGTGCTGAAGCTGAATCCCCGGGGCGATTTTCTCGCCCTGGCGGCGGCCGCCTGCTGGGCGGTGTACTCCGTGCTGCTGCGGCGGGTCAGCCAGGGCCTGGACCCCATTCTGGTGACCCGCCGGACGCTGTTCTGGGGCGCCGTCACCGCCGCCCCCATGGTCCTTTTGGAGGGCGCCCCCTACCCCACCGCACCCCTTCTGACGCCGGTGGTGGCCGGGAACTTCCTCTTCCTGGGCCTCATCGGCAGCGGATTGTGCTACGTGCTGTGGAACAAGGCCTTCCACCTGTTGGGTGTGGTGGCTACCAATAACTTCATCTATCTGAATCCCTTTGTCACCATCGTGGTTGCCCGGATATTCCTGGATGAGCCCATCTCTCCGCTGGCGCTCCTGGGCGCGGTGCTCATCACGGTGGGCGTGGTGGTGTCCCAACGTCCCTCGAAAAAGCAGATGGAAAAAAGCAGCGCCGGTCAATGACCGGCGCTGCTTTTTTATCATTTACCACGGATAAACTGGAGGTTTCCATCCACCCGGCCGCCAATGCCATCGACGGTGCAGCTACTGCTGAACTGCCAGTAGTTCATCTGATAGTAGAACGTGGGATAGAGCTTTTCCGAAGAGGCACTCTTATACTCGGGGTACCAGCTGAGATACGGGGAAATCGCGCCCTGGTCGTACTTGATGTAGCTGACGTACTGCCCGGCATAGACCATAGCGTCGTACCCCGCCTCCTCGATGCGCTGGCAGAACGCGACCGCGCAGGCCGTCGCCATCTCCGGTGAGGTGCCGTAGACCCGGTAGGTGGAATCGTGCATCTCCCAGTCATAGGCCACGGGGCCGTTGATCTCCAGGCCGTCCAGCAGACTGATGACGAAGTCCGCCTCCTCGATGGCCTCCTCCACGGTGATGGCCTGGGCGAAGAAGTAGACGCCTGTCTGGAGCCCAGCGTCCATGGCACCCTGGATGTTCTCCTTGTAGAAGCTGTCCGCCAGAATCTGGCCTGAGGACGTGCCCCGTAGACCGGCGCGCACCATGACGAACTCTACGCCGTCGTTGGCAACAGCCTTCCAGTCGATGGTGTTGTTCTCGCCGGCCCGGTTCTGATAGGCGGAGACATCAATACCGAAGCGGGCTCTCTGGAATTTCTCTCCGACATAGACCAGCCGGTCGTCCTCCCAGTAGAAATCTCCCTCATAAAGCCGGATGGGCTCCCGGTCCGCATAGACCGGAATCTGCTTGCCGCTGTATGCGATGTACCGGCCTGTGGTCTCGCCGGGCGTGTAGACCTCGCTGGGCTGGATACCCGGAGTCTCCGGTTCCGCCGGTGTCTCAGGCTCTGTCGGTTTTTCCGGTTCTTCAGGTGCGGTCAGGTACACCGGCTCCGTCCGGCTGAAGTTCCGAATACTCCCCATGACCTCCACATTGGTCAGTGTCACCGTGCCCGTGACACCGGGCGCCAGGATCAGGTCCCCGTAGATGGTCATGTTCTCCAACGACGCGCCGTCAGGCGCGTTAATCATCAGCGTCCCCTGAACGTCGCCGGAGTAGACGCTGGTGTTCTGGATCAGGGTCTGGATCATGTTGCTCAGGATGTTGATGATCTCCGCCCGTGTGATGGGCTCCTGGGGCCGGAAATTACCGTCCCAGCAGTCCGTGATATAGCCCCGAATGGTCATCTCCGACACCGGGCCCGCGGCGTAATCCGCGATCTGGCCTGCGTCCCCATAGGGCAGGTCGATGGCAGAGGCCTCGATTTGAAAGGCCCGGGCGATCATGGCCACCGCCTGCTGGCGGGTGATGGTGTCTCCCGCCAGGGCCTTGCCGTTGTTTCCCAGATACACGCCGGCGGCGTGGAGCTTCAAAATGGCATTCTCCCAGTAGTTTCCCGCGATATCGGAGAAGGTGTCCGGTCCGGAAATGGACTGAAACTGCAAAAAGCGGTCCATGATGCCCGCGAACGCACCCCGGGTGATGGACTGGTCCGGGCGGAAGGTCCCGTCCTCATAGCCCTGGATGATGCTGTACTCCTCGCTCCACTTGGAGATGGAGGTCTCGGCCCAGTGGCCGGATGTATCGGAAAACGCGGCGGCCGGCGTCAGAGCCAGCGCGGCGGCCAGTGCCGTGGAAAGCAGTCGTTTTGGCAGTCGAATATGATGCATGGCAGTTCCTTTCTGTCATCTTTTGTCGTTTCACTTCTCAAAAAAACACCGCGGCCCAGAAGCGGGCTGCGGTGTTATGTCACCTGATTGACAGCGCCTTGTTCCAATTATAACGGACGTTTTCTCTCCGGTCAATATACATCTCCGGATTTATCCAAAAACGTTATGTCGCCTTAATAGGTGGTAAAGAGCTCGTCCAGATAGGTAAATCTCTCCTGTGCCATATCCGCTTCGGGATTCCAGACAAGAATGGGCTTGACCTCCTCTTCCGGAGACTCTTCGGCGGAGATGTCCCCCCGGGTGCCGTCGTTGTTCAGAAAGAAACAGGCCGTGCCGCCGTCCGGGGTGCACAGCAGAAGGCAGACCAGGCCGCCCCGCTTTTCCAGATACAGCCCGCCCCACGCCGAAGTGTCCGTGCCGCAGGTATACTCGCAGAGGGTGGACACGCCCTCCTCCTCTGCCGTCAGGACCGTCACACGGCCCTCCCGAAAGCGTTCAGCCTCAATGGCCCCGCTATGGAGCAGGATAGGCTCCTCCTCCGGATCGCCGCGCAGCTCCAGCACCAGAAGCTCCTCCACACCGTCGTGGGTCAGGTCCGTGTAGACGGCGGAACAGCCCGCCTCGCTGTACTGGTCCGCGAAGTAGGCCCGCAAAATCTGCTTGGCTCGCTCCGAGGACATGGTCTCCTCCGGGTCTGGCGCCGGGGCCAGCTTTCTGGCCTCCACATCTCCGCCCGCACAGGCCAGCACCGCCGCCGTGACCAGCAGCAGTGCCGCAGCGCCGCAGAACCGCTTTTTCTCCATCTATATCTCCTCCAGGAGCACTTCTTATGTAAAAGAAAGACGCAGCGGGCTGCCGTTTTGTTTCGTGATCGTTACAGAATCAGCAAAACAGCCAAAAGTGTTTCCTATCTCTTGGCTGTTCTGACAGTTTTTGTGTGGTTTGAACCGTCTGGCTACGGATCGTGTCCCGGGCGATGGAGCTGCCGCGGAACACGGACAGCAGCAGTCCCAGCAGCGCGCAGTCAATGACCAGGGCCGTGCCGCCGTCCGTCAGCAGCGGATAGGGATACGCTGTCAGCAGATTGGAAACCGGCACAAAATTTTGCAGCACATTGGCCCCGGCCTGCCAGGTCAGTGTCAGCAGGATACTGACGCTGACCAGCCGCCCCAGCTCGGAGGTCTGTCTCCGGCACGTTCGCCAGCCGGTGCCCAGCAGGACCGCCATCGGCGCCTGTGCCAGCAAAAACGCCGCCCAGCCAAAACTGCCCAGCAGGACCAACAGCTGGTTCTCATAGCCGCCGAGGCGCAGTGCCAATCGCAAATACTCCCGCACCTCAGCGGAGACCTCCGCCATCCCCAGGAATTTGGCATGGCCCACGATATCTCTGATCCTGTCCCGATGACACGTCATCCACTCCGGCAATTCCCAGAGGACAGACCAATATCCCGTGTGCCGCATCACTACCGCCAGACATGCCAGCACCGCCAGTCCATACCCCGCCACCAAAAGCCAGTTCCGCCTCTTGCTGCCGAACAGGCCTCTTCTCTGCCCATAGGCCAGCAGGGCCGTGTTGCAGAGCAGGCAGGACCACAGCATCCCCATTCCGAACGGCTCTTCCGCCGCCATACAGGCCGCCACCGGCAGCAGACCCAGCACACAGCAGAGCGCTAGTCCGGCGGTCCCCCTGTCCCGCAGGGCATAGATGGCCAGTGCCAGAGCCAGCGGCACCAAAAGAGTCGTATATGTGCCAATTTGATATGTATAGTCCTTTGTCACTTCCAGAACGCTCTGGAAAAAGGGCAGGCAGAGCAGCGGCACCGCCAGCAGCAGCGGCTTCCTCCCCAGCCAGGTATAATCCAGAAAGTACATGGCAGCGGCCACGCCGCAGGCCAGCAGGGCAATGGCGTCGAACCGCCAGATATATTCGGGAAAATAGCTGACGCCGTACCGCTCAAACAGGCGAAGGGCCAGCCACCCGCACAGAGATACCGCCATTGCCGCCAGCATTCCCCACTGGGGTCTTGGCCGGTGCACCCGGTCCAGCGCCGTGCCCACGGACACCGGGTCCCCCATCTCCTCCACGGCCATTCTCTCCGCCACCTCCGGGTCGTTGCCCTCGGCCGTGAAGGCGTCCCGCTGGTCCGTCAGGTGTTGCTCCAGCTCCCGGGCCACCACCGGTCGGGCCCGCTTCCAGCGGATCTGCTCCCCCACCGCGTCCAGGTACGCCTGGATCGTCTCAGGCCTCTCCACAGCAGGCACCTCCTCTCAGCACCCGGCTCACGGCGCTGGCGTAGGCGTTCCAAGACGCCTCCTTCTCCCGCAAGGCCGCGCCGCCCTCCTTCGTCAGATGGTAATAGCGCCGGGGCTTTCCCGCCGCGGCCTCCCGCTCGTAGGCCGTCACCAGTCCCTTCTCCTCCAGTCCGTGGAGCAGCGGGTACAGCGTCCCGGCCTTCAGATGAAAGGTGTCGTCGGACCGGCGCTTCAGCTCCTCGATCATCTGATAACCGTATTTGTCCCCGTCCTCCAGCAGCTTCAGCACCAGAAGCGCCATGCTGCCGCTGACCAGTCCCTTATCGAGTTCCATAGTGCATCCTCCTATATATAGATTATCTATATATAGGATTATATATAGGTAATCTATATAAGTCAAGATATCCAACGAAAATATTCGGGAAACCCCCAAATTATGTATACCATATTTTGCGGTGCTATGATATAATAGCTGCACAGGCGGCCATGATATTGCGAAGTCGGGCCGCCGTGGCAAGCGGATGCCAGGAAGTCCCCGCAAAAAATACCCGCCGATTGGAAGCCGGCGGAAAATCGGGAGGTCTGCTATGAAATGTCCGTTTTGTGGCTACAGTGAGAGCAAGGTCATCGATTCCCGCCCCGCCGATGAAGGGGCAAGCATCCGCCGGCGCAGAGAGTGTCTCGCCTGCTCCAAGCGGTTCACCACCTACGAGACCGTGGAGAGCCTGCCCATGGTGGTGGTGAAAAAGGACGGCAGCCGTCAGAGCTTTGACCGGCGGAAGGTCCTGGGCGGCATGATCCGGGCCTGCGAGAAACGGCCGGTCCCCCTGGCGGAACTGGAGAAAATCTCAGAGGAGATCGAACAGGACCTCCAGAATTCCATGGAGCGGGAGGTCAGCACGGAGATCATCGGCGAGAAGGTCATGGACCGCCTGCGCTCCGTGGACCAGGTGGCCTATGTCCGTTTCGCGTCCGTCTACCGCCAGTTCAAGGACATCGACACCTTTATGGCGGAGCTGAACAAGCTGCTCGCTGAGAAGTAATTCCCCTTTACAGCACATTCCCGATGCTGAATTCCTCCATCTCCGCCAACAGCCGCAGCTGATCCCGCAGGTCTGCCAGCTCTGCCCGGAACTCGGAAAGCTCCTCCGTGGCGGCAAAGGCCATGGCCCGGCGGTACATGCTCTCCGCGCCATCGATGGCGTCGTGCTCCGCCACGATGTGGAGATAGGTCTGCCGGGCGGACCAGTCGCCGTAGCTGTCCGACAGCGCGGCGGCGGCCCTCTCCCATTCCCCCGCCTGGGCCAGAATATCCGCCTGACGCAGCTGTTCCCGCCAGTGGTCTGTCTCCGCTGTCACACAGCGGCTGTTCCAGAGGGCGAAGGCCAGAATGACGCCCAGCACCGCAAGGGGAACGGCAAGGCTCTTCTTCATGGGACGGCCTCCTTTTTGATACAGGTGGTCTGGCCGTTTTCATCCAGCGTCAGGAGAAAGACCTCCTTCGGTGAGGAAAGCCGTTCCTTTTTCAGGATTTTTTTCAGCCATGCCTCGTCCTTTCCGCAGTCCGTGAGATGCTGGCGCAGAACCCGCCCGTCGTTGATGAGGATGACGGGCAGGGTCACGTCATCCTCTACCTCCAGCCCCATCTGGGCGGCGGTGGGCGGCTGCTGCCGGGTCCAGGGAAGGACCGACAGCTGGCCGGAATTTTCCAGGATGGCGTATTTCACATCCCCGATGTCCGAGATGCCCTGACCCCGCAACTCCTCCAGCAGCTCGTCCAGGGTGTAGCGGTTCTTGCGCATGGCCTCCTGCTGCAGCTGGCCGTTGCGGATAAGCACTGTGGGAGTGCCGCAGACCAGCGCCCGGAACCGCAGGCTGCGGAGGGACCACTGGCTCATCAGCATGGAGAGGGACAGCAGCGTCAGGATCGGGATGACGCCCGCCAGAAGCGGGATGCCGAAGTCCTGCATGGGCACCGTGGCCAGGTCTGAGATCATCATGGTCAGCACCAGTTCACTGGGCTCCAGTTCCCCGATCTGCCGCTTGCCCATGAGCCGCAGGCCGATCATAATGAGGAAATAGAGGATCACAGTGCGTGCGAAAGCGGTCATCATAGGCAACTCTCCTCCGTTGAAGCAGTTTTGCCCGTGATGACAGATTTATTCCCGGATAACACTCCCACCGCGGAGTTTTATCATATACTAAATCGCAGAGGTGAAAGGAGGATCATGGGCAGCGTCCCATCATGAGCGCCATGCGCCTGTGAAGCGAAACAGCTTTGCAGGATAACGAGGAGAGGGGTTTATCGAAGATTCGGCGGATGCCCTTCCGTGCCCGCGGGCATGTGACACAGCTGACAAATATGCGGGCGACCGCAAAACAGAGAGGCTGTGACCGCGAGAAAAGCGGCAAATGACTGCGCATTTGTCCTTTTGATACAGATTCCTGATGAAGTGCTTCGTCAGGGGTCTTATGTGCTGCGCGTTTTCGCGCCGCCCATCTCAAATGTGCCTCATCAACGGTTTGAAGCCGTTCGGTGCGGTGCCGGTATGACATGTCTATCAGGAGGATGTTTCTTATGTGCGGAATTATTGGATTTGTGGGCCGCGAACAGGCGGCCCCGATTTTGCTGGACGGACTGGCCCGGATGGAGTACCGGGGCTATGACTCCGCCGGCATCGCCGTGCGGTCCGAGGAAAAGGGACTGCAGGTGAAAAAGACCAAGGGCCGGCTCCAGGCCCTAGCGGACCTGACCCATAACGGCGCGGATCTGGAGGGCACTCTGGGCATCGGCCACACCCGCTGGGCCACCCACGGCGAGCCCAACGACATCAACGCCCACCCCCATATCAGCGAAAACGGCCAGATCGCCCTGGTCCACAACGGCATCATCGAGAACTATCTGGAGATCAAGGAGCATCTCCAGCGCCAGGGCGTGACCTTCACCTCGGACACGGACTCCGAGGTGGTGGCCCAGCTGCTGGAATTCCACTACAACGAGTGCCACAACATGCTGGAGGCCGTGGGCCGGGTCCTGCGGCGGATCGAGGGATCCTATGCCCTGGGCATCATCTGCTCCGATTACCCCAACGCCCTCATCGCCGCCAGGAAGGACAGTCCCCTGATCCTGGGCTACGGTGAGAACGGCAACTTCATCGCCTCCGACGTCACGGCGGTCATCAAGTACACCCGGGACGTGGTGTATATGGACGACGGCGAGATCGCCGTGGTGACCTCCGACAGCATCGACGTGTTCGACAGCGAGATGACACCTAAAGAAAAAGAGCATCACCAGGTGGACTGGGATGTCTCCGCGGCGGAAAAGGGCGGCTACGCTCACTTCATGTTCAAGGAGATCATGGAGCAGCCCGAGGCCATCCGCAAGACCGTCTCCCCCCGCATCCGGGATGGCCGGGTGGTGCTGGACGACATCTCCATGACGGCGGACTACGTGCAGAGCATCTCCCGCATCTTCATCATCGCCTGCGGCTCCAGCTACCACGTGGGCATGGTCAGCAAGTACAACTGGGAGCGGCTGCTGCGCCGCCCGGTGGTGGTGGACCTGGCCTCGGAGTTCCGGTACAGCGACCCGCTGGTGGACGAGAACACGCTGGTCATCGTCATCAGTCAGTCCGGCGAGACCCTGGATACCATGGCCGCCATGCGGGAGGCCAAGCGCCGGGGCGCCCGGACGCTGGCGGTTGTCAACGTAGTGGGCAGCTCCATCGCCCGGGAGGCCGACGATGTGCTGTACACCTGGGCCGGTCCGGAGATCGCCGTGGCTACCACGAAAGCCTATTCTACCCAGTTGGTGCTGATGGATTTGATCGGCCTGTATCTGGCGGACTTGCTGGGTACCGTGGAAAAGAGCGAGTACGATGCTATTCTTGCGGAAATGCAGGTGCTGCCGGAGAAAATGAGCCATTTCCTGGAGCATTTCGAGGATGTGCAGTACTTCGCTTCCCGGTATTTCAACCACAACTCCATCTTCTTCATCGGCCGGAATCTGGATTACGCCATGGGTCTGGAGGGCTCTTTGAAGCTGAAGGAAATCAGCTATATACACTCCGAGGCCTACGCCTCCGGCGAGCTGAAGCACGGCACCATCTCCCTGATCGAGCCGGGGACCCTGGTGGTGGCTCTGGGCACCTACGCGGCGCTGTTCGACAAGGCCATGAGCAACGTGGTAGAGGTGAAGGCCCGGGGCGCCGAGGTCCTGGCCGTCACCACTGAGAGCTTCCGGGAGAAGATGGAAAAGACCGCCGACTCCACCATCGTGGTACCGGACACCCACCCCATTCTCCAGCCCTCTCTGGGCGTGGTGCCCCTGCAGTTGTTTGCCTATTACGTGGCGCTGCAAAGAGGGTGCGATATCGATAAGCCCAGAAATCTGGCAAAATCCGTGACAGTGGAGTAAAGTATCCCGCGCCACGCCCGCGCCGAATGGCGCGTCCAAGCGTTTTGCTCAAAGGGCAAAACCTTGAAATGGGCGGGCAAAGCCCGCCCATTTGAGTCCCATGCGGGGTCCCCGCAAAAACTTCGTTTTTGTGGGGCTACGCTGCAAAGGGGCTGCGTTATCGACAAGCCCCGGAATTTGGCCAAATCTGTTACTGTGGAATGACCTTTTACCGCCCTGCCGGTTGCGGCAGGGCGGTTTTTTTCAAAAATGGTGAAACCTTTTTCCAAGCTCATGCGTTAACGAAGTGAGAAACGACGAGAGGGGGCGGTGCCCTTGATATGCTATATGGCGCTTTTGGAAACGGACCCGGACCGGGAGCGGTTTGTCAAAGTCTACCGGGACAATTTCCGCAGGATGAGCAAGCTGGCAAGTCAGATTCTGGGGCCCGGGCCTAAAGCGGAGGACGCAGTCCACGACGCGTTTTTGAAATTTATCCAGCACTTTGACGAGCTGCGGGACCGGCCGGAGGACCGTGTCGCCGCCTGGCTGGCGGTGGTGGTGAAGAATACGGCGCTGGATATGCTGCGGAAAGCCCGCCATGAGACGGCGCTGGAGGATGTCTCCTGGGAGGCCGCCGTTCCGGCGGACCAGGGGGAGTTCCACGCCCTGGTGGCCATCATCCGAGGCATGCCTGAGGACTATCGCCGGGTGCTGGAGCTGCGGTTTGTGGCGGAGTGGAGCGTGGCGGAGATCGCCCAAGCCATGGGTCTCGGGGAAAACACGGTCAAGACCCGCATTTTCCGGGGACGGAAAATGCTGATGGATCGACTGCGAAAGGAGGGATATCTGGATGGACGGGCCTATCTTTGACGCCATGCTGAAAACGGCATTGGAGGAGGCACTGCGGGAGGATATGAAGGACCTGGACATCCTCCCCCCTGTCCGCCAATCCCGGCAGCAGCGGAAGCGGATGCGGAAGCTGCTGGCGGATCCCTTCGGCTACGAACGGCGGCAACGGACGGCCCCGGAGCAGCCCTCCAGGCACCGGCGGTATATCCGGTGGGTGGTGGCGGCGGTCATCGTGGTCCTGCTGAGCGGTACCGCCGCTGGCTATGCTCTGGGCGGCGGCGCGTTTTTTCAGCGGATGTTTGATGAGAGTCCCTGGGCTGCACGCTACGGCGGCGCGGCGGATACGGAGCAGCTGCTGGAAATGGGCGGCACCGCCGACGGTGACATTGAGGACTGCGGCCTGCGGCTGACGGTGGTGGACGCCGTGTCTGACGGGCAGATGGCTATGATCTCCGTGCAGATGACGGTTCCGCCGGAACTGGCGGATGTGGGTCCCGGGGGCCTCTGTTTCCAGGAGCTGGACATTCTGCCGCTGGATGGCCGGGAGAAAGCGGACTTCGGATACGGTCTCAGCATCCGGCCATGGCCTGACACGGAGGGCCAGTACCTGCTGATCTTCTCCATCACCGACACCGCACTGGAACAGGGCGGCAGCTACCGCATCTCCATGGAGGGTCTGGGTCGCCGCGGCGAGGAAGGCCCCGAGGTGTTGCTGCCCGGCACCTGGGAACTGGAGGTCACGCTCCAGCCCGTCTCTGTGCAGAACTACGGCACAGACCATTCCTTTTCTGTCTCCGGCGAGACATGGACGCTGATCCGTGCCGCGGTATCCCCTTTGGCTCTGACTCTGGAGTTTCAGGTGCCTGAGACAGCTGTGGACCTGCGGAATCTGGATACGATGATGTCCCCCACCATCCGCATGACAGGCGGTGAGATCATTGACCGGACCAGCTGTGTCTGCGGCATCACCTCCCGGACTGGCCAGGTGGAGATGACGCTGGAGTTCCAGATGCCCCTGAATGTGGAACAGATCGAGAGCATCACCGTCTTTGGACGGGAGCTGACGGCAGAACCGTGACGGATACGATATGAGACAAAGCCGGAGGCGCAAAAGCGCCTCCGGCTTTCAGGAACATGTACGAGTTGATTAAGCCTTGTGGTCGCAGCCCAGAACGTCCACGATCTTGTGGGCCACCATGGCCTTAATGGCGGCGCGGGCGGGCTTCAGATACTGACGGGGATCGAAGTCGCCGGGATGCTCGTCGAAGTACTCGCGGATGGTAGAGGTCATGGCCAGACGCAGGTCGGAGTCGATGTTGATCTTGCAGACAGACAGCTCAGCGGCGTGGCGCAGCTGCTCCTCGGGGATGCCGACGGCGTCGGGCATCTTGCCGCCGTGCTCGTTGATCTTCTTCACGAAGTCCTGAGGCACGGAGGAAGAGCCGTGGAGCACGATGGGGAAGCCGGGCAGACGCTTGGAGACCTCCTCCAGCACGTCGAAGCGCAGCGGGGGCGGAACCAGGATGCCCTTTTCATTGCGGGTGCACTGAGCGGCGGTGAACTTGTAGGCGCCGTGGCTGGTGCCGATGGCGATGGCCAGAGAGTCGCAGCCGGTCTTGGTCACGAACTCCTCGACCTCCTCAGGGCGGGTGTAAGAGGCAGCGCCGGCGGCGACCTTCACGTCATCCTCGATGCCGGCCAAGGTGCCCAGCTCGGCCTCGACGACCACGCCGTGGTCATGAGCATACTCGACGACCTTCTTGGTGATCTCGATGTTCTCGGCGAAGGGCTTGGAGGAGGCGTCGATCATGACGGAGGTAAAGCCGCCGTCGATGCAGGACTTGCAGGTCTCAAAGTCGGGGCCGTGGTCCAGGTGCAGAGCGATGGGGATATCGGGGCACTCGATCACAGCGGCCTCCACCAGCTTCACCAGATAGGTGTGGTTGGCGTAGGCGCGGGCGCCCTTGGAAACCTGCAGGATCAGGGGGGCCTTCAGCTCCTGAGCGGCTTCGGTGATGCCCTGAACGATCTCCATGTTGTTGACGTTGAAAGCACCGATGGCGTAGCCGCCGTCATAGGCCTTCTTGAACATCTCGGTAGTAGTAACCAGTGGCATAATGATCATCTCCTGTTTTATTTGTCTCGTCCTCTCGGAAAGGCCATTTCTCCGCAAAGCAGAGCTTCGTTAACAGATTGTCAATTTCGACCATTCAACAGGACGAAAACGATTTTCTTCTATGATAATAGCACAGAAAAATTAAAATGCAAGTATTTACAATTCATTTTTCGGATGTTATGATAAATAAAACATTTTAGGAGGAGGATTTTTATCCTATGAACGAACTCAAAGGCGCATGCATCGTCGGCCAGTCCGGCGGTCCCACTTCTGTTATCAATGCCAGCGTATACGGTGTCGTCGACACCGCTTTGAAGAATCCCAACATCACCCGCGTCCTAGGCGCGGAGCACGGCATCAAGGGCGTTCTCAATGACCGGCTGTTCGATATGGGCCAGGAAGACCCCGCTGAGCTGGAGCTGCTG
>CAMBAJ010000051.1 GCA_945864305.1 uncultured Clostridia bacterium | reverse complement strand
CCCAGCAAGCGCGGACTGAACCTGGTGTTCCAGTCCTACGCCCTGTGGCCCCACATGACGGTGTACAACAATATCGCCTTCGGCCTGAAGATTCAGAAGATGGATAAGGCCGAGATCGACCGCCGCGTCATGGACTCCCTGAAGATGATGCGGATTGACATGTACAAGGACCGCTATCCCACCGAGCTGTCCGGCGGCCAGCAGCAGCGCGTGGCCATCGCCCGTGCCGTGGCCTCCAGCCCCAAGCTGCTGCTGCTGGATGAGCCTCTGTCCAACCTGGACGCCAAGCTGCGTATCGACATGCGTGCCGAGCTGCAGCGTCTCCACAGAGAACTGGGCACCACCATCATCTACGTCACCCATGACCAGACCGAGGCTCTGACCATGTCCACCAAGATCGCCCTGTTCAAGGCCGGCGAGCTGAACCAGGTGGCCACGCCCATGGAGCTGTACAACAACCCCATCGACCTGGAGGCCGCCGACTTCATCGGCAATCCCCGCATCAACCTGATTCCCGGCAAGGCCGAGATGAAGAATGGCCAGCTGGTGGTTAAGAGCGAGCTGGGCAACCATACCTTCGGCGCTGAGACCCTGACCGACGAGGAGAAGCCCGCCAGCGGTGAGTTTGACTGCGTACTGGCCTGCCGCCCGGAGCAGATCGAGATTTCCCGTGAGCCCGTGGAGGGTGCCCTGCCTGTCACCATTTACGCCAACCAGCCCGCCGGTTCCGAGACCATCGTGACACTGAAGGCCGGCGATGAGGAGTTCCTGGTGAAGGAGCTCGGTCAGGTCCAGTACGAACTGGATCAGCAGGTCTGGGCCATCATTGACCAAAACAAGATCAACGTTTATAATAAGGAAACCACCCGTCTCATTAAGCGCGCGGTGTAACCGCGAGTTTATAAATCCCAAGCGGCAATTCCCTACATGTTTTTAAAACGAAAGGAGAAGACCCGATGAAAAAGAAGTTGTTAGCATTGTTGCTGGCCAGCGTGATGATTCTCAGCCTGGCGGCCTGCGGCGGAGGCAAGAAGAGCGAGGAGACCAGCTCTGCCGGCGGAGATACCGCTGCTGCCGAGGAGTCCTCCGGGAGCACCCTGCACCTGGGCTGTGACCCCGAGACTGGCGAAGAGTTCTATGGCCCCTATTATGATGAGTGGAGTGACATGACCGACGAGGAGCTGTATGAGCAGGCTCTGAAGGAGGACACCGCCATCAATGTTTACGCGACCTCCTCCAAAATGCTGAAGGCTGAGGAGCCCTTTGAAGAGATGTATCCCGGCCTGGACCTGATCGTCTCCGACCTGGACTCCGACGAAGTTTTGAGCAAGGCCCAGATCGAGCATGAGACCGGCAATGTTACCGCCGACGTGCTGCAGACCAAGGACGTCAGCGGCAGCGTGTTCTACGAGTGGTATAACCAGGGCATCCTGGAGCCCTTCTATCCCCGCGACATCTGCGCCCACATTGACGAGGGCAACCTGAAGTACAGCTACCCCCTGTACGCTTCTCAGGCTTTCTGGTACTACAACACCGAAGCCTTCCCCGACGGCCAGCCCATCGACAGCTGGTGGCAGATCATTGAGAAGGACGAGAACGGCAAACAGCGTTTCCGCCTGTTCACCAAGGAGATCGGCCAGGAGTCCGCTTACCTGTCCCTGTTCGCAAGCTTCATCAACAACGCTGATGAGATGGAAGCGGATTACAAGCGCGTCTACGGCGAGGATCTGGAGTACACCTATGATGCCTCCAGCTTCAACTTCGAGGTTCCTGAGAACAACGCCGGCGTGGAGTACCTTTGGCGCTTCAGCCAGGCTGAGATGACCTTCATCGGCGACGGCGACGAGCTGGTGCTGGCTGTCCATAACTCCACCAAGGACGATCCCGCTCTGTGTCTGGCCTCCGCCGGCAAGATCGAGAACCAGGAGGAGTCCGGTTACAATATCGCCTGGTGCATCAACCTGAAGCCCTACAACGCTCTGCTGAACACCGAGTCCCTGTTTGTTGCCGCTGGCACCAACAGCCCCGCCGGCGCCCGCCTGTTCATCCGCTACCTCACTGGCGGCTCCGATGGCGAGAGCGGCGGCCTGAAGCCCTTCACCAAGGTCGGCAACTGGCCTCTGCGTGACGACGTCGAGGACAAGAAGAATCCCGCTAAGCTGGAAGACCTGGGCGCCCGTCCCAACGATATCGACGCCATTTATGCGATCTATCCCGACGTGCAGGATATGTGGACTTACTGGCTGAACAAGAGCCCCAATAAGTAAGCGCTGCTCTGACTGTTGACCGCGACAGCGAGGAGTCTGTGAAAGGTGGGCGGCCTTGCGCCGCCCGCCTTTTTTATCAAAGGAGGAACCCCATGCTCGGCAAAGGCACAAACCCCATCAAGGATGAAGAATGGAACCGGAAGGTCACGAAAGCGGCGGACAGCTTTTGGTCGGCGTTTCAGATGACGGAAAACGGCAAGGTCAAGAGTACGCTTCTGCTGAATTCCTTCTGCCTGTGTGTTGTTTTGATCGCTGTTTACGCGGCGGCCTTTGTCTTTTTAATCGACCCGCTGCACGCCTTGACTGCTGAGGCGCCGCCTCTGGTGGACAATCTGGTGGGTGCAGTGGTGCCCGCTGTTCTCGGTGCAGTGGTGTGTGGCCTGACTTGGCCGTTGTTTAAGGAAAAGCGGACGCTGCCCATGGCATATCTTTGGACGTTGGTGCTGGCACTGGCCTGTCTGATCACAATGCTGATCTTGCTGCGGGGGGAGTCCGAGGCGACGATGCTGTTCCTGCAGTTTTTCGTACTGTTCATCCCAGCGCCGATCCTGCTGGGCGGCGGGCTATCGCTGTTTCTTTATAACCATGATAGAAAGCACCGTCCCTCTGCTGCCCCGGAGGCAGATTTTTGGAAAAGGCAGTGAGATTTATGATCGATACCGTTCTGTTTGATATGGGCGGAACACTGGAGGATATCTATGTAGACGATGCCAGCAAGGAAGCGTCCGCCCGTGAGGTGCTGCGCATCCTGGGCGAAAAGGGTATCGAAATACACATGGATGTTCCGACAGCTATTGCAAAACTGGCGGAAGGCTGGGATCGCTATGCCGCCTACCGCGGACCGACGAATCGGGAACTGAAACCGGAAGAGATATGGGGCAACTATGTGCTGACCGATTTTGGCCTGGATTTTGAGACGGTCAAGCCCTTTGCGGAAGAGTTGGCCCATATGTGGGAAATCACATATTACCACCGCGGTCTGCGCCCCGATGTCAAGGAGATGCTGGAGGGGCTGCGGAGCCTCGGCATGAAGCTGGGTGTCATCAGTAATACCGCGAGTTTGTACCAGGTGTTCCGGATTCTGGAGGAGTATGGCATCCGGAATTACTTCCAGGATGTGACGCTTTCCTCCGTCACCGGCTATCGCAAGCCGGACCCTAACATTTTCCTCGTCTCCCTGAATCAGGTACAGTCGTCCCCGTCTACCTGCGCTTATGTGGGGGATACGTTCTCCCGGGATGTGATTGGTCCCCAGAAGGTGGGATTCGGCATGACGTTCCACATTCATTCCCATCTGACCGCTTCCCGCGACAAGGATGTACCCAAGGAGGTACAGGCTACCTACACGGTGGAGAACATCTATGAAGTCTATACGATTCTGAAAGAGCTGCAGGCGCAAAATAAAGCGGAGCAGTGATCTACGGCATAGATATAAATAAGAAAATCCCCGGACGATTTTATATTCGTCCGGGGATTTTTTAATGATCGCATTTTTTCGAGCAGGCCGAGCAGCAACTGTCACAGCTTCCACCGCAGCCGCCTTTGTGGCGGCAGCAGGAGCGCAGAGCCAAAAGCAGCCACGCGCCCACCAAAACCAAAATCAGAATCTCCATCATAGAAACTCCCTATACGATCAGCAGAGCGATGTGATACACCAGGAAAGAGACCACCCATGCAACGGCACACTGGCTGAGAGCCACACCGGCGGCCTTCCAACCAGAGCCCAATTCCCGCTTCACGGCGGAGATGGCGGCCACGCAGGGAGTGTACAACAGGGTGAATACCAGGAAGCTGACGGCGGTGACAGGGGAGAACAGAGAGCCAAGAGCCTCCACGGTGACATCCGCACCGGCGCCGGTCAGAATGCCCAGGGTGGAGATGACGGACTCCTTGGCGATAAAGCCGGTGATGAGGGAGGTGGACACCCGCCAATCGCCGAAGCCCAGAGGCGCGAACAGAGGGGCAATCCAGGCACCTACGGTGGCCAGCAGGCTGTTGGCACTGTCCGCCACCAGATTCAGCCGGGTATCGAAAGTCTGGAGGAACCAGACAACAATGGTGGCGACGAAGATGATGGTGAAAGCCCGGGTCAAAAAGTCCTTGGCCTTGTCCCAGCACAGCTGCCCCACGCTCTTGGCGGAGGGAAAGCGGTAGTTGGGCAACTCCATGACAAAGGGCACCGGATTGCCCTGAAAGGCGGTGACGCCCAAAACTTTGGCGGCCACAATGCCTACCAAGATGCCGGTCACATATAGGGCAATCATTACCAGAACCGCATGGTCCGGGAAGAAGGCGGCAGTAAATACGCCGTAAATGGGGATTTTTGCGGAGCAGCTCATAAAGGGTGTCAGCAAAATGGTCATCCGCCGGTCCCGCTCCGAGGCCAGAGTCCGGGTGGCCATGATGGCGGGAACAGAGCAGCCGAAGCCCACCAGCATGGGTACGATGCTGCGGCCGGACAGACCAATTTTCCGCAGCAGCTGGTCCATGACAAAGGCCACACGGGCCATGTATCCAGTATCCTCCAGAATGGACAGGAAGAAGAAAAGAACCACGATAATGGGCAAAAAACTCAATACACTGCCCACTCCGGCAAAAATACCGTCGATTACCAGACTGTGGACCACCGGGTTCAGGCCGTAGGCCGTGAGAGCGGTGTCAACGACGACCGTCAGAGCGTCGATACCAGCGGCCAGCAGGTCGGAGAGGAAGGCGCCGAAGACATTGAAAGTCAGATAGAAGATGGCCAGCATGATACCAAAGAAAATCGGCAGGGCCAAGTACTTGTTGGTAACGATCCGGTCGATGGCCTCGCTCCGCTGGCGCTCTCTGGACGCCCGGCATTTCACCACGGTGGTATCGCATACCCCCTCAATGAAGTTGTAGCGCATGTCGGCCAGAGCGGCGTTGCGGTCCATGCCACATTCGGTCTCCATCTCTGTGACACTGTGCTCCAAAAGCTCCAGTTCGTTCTGGTCCAGCTCCAGCCGATCCCGGATATCTGCGTCGTCCTCAATGAGTTTGGTGGCGGCGAAGCGGACAGGGAGCCGGGCGGCTTCCGCGTGGTCCTCGATCTGATGGACCACCGCATGGATGCAGCGGTGGACAGGCCCGGGAGTGCAGAAATCGTATACCGACGGATAGACTCTGTTTTTAGCGGTGTTGACTGCGGTGCGGATCAGCTCATCCACACCCTCGTTTTTCACGGCAGAGATGGGGACCACCGGGATGCCCAGCGCCTTGGACATGCCTTTGACGTCGATGGTGCCGCCGTTGGCGGTGACTTCGTCCATCATGTTCAACGCCAGTACCATGGGAATGCGCATCTCCATCAGCTGCAAGGTCAGATACAGGTTCCGCTCGATGTTGGTGGCGTCCACGATGTTGATGATGCCGTCGGGCTTCTGATTCAGAATGAAGTCCCGGGTGACGATCTCCTCCGGCGTATAGGGACGGATGGAGTAAATGCCCGGCAGGTCCACCACCGTGCAGTCCTTCTGGCCCCGGACTTCACCGGACTTCTGGTCCACCGTGACGCCGGGGAAGTTGCCCACGTGCTGATTGGAGCCGGTGAGCTGGTTGAACAGCGTGGTCTTGCCGCAGTTCTGGTTTCCGGCCAGTGCGAAGATCATACCTGCTTCACCTCCACGGAGATGTTGCGGGCGTCCTCTTTCCGCAGAGACAAGGCGTAGCCCCGCACCCGCAGTTCAATGGGATCACCCAGCGGCGCAATTTTTTCCACCCGAACCGTGGTCTTGGGAATCAGCCCCATATCCAGCAGGCGGAGGCGTAACGCACCTTCGCCACCCACGGCGGTGATGACAGCATCCTGCCCCAGAGGCAGCGTATCCAAAGTCATTGTATGTCCCTCCCAAAAAGTTAGCCTTTTCTAACTATAGAGAGTTTATCACGGCTAACTTTTTCCGTCAAACCTCAATTTGCAAGAAAAGTGGAAAAACTTTTCCGGTCGATTTGTGTAAGACGGAGAGGAGGGCTTGAAGCGGCGGAAGAGGGCATGGTATACTAAAGCCACTCTAGGAAAGGACAAGGTATGTATGCTGACCTTCAATCACTTTAATTTCAACGTATCCGATCTGGATAAATCCCTGGCGTTTTACAAGGAGGCCCTGGGCCTGGAGCCGGTGGGGGAGCGGAAGGAGGCCGCTGACAGCAGCTTCATTATCGTGTATCTGGGCGATGGAAAGACGGACTTCCGCCTGGAACTGACTTGGCTGCGGGACCATCCCCAGAAGTACGACCTGGGCGAGTGCGAGTTTCACCTGGCCCTCCGGGCGGACGACTTCGATGCCGCCCACAAAAAGCATGAGGAGATGGACTGCATCTGCTTTGAGAATCCCGCTATGGGCATCTATTTCATCACGGACCCCGACGGGTACTGGATCGAGATTATCCCTTCAAAATAAGGGACCGGAAAAATGGGCGCGCCGCGGAACTTCCACGGCGCGCTGTTTTCTGACCAACCGTCAGTTGACAGGGAACTCCTGACCGTCGATGACGACGGCGGTGACATCCGAGAGGTCGATGGGCTGATCGAACACGTTACCTACCGTGATGTCCGTCACAAAGAGGCCCGCCTCGTTGGGGACGGGAGAGGAGCCGCTCCCGCCGCTCCAGTGCAGAGGCTGGTCCGTCAGAGAACCGTCCCGGCGGCGGAGCTGGACGCCCCAGTCCTTTGGGATGAGATTGAAATTGAGCGTTTCCCCCTCCGGTACATCTTCTGTGGCGGTAAAGTCCGCTGACCAGGACAGGGGTGAGAGGCGAAGTTCCGTCAGGGTCAGCCGGGGGTCAAACAGCTCTGTTTCACCTTTCCAGTAGAGGGAGAGGTCTTGATAGGACAGCGTCCAGGACTGCTCCCATTTGCCCGCGACCACTGCGTCGAAGTCCGGCACCAGATAGGCTGTCAGCATTTGGTCGCCGTGCTCCCCGTCGTAGGTCACCACTTTGCTGCCATCCGTCCTTAGGCTGATGGTGAAGCCTTCAGAGTAGATAATGGTGGGCTCTGCCTCCGGAGGCAGAGCGGCCAGGTCCTCCTCCGTGACCTCCCAGTCGATGGTGCCGTCGGGATAGAGAATGGTGGTGTAGGGTTTTCCGGCCTCTCCCGCCAGCTGGACGACCTCATCGGCGGTGTATTGGTGGGGATGGCCGTAGTTTTCGGCGGTCACGGTGACGGCCTGGCCATTCAGGGACTTTTCACCATAGAGCTTGGCTGACAGCAAATAGGTGATGGAACACGCATCCTGCTCCAGAATTTTCTCCTGCCAACTGTAACTGTTGGAATCGACAAAGCTGATGTCCAAATCTTCAAATTCCAGGTACTCCTTGTAAGGCATCGCCTCCGGGAAATCGAACCGCAACTTGATATACAGACAGGCCGGGTCCCCCAGCGTTTGCAGTACCGTCATGCGGACGTCCCGGTCCTCCGACGTCCGCTTCACCGCCTGGATGGCGGGGCGCAGGCGCTGGGCCTGACTCTGATCGATCTGGAGCGCGTCGGCAATCTGTTCATCCAGCTCCGGCGGTTCTTCCGGTACGGCCTCCGGCGGCTCCTGGAGCTGGACGGGCTCCGGCTCCTCCACGGGCGTCTCCTCCGGGGTAGGCTCCGGTTCGGAGACCGCCTCCGTCTGCGGCCTTCGGATGCCCAGCGCCCTTGTGAGCTGACCGTTTGTGGCATAGTCTGCCGCGGCCACAGCGCTGACGGACAGGGCGCAGATCACGGCGGCGAGCAGAAAACTCCGCAGCGGCGCTCGCCTCCTGACGGGCTGTTCATTGGTTTCCTCCATGCGGGCAAGGGTGCGGCGCTTCACGGCCTCCAGGTCGAACCGTGGCTGTTCGCTCAGCAGCTCGTCCAACTCCCACTCGGCAGGCATGTGGCGGTCAGTCACAGGAAACACCCCTTTCCAGTAAGATATGCTTCAGCTTTTTCCGGCCCCGGTGGAGCCGGACTCTCAGCGTGGAGGCGTTCTGCCCCGTGACAGCGGCGATCTCCTCCACCGTCTGCTCCAGATAGTAGACGCGGATGAACAGGGTCCGGTCCTCCGAGGGCATGGCGTCGATGGCACGCCGCAGAGCATCGGCCCGCTCCGCAGTCTCCACCTGCTGTTCCGGAAGAGGCGTCTCGTCCGCTAGCTCCCGGTCCTCCGGCAGCGGCTCCGATGGGCGGGACTGCCGCAGTTTCTGCCGGGCGGCGTTTCTGGCGATGGCTGCTAGATAGGGCTTTACCTCGCCCTCCAGCCGTTCCCGGCTGTTCCACAGGCTGATAAACACGTCGGAGAGGACCTCCTCCATGTCCTCCGGCGGCAGCGCACGGTTCAGATACGCCGCGATGATCTTGGCAGCATAGGCGGCGTAGCGGTCCATGGCCTCTTCCAGGGCCGCGAGATCTCCCAGCCGCAGCCGGGCGGCCAGATCGTCCTTCATGGGGCACCTCCTCTCCGGGGAGCTCCTCTCCCCAGCGTTCACTCTTCTGGATGCACGGCGGAAGGAGATCGTTTCACAGTTGGATAAAAAAATCCGCCGCGGAACGAATGTCCCGCGGCGGCGCTGTCACCAGACCAGAGTCCGGAAGTAATCCTCCACCGTTTCGGCCCTCCGGATCATCTCCACGGAGCCGTCTTCTTTCAGCAGCAGCTCGGCGGAGCGGAGCTTGCCATTGTAGTTGTAGCCCATAGAGAAGCCGTGGGCACCGGTGTCGTGGATGACCAGCAGGTCGCCCATATCGATCTCGGGCAGCATCCGGTCCACGGCAAATTTGTCGTTGTTCTCGCACAGACCGCCCACCACATCGTACTTGTGGTCACAGGGGGCGTTCTCCTTGCCCATGACGGTGATGTGGTGGTAGGAGCCGTACATGGCAGGCCGCATCAGGTTGCAGGCGCAGGCGTCCACGCCGATGTACTCCTTATAGATGTGCTTTTCGTGGATAGCCCGGGTGACCAGATGGCCGTAGGGGGCCAGCATAAAACGGCCCAGCTCCGTGTAGAGGGCCACGTCGTCCATGCCCGCGGGGACCAGAATTTCCTCGTAGGCCTTCCGGACGCCCTCGCCGATGACGGCGATGTCGTTGGCAGGCTGCTCGGGCTTGTAGGGGATGCCCACGCCGCCGGAGAGGTTGATGAAGGTGATGTGGACGCCGGTCTCCTGTTTCAGGTCCGCTGCCAGCTGGAACAGGATGCGGGCCAGAGCGGGATAGTACTCGTTGGAGATGGTGTTGGAGGCCAGAAAGCTGTGGATGCCGAACTCCTTGGCGCCCTTGGCGGCCAGACGGGTGAAGGCCTCGGCGATCTGGGCGCGGGTCATGCCGTACTTGGCGTCGCCGGGGTTGTCCATGACCTGGAAGCCATCCCGGGTCTCGCCCAGGGTGAACACGCCGCCGGGATTGTAGCGGCAGCAGATCTTCTCGGGAATCTTCCCGATGGACTGCTCCAGGTAGTCCACCATCGTCAGGTCATCCAGGTTGATGATAGCGCCCAGCTTGTCCGCCAGCTGGAATTCCGAAGTCGGGGTGTCGTTGGAGGAGAACATGATGTGCTCACCGGTGATGCCGCATTTTTCGGACATCAGCAGCTCTGTCAGGGAGGAACAGTCACAGCCGCAGCCTTCTTCCTTCAGAATTTTCAGGATAGCAGGGGTAGGAGTGGCCTTCACGGCGAAGTACTCCCGGTAGCCGGGATTCCAGGCGAAAGCAGCCTTCAGGCGGCGGGCGTTCTCCCGGATGCCCTTTTCGTCATAGATATGGAACGGGGTGGGATACTGGGCGGCGATGGCCTCCAGCTGATCCTTTGTCACAAACGGCGTTTTCATGGGCGGCGACCTCAAATCTTTTCAGTGTGGGACGGGCCGGACGGCCCGAAGTTGTGTTCTATTTTACGTGTCTTTTCTCCACACGTCAAGAAAAATGGCGAAAAATGGCAAACTGCACGGGATTTTCTGCTGAAAGAGCGACAGTTTTGTCATGATTTGGAACAGAATACGCTGTTTTTACAAAAAAAATAGCCCTTGCTTTCCAATGGGCATCATCTTAGAATAGACGAGATAAAACGAAAGATCACAGCCGCCTTGGCGGAGAAAGGAAACGCGTATGGAAAAGATCGTCGTTAACGCCGTGGGAGAGCAGTGCCCCATCCCCGTGGTCAAGGCCACCCGCGCCCTGCGGGAGATGCGGGAGCCGGGGATGCTGGAGGTCCATGTGGACAACGAGATCGCCGTCCAGAACCTGACCCGGATGGCCGCCGGCCATCATCTGACCGCAAAGGCGGAAAAGATCGCGGAGAAGGAGTTCGTGGTGACGATGGAGGTCACGGCCCCGGCGGGGGACGCACCTGTGGAGGAGCCGGAGCTGGCCTGCGCGCCGGACATGCGGGGCAACTTCGTGGTGGCGGTGGACACCGACGCCATGGGCCGGGGCAGCGAGGAGCTGGGCAGAACGCTGATGAAGGGCTTCCTGTTCGCCGTCAGCCAGCTGCCGATGCTGCCGAAGACCATGCTGTTCTATAACGGCGGCGCCAAGCTGACCACGGAGGGCTCGGATTCCCTGGAGGACCTGAAAAAGATGGAGGCTCAGGGCGTGGAGATCCTGACCTGCGGCACCTGCCTGAATTACTACGGCCTGACGGAAAAGCTGGCCGTGGGCGGCGTCACCAATATGTACAGCATCGTGGAGAAGCTGGCGGGCGCGGGCAAGGTGGTCAAGCCGTGATCTATCTGGACAATGCCGCCACCACCCGCCCCAAGCCGCCTGCCGTGGCGGAGGCGGTGGCGGCTGCCATGGCCCATTACGGCAACTGCGGCCGGGGCGTCCATGACGACGCCCTGGCGGCGGCCCGGTCGGTGTACGCGGTCCGGGAGCAGCTGGCCGGGCTGTTCGGCTGTCCCCGGGCGGACCATGTGGCGTTCACCATGAACTCCACCATGGCGCTGAATATCGCCGTCTCCGGCCTGCTGGGGTCGGGGGACCATGTGATCTCCACGGACCTGGAGCACAACTCCGTCCTGCGGCCCCTGTACCGCCTGCGGCAGCAGGGGGGAGCGGTGGACTTCGTGCCCGCCGGTGGGGACGGAGCCATCGACTATGGGGACTTTGAAAAGCTGCTGCGGCCCAACACCCGGGCCGTGGTCTGCACCCATGGCTCCAACCTGACGGGGGACCTGGTGGATATCGGCCGGGTGGGGGCGTTTTGTCACGCCCACGGCCTGCTGTTCATCCTGGACGCCTCTCAGACGGCGGGGGTGTTTCCCATCGACATGGAGAGCCAGCATATCGACGTGGTCTGCTTTACCGGACACAAGAGCCTGCTGGGCCCCCAGGGCACCGGCGGCCTGTGCGTCCGGGAGGGCGTGGATATCCGGCCCTTCGCCGTGGGCGGAACCGGCGTCCAGAGCTATTCCGAGACCCAGCCGGAGGACTGGCCCACCCGTCTGGAGGCCGGGACCCTGAACAGCCATGGGCTGGCCGGACTGGGGGCGGCGCTGGACTTCATCAAGGCGACCGGCATGGATGTCATCCGGGCCCATGAGACGGCCCTGTCCCGGCGGTTTTACGAAGCCGTCCGGGAGCTGCCGGGGGTCACGGTATACGGGGATTTCACGGCCCCGGAGCGGGCGCCCATCGTGACGCTGAACATCGCCGGCCTGGATTCAGCGGAGGTGTCCGACGAGCTGGCGGAGCGCTTCGGCATCGCCACCCGCCCCGGCGCCCATTGCGCGCCCCGGCTTCACCGGGCGCTGGGCACCACGGAGCAGGGCGCCGTCCGGTTCTCCTGGTCGTATTTCAACACGGAGGCCGAGACGGATACGGCGGCGGACGCGGTGCGCGTCCTGGCGGAGGAGGCCCGGTGACATGCGGGAAAAGACGGAGAAGTGCGTGGTGACCTTCCGTACCACCACCGGCGCCATGGCCATGGAGCGGCTGTGCCATGCCGGAGGTCTGCCGGGGCGGCTGATCCCCGTGCCCCGGACCATCACGGCGGGCTGCGGGATGTGCTGGGCGGCTCCGCCCGGGAGCCGGGAGGCCCTTGAGAAGCTGGTCATGAGAGAACACTTGGATGTGGACGGCATTTATGCTATAATCCTCTGATGTGGGGTTCCCGTGTAAAATGGGGAACCGCTGTATCATAACAGGAAAAGGGGATGACCGCCGTTGGCGAGCAATTGTGAGGAGTGCGTCCACTACGACTATGACGACGAGATAGACGCCTATTACTGCACCATGGACCTGGACGAGGACGAGATGGAGCGGTTTCTGCGCTGCGCAAACAACGCCTGCCCCTTCTATCGCCGGGGAGACGACTACGAGACCGCCCGGCGGCAGTGAGGAGCGTGTATATGGAATTGGTGGATTTATACGATGAAAATCGGGTCCCTCTGGGCAGAGTGGGGGAGCGCCATGCACCCAAGGAGCCCGGTGAATACCGCATGGTGGTCCATGTCTGTGTATTTGACAGCCGGGGACGGCTGCTGATCCAGCAGCGGGCACCCCAGAAAACCGTCTATCCCAATCAGTGGGACGTATCCGTGGGCGGCGGCGTGGACGCCGGAGAGACCAGCCGCCAGGGCGCGGAGCGGGAATTCCGGGAGGAGCTGGGCTACCCCCTGGACCTGACCGGCCTGCGGCCTTCCATAACGGTGAATTTCGGCGGTGGCTTTGATGACTTTTACATCGTGGTGAAGGACCTGGACGAGACGGCTCTGGTACTTCAGGAAGAGGAGGTCAGTGCCGTCCGCTGGGTGACGATGGAAGAACTGCTGGCCATGGTGGACGACGGGAGATTTATCTCCTATCCCAAGAGCTTTTTGCAATTTTTGTTCGATATGCGAGGGACGTTTGGATTCCCGACAAAGTGAAAACAGACAGCGCCGTGAGCAATCGCTCACGGCGCTGTCTCATCCGCACGCATTTTTTACGCTCAGGGCTCCACCGGTGCTTCCGGCTCCAGCAGATGCATCATAGAGACCTCGTAGGCTACCCGTTCCTCCGAGCCGGTATCCGTGATCTTTCTGTATGTACGGCTTTGAACACGCCCCTCCAGTGCCAGGAAATCTCCCACCTGCAGGCGGCTGACCTGCACCGCCAGCTGGCCCCAGGCGATGACCGGCAGATAGTCTGCGCGGCCATACCGTCTGGCGGAGGCCAACATCAGATCGCAGATGCTGCGGCCCAGAGGCGTCCTGCGGAAGACCGGGGGCTTGCATAGCGCACCGGACAGGGTGATCTGATTGCAGGGCTCTCCCAACCCGGGCGTGATCTCCTGGGCGTAGATGGTCAGCACCAGGCGGTTGCCCACGCCGCTGCGGTTGTTGAAGGAGCGGAGGTGGCCCCGCACACGCAGCGGCGCCTCCGCGCTCACCAGCGGAAGCAGAGCTTCCGGAAGCAGGATCGGCAGAATATCCGGTGTGCCGGACAAGCGGGGAACTCGCAGGAAAAAGCGATAGAACTGAATACCGTGATTTTCGTGGGACCATTCCGGCACCGCTAGGGCATGGCCTTCCAGCAGCACATCATTTCGGATTTGAGTTGTCATGTTGTCCACCTCTCGGTCGTGATGATGCAGTGTATGAGTGTTTGGACCGGAATAGACCTCTTGCGTCTGGGAAAAATGAAGCTTGTACCGTTAAAAGCGCTGAAAAGGAAGACCCTTTCAACAGCGCACAGAGCGTGCTTTGATAAATCGGGTTGATTTTTTGAGAGCTGTCTGCTTATAATGTCGGTATCTGATCTTTGGAGGACGGCACATGGCAAATTTACTGGATTATCTGGACTGGAGAGGGGACCTGACGCTGGAACAGTCCCCCTTCAACGAGGTGGACAATTTGATTCTCGCGGAGCTGTCCTTTGTGGATTTCAAGGACATCGTCCCCGCCCCCGGCGCGGGGGAGAGCGTAAACCTGCGGGAGGCGGCGGAGGCCTTTTTTGCGAAATTCCCCGAGGGGGAGAAGATCGACATGGGTGTCCTGGTGCCTGACGCCATTCCGGATATGCTGCGAAAGATGGCGGATTCCCGGCGCTTTGGCGATATGAAGCTGAACTGTTTTGTGGACCACCTGGATGTAGGTAAGGGCGAGCAGTTCGCAGCCCTTGCCGTCGAAACCGGAGACAGGACCCTATACCTCTCCTTCCGGGGGACTGACGACACCCTGGCGGGCTGGAAGGAGGACTTTGAACTGGCCTGCATGCCGGAGGTGCCCGCCCAGAAGAAGGCGCTGGATTATGTCCGGGATGTGGCAAGGCAGTTCCCCCGAAAAAAGCTGCGGCTGGGAGGACACTCCAAGGGCGGTAATCTGGCAGTATATGCCGGCGTATTCTGCCCTGAGAGCGTGCAGAGACGCATTATTGCCGTCTGGTCCAACGACGGCCCTGGTTTTCATACGGACCTGCTGGACCTGCCGGAGCACCAGCGCGTCGCAGAGCGCATTTATTCCATTGTACCCAAGTCCTCCGTGGTGGGGATGCTGCTGGAGCACGAAGAGGACTATACGGTGGTGGACAGCGACCAGCTGGGCTTCATGCAGCATGACGGATTTTCCTGGCAGGTGATGGGGGATCACTTTGTGACGCTGCGGCAGGTGACCCGGCAGGCCCATCTCAGCGACCAGGAGTTACGGAAGTGGGTCCATGGCCTGAGCGTGGAGCAGCGGGAGGCCTTTGTAAGCGCGATGTTCGATGTGCTGACGGCCTCCGGTGCTGTGACACTGACGGATTTGAAGGACGACAGCTTCAAGGCCGTGGGTGCCATCATCAAGGCCATGAAGGACTTGGACAAAGAGACCCGGGATGGCCTGTGGGACTTTTTGGCGATCCTTTTCAAGAGCAATCTGCGAATGGTGCTGGAGGGCATCCAGGAGGAGACAGAGAAGAAGCGAAGCACCCGCCGGCGCATCGGAAAGAAAAAAGAGAGCGAGGCGTAAAGTGTAAGACAGACGCCTCTTGACAACCTCTTTGGCCCGTGTTAGATTAGGAGACATTCATCGGAGGGCTTGTGGCCGCAGTCACGAAGCCGGATAAGATGTCGGGTGACGCCCGGTATTCTTGTCCGGCTTTTTTGTTTGCCCTTTTCAGGAGGTACTTATGAAAAAACAGCATGATTTTACACAGGGACCTATCTTGCCGGCACTTTTGAAATTCGCCCTGCCCGTGCTGCTGGCGCTGCTGCTCCAGGCTATGTATGGCGCGGTGGACTTGCAGGTGGTGGGCAGGTTCGGCACGGCGGCGGACATTTCTGCCGTCTCCACCGGCAGTCAGATCATGCAGACCATCACCGTCGTCATCACCGGCCTTGCCATGGGCGTCACCGTTCTGCTGGGGCAAAAGATCGGCGAGGGCAAACCGGAGGAGGGCGGCCGGGCCGTAGGCGGCGGCATCTGCCTGTTCAGCGTGGTGACGCTGATCGTGACCGTCACCATGCTGCTGATGGCGCCCCGGATGTCGGCTCTGATGCAGGCCCCGGCAGACGCCTTCGCGGACACGGTGGTATACGTGCGCATCTGCTCTGCCGGAGCGGTGTTCATCGTGGCCTACAACATCCTGGGCAGCATCTTCCGGGGACTGGGAGATTCCCAGATGCCTCTGATCACCGTAAGCATCGCCTGCGTGTTCAATATCGCCGGAGACTTGCTGATGGTGGGTGGCTTGGGAATGGGCGTGGCGGGCGCGGCCATCGCCACGGTATTCGCCCAGGCGGTCAGCGTACTGCTGTCCCTGCTTATCATCCGCTGCCGGCAGCTGCCCTTTACACTGACGAAACAGGACATTCGTTTTGAAAAGAGTGTCATCCGGCAGATTCTGAAGCTAGGTATCCCGGTGGCTTTCCAGGACCTGCTGGTGAGCCTGTCCTTTCTGGCCATCATCGCCATCGCCAACGCCATGGGCACCATCGCCTCCGCCGGTGTGGGCGTGGCGGAGAAGCTGTGCGCCTTTGTCATGCTGGTGCCTTCGGCCTATATGCAGTCCATGTCCGCCTTTGTGGCCCAGAATGTGGGCGCGGGCAGGGAGGACCGGTCACAGAAGGCGCTTCTGTGCGGCATCGTGTCCTCACTTGCGGCGGGCCTTGTGATGGGCTGGGCGGCATTTTTCCACGGGGACCTGCTGGCCGGGCTCTTTGCGGAGGACACGGCGGTCATCGGGGCGGCCTGGGAGTATCTGAAGGCCTACGCCATCGACTGCCTGCTGACCAGCTTCCTGTTCTGCTTCGTAGGCTATTTCAACGGCCACGGGCAGACTGTGTTCGTCATGGTCCAGGGGTTTGTGGGGGCGCTGGGCGTCCGGATGCCGGTGGCGTTCCTCATGAGCCGGATGTCGCCGGGCTCCCTATTTCACCTGGGCCTCTCTACCCCGGCCTCCACGGTGGTGCAGATTTTGCTGTGCGGCGTTTGGTTCCTGCGGCAGAATCGGCAGATGTCCGAAAGACTCTCTGCGGGAGACAGATAACAAATCAAAAAGAAGGCGGGCCATGTCGGCCTGCCTTCTTTCAGTCAGCGCTGATATTCAAATTCCAGATCGTACATGGATACCGTGTCGCCGTCCTGGATGCCCATTTCCTCCAGACGCTGGAAGAGACCGGACTCCCGCAGCGTTTTGTCGAAATACATCCGGCTCTCATAGTCGCCGAAGTTGACGTTGCCCATGAGCCGCTGCAGCCAGGGGCCCTCCACCAGCCAGGTGTGGCCGTCGTCGGCCCGCTGGATGTTCAGCGGCGCGGAGGTGTCCACTACCGGCGGCTTGGGCACATACTCGGGCTCATACACCGTGACGGGAGGCAGAACGGACAGCATCTCCGCCACCTTGCTCACCAGCTGCCGGGTGCCCTGGTGGGCAGCGGCAGAGATTTCCAGCAGGGTAAAGCCCTTGGCTTCTACATGGGCCCGGAGGCGCTCCAGATTTTCAGGGTCCTCCATGATATCCACTTTGTTGGCCGCCACGATCTGGGGACGGTCCGCCAGTTCGGCGCTGTACTGCGTCAGCTCCTCGTTGATGGCGTCGAAGTCCGCCACCGGGTCCCGGCCCTCACTGCCGGACACATCCACCACATGGACCAGCAGGCGGCAGCGGTCAATGTGCCGCAGGAAGTCGTGGCCCAAACCGGCGCCCTCGCTGGCGCCCTCGATAATGCCGGGGATATCCGCCATGACGAAGCTGACGCCCTCGTCCACCCACACCACGCCCAAGTTGGGGAACAGGGTGGTGAAGTGATAGTTGGCGATCTTGGGCTGGGCCTTGGACACCACGCTCAAAAGGGTGGACTTGCCCACGTTGGGGAAGCCGATGAGGCCCACGTCCGCCAGGAGCTTCAGCTCCAGCACCACGTCGTGGCTCTCACCGGGCAGACCCGCCTTGGCGAAGCGGGGCACCTGCCGGGTGGGGGTGGCGAAGTGCATGTTGCCCCAACCGCCCCGGCCGCCCTTGCACAGGACATAGGGCTCCTTGTCGCTCATGTCTTTGATGATCTCATTGGTCTCGGCGTCCCGGACCAGCGTGCCCCGGGGGACCCGGATGACCAGGTCCTCGCCGTTTTTGCCGGATTTCCGGGCACCCTGGCCGTCCATGCCGTTGGGGGCCACATATTTGCGCTTGTAGCGGAAGTCCATCAGGGTGGACATGTTGTCGTCCACCACCAGGACGATGGAGCCGCCCTTGCCGCCGTCGCCGCCGTCCGGGCCGCCGGCCGCCACGTATTTCTCCCGGTGGAAGGATACGACGCCGTTGCCGCCGTTGCCAGCTCTGACGGTGATCCGGGCTTTATCGATGAAAGAAGTTGCCATGGAAACACACCTCCGTTGTTTGATGATAGTATACCCATAGAGGCGCACACATCCCAAGACACGGGGACCCGTGTCCTCGGATGCGGACGCCTTGAAAAAGAGCCCCGAACTGGCGTTCGGGGCTCCCAAAAGTTCTGATTGCTTACTCAGCCTCGTAAACAGAAGCCTGCTTACGATCCTTGCCCAGGCGCTCGAAACGGAGCACACCGTCCACCTTGGCGAACAGGGTATCGTCAGTGCCGATACCGACGTTGGTGCCGGGATGGATGCGGGTGCCGCGCTGGCGAACCAGAATGTTGCCGGCCTTGACAAACTGACCATCGGCGCGCTTGGGACCCAGGCGCTTGGACTCGGACACACAGACGTACTTCGTGGAGCCGCCGCAAAAATAGTTGGCGAAGAACTGAAGACCAATACGAATCATGATACGGACCATCCTTTCTGAAGATTTTTAGATGGAGAGGAATCATTCTTCCTCCAAAACTTCGATGTTGTCGGGATACTCGTCGTGGAGCTCGGCAAAGTAGACCATCAATCCCGTCAGAAGCGCCTGACAAGTGCTCTCCGCCGTGGGAGCCAGTCCCCCGGGCAGACGGAACGAGATGGATGCGTCGCTTTCCCGGACCTTCACGGATGCCGCCAGACCCAGCACGTCGTTGATCGTGGCATCCACCAGACGGATAGCGCTGGTGATGCCCGCGCAGACGATGTCCGCGCCATCTTCGGCGTAGCCGCTGTGGCCCTGAGAGTCAAAACCGGTGATCCGGTCGCCCTCCATGCGGAACGTGATGGTGGTCATGCTCAGACAGAGATCTTGGCGATCTCAACCTTGGTGTAAGGCTGACGATGGCCCTGACGCTTGCGGTAACCCTT
>CAMBAJ010000050.1 GCA_945864305.1 uncultured Clostridia bacterium | reverse complement strand
GTGCCTGGTGAACTGCCCCTTCGCCGCCATCGCCGACAAGAGCCAGATCTTCCAGATCATCACCGCCATCAAGCGGGATGAGGAGGTCATTGCCTGCGTGGCTCCCGCCTTCGTGGGCCAGTTCGGCAAGGAGGCCACGCCCGCCAAGCTGAAGGCCGCCATGCGCGTCCTGGGCTTCGCCGACGTAGTGGAGGTCGCCATCGGCGCGGACCTGTGCACCGTGGAGGAGGCCAACGACTTCCTGGAGGAGGTCCCCGCCAAGCAGCCCTTCATGGGCACCTCCTGCTGCCCCGCCTGGTCCATGATGGCCAAGACGCTGTTCCCCGAGTTCAAGGACTACATCTCCATGGCCCTGACCCCCATGGTCATCACCGCCCGCATGGTGAAGAAGGACCATCCCAACGCCCGCATCGTGTTCATCGGGCCTTGCGCCGCCAAGAAGCTGGAGGCCAACCGCCGAACGGTCCGCTCCGACGTGGACTTCGTGCTGACCTTTGAGGAGCTCCAGGGCATGTTCGACGCCAAGGAAATCGACTTCACCAAGATCGAGGCCGACCCCAACGACAGCATGGACGAGGGCACCGGCATGGGCCGCGGCTTTGCCGTGGGCGGAGGCGTGGCCGCCGCCGTGGTGGAGGCCATCAAGCACATCGACCCCGACCGGGAGATCAAGATCGAGTACGGCGACGGTCTGCGGGAGTGCCGCAAGATGCTGGCCATGGCCAAGGCCGGCAAGCGGGACGGCTATTTGCTGGAGGGCATGGCCTGCCCCGGCGGCTGTGTGGCCGGTGCCGGTACCATTCAGCCGGTAAAGCAGAGTACTGCCAATGTGGAGAAGTTCAAGAACGAGGCCAGCGAGATGAGCTGCACCACCAGCCCCTTCCTGGACCGTCTGGAAGAGGTCGAGAAGAAGTACGAGTAAGATACCCATAAACAAGGACAGGCTCCCGGCGAAAGCCGGGGGCCTGTTTTTTGTGTCAGAAATTACAGTTTGGTGGTCACAAACTGATAAAGGCGCTGGAACTCCGCCGGAGAGGCGGCGTAGTCCTTCACGCTGTCCAGCAGCGTGAGGCCCAGCTCTTCTGTTTTCCAGCCTATTTCCTCCAGCGTTTCCATACGGGCCTGCAGGATATCAATGGCATCCTCCTTGGTGACGGTATATTGATAGGACTGGCCTTCTACATCCGTATAGGAAAAGGTGACCTGATCCAGATTGTCCACCAGCGCCAGAAGGCAAATGGCCACAGCGTTCATGCTGGGTTCAAATTGGGCAATGACGGCGCGGGGATTGGTCAGCTCCAGCGTCCAGTCATAGGGCCGGCTGGAGGTGTGGAGACTGTTGGTGTAGGGGCCCAGCTTGCCCTGAATGTCCAGGGCGTTTGCCACTCGGTTCAATGCGGGCATGTCGCCCACATAGGGCGTCCTGGTCTCGTACAAACGGGCCGTTTCATGCTGGATAGCGACTCCATCCTGCCAGATGACGTGGCCGCAGAGACGGACCTCCTCCACACCAGCCAGTGGGACCTCCACAGTGCCGCCGCTGTTGGGGAACAGGGGGGATACCAGTACGGACCTTGCTCCAATATTCGCCACGCCGTCGGAGGTATCCACGGTCCAGCCCCAGTACGCGGTGGCGGAATAGGGCGTCATGACAGACAGGCGCAGGACGCCGTTTTCTTCGGTAAATCCGCTGGCGATCAGCTCCCCCTCCTGGGCCGGAGAGCCGATGACGAAAATCTTCAGGGCGAACCCGGCCAGGATCAGCAGCACTGTGCAGACAATGGCCATCACCATCCGCCGTCCGCTCCGCCTCTTCACGGTTTTCAGATAGTCCACTTCCCTGCTCTGCTCCGCTGTTTCCGCCGGTTCGGCGGGGGCCGCCATGGCGTCCCGGCGGGCCGTGCAGTCCGGGCACCCGGCCAGATGGCGTTCCACTGCCGCGTTGGTCTCACCGGAGGTCAATCCCTCCACATAGGACGGCAGTAGGTCCCGCACCACGCCGCAGGTCAGATCATTTTTCATCGGATATCCCTCCGTTCCGCAGTTTTTCCTTGCCCCGGTAAAAGGTCACTCTGGCCCAGGTCTCCGTCTTGCCCATCACGTCGCCGATCTCCCGGAAGGAGAGCCCGCCGAAGGCCCGGAGATACACCACTTCCCGCTGGGCCTCGGGGAGACTGTGGACCTGCCGCAGCAGCTCCAGCTGTCCCGCCTGGGCCAGAAGCCCCTCCTCCGCGGAGGGGACCGGTACCTCCGGCAGGTCCTCGTCCGCCGTGGGCGTCTCCCGCCGGGTCCTCCGCAGGTGCTGGTACCAAAGGTGCCGGGCGATCTGGCACAGCCAGACCGACACCTTGCACCGCCCGTCGAACCGGTCGATAGACCGGACCGCCTGGTAAAAGGTCTCCTGGGTCAGTTCCTCCGCCAGGTCCGGGTCCCGGGTCTGGGAGAGGAGAAACTTATAGACGGTTTGGGCGTGCTGCCGGTAGATGCCGTTCATATCGTCCATGGCGCTCCCCTCCTTTCACCTGTTATGTCCCGCCGGGGCCCCGTTCGTTACAGCGGAGAGAAAAAAATCTGACGGCCGGGACCGTCAGATTTTTGTTTACTCCAGAGTTTCAGACTCAAACATCTCGTCATAGGAGCGGATATAGTAATCCGCAATGCGCTGAATCTCCTGCTGGTCCGCCTCGGCGGAGGGGTCGTAGACGGCGCATACCCGGAACCCGGCGGACTTGGCCGTCTGGATGGCGTGGAGGGAGTCCTCGAATACCACGGTGTCCTTCTTGTTTCCCCTCAGCCGCCGCATGGCCCGCTCGTAAATCTCAGGGCTTCCATTCTTGCCCTCGCCCACCTCGCCGCAGGTCATCAGCCCCCGAAAATAACCGTCGATGCCCGCGTGCTTCAGACCGGCCTCGGCCAGGTCCCGGTCCGTGTTGGTGGCGACGTACATCCATACGCCCTCCATTTTTAAAAGGGAGAGAAACTTTTTCAGGCCCGGCTTGGCCTCCACCTGATGGTTGTAGAAGTCCTTCACCTGGGCTTTCGTCATGTCCATGACCTGTTCCACCGTCTGGGGGAGCTGATAGGTGTCCTTGCAGTACTGGGCGCCTTCCCGGAAGGTCATGACCTTCAGCTTGTCGTGGAGCCCCGGCTCCGGCTCGATGCCCTGGGCCCGGAGGGTCCGGGGACCGATCTCGTCCCAGATGGGCATGGAGTCCAGCAGGGTACCGTCCATATCAAAAATCGCGCTTTGCAGCCGCATGGCAAAAACCTCTCTTGTGAATAGTGTTTGAAAGGATTATACCACTGTGCTAGGATAAAATACAACAAAAGTCTGATCAGGAGGACCCGCTATGCGTCTGTTTGTGGCCATTCAATTCTCCCCGGTAGTGAAGACCGCCCTGCTGGAGGCCGTCTCCACCCTGAAGCGGAAAGGTACCGGCACCTTCACCCGGCCGGAAAACCTGCATCTGACCCTGGCCTTCATCGGGGAGACAGAGGACCTTCCAGGGGCGAAAGCGGCCCTGGACGCGGTCTGCGCTGGCGGTCCCGTATCCTTGACCGTGGGCGGCCTGGGCCATTTCGACGATCTGTGGTGGACCGGCATCCGGGAGAATCCAAAGCTGGAGAAGCTGGCCCTGGCAATCCAGAGCGCATTGCGGGAGCAGGGCTTTTCCATCGAAAAGCGTGCCTGGAAGCCCCATGTGACCCTGGTGCGCCGGTGGCGGGGCCCCCGGCCCAACGTGACGGTCCGGGAGACCTCCATGCGGGCGGAGCGGGTATCCCTGATGAAGTCCGAGCGCGTGAACGGGAAGCTGACATACACGGAAGTTTACAGTGTCCGGCTGTGAACGAAACAAGAAAGGGCCGTAAGCGGATATTCCGCTTACGGCCCTTGATGGTTTTATAAAGTGCCCATTACTCCGGCATGGTCCACTCTTTCACGCCGTCAAAGTATGGACTCTGCTTGCGGCGGCGGAAGTCGTCGCCGTCCTTTTGGGACCAGTCGTACAGGCCCTGTCCCGCTGCCTGTCCGGTCATTCCGCTGGCAAGGCCCTCCTTCACTAAGGACTGAATCTCCTTGGTGTCGCACAGGTCGGGATAGACGTTGCTGGCGATGGTGCTCTCCAGATCATAGCCCACGGCGTCGAAATACTCCAGCAGGCCGATGGAGGCGTATCGCATGCCCATGGCGTACTTCACCGCCTTGTCGATGTCGGCGGCGGTGGTGATCCCCTGTTCGATGAGGTAGATGGACTCCCGGAACAGCGCCTGGGCAAAGCGGTTCACCAAAAAGCCCGGCACGCTGCGGTTTAGCACCACCACCTGCCGGTGGAGCCGCTCCAGCAGAGCCAACGTCCGGGAGACGGTCTCGTCGGCGGTTTTTTCGTGGCGGACCACCTCCACCAGAGGCAGCATGTGCACCGGCTGGAAGGGATGGGCGATCAGCAGGTTTTCCGGGCGGCCGGTCAGCTTCGCCAGAACCTCCGCATCGATGGAGGAGGTGCAGGAGGCAATGACGGCGTTGGGAGCCGCGTACTGCTCAATGGCCTGATATACCTCCTGCTTCTGTTCCGTGCCCTCGGCCACGGCCTCGAACACAAAGGTGCACCCGGCCAGGGCGACGGGATCGTTGGTGATGGTCAGCAGCTTCAAAGCCGCCGCTTTGTTTTTCTCTGTGGCAAGGCCCTCGGCAATGAGGTCGTCCCAGTTCTGCTCAATGGCTTTCCGGCAGCGCTCCAGGCCCCGCTCGGAGTGGCCGATGACCACGCAGGGCAGACCGTGGCCGATGATGAGGGTGGCCTCGCAGGAGCCAATGGTGCCGGAGCCGTATACAGCGATTGTTTCCATATCAGCTTCCTTACATCATGGCCCATCCATGGGTCAGCCGCAGGGACTGGCCTGTCAGGGCGCCCTGGTCCTTGGAGAGGAACACCAGCGTATTGGCCACGTCCTCCACGGTGGTGAACTGGCCGTCTACGGTGTCCCGCAGCATGATGTTCTTCACCACTTCCTCTTCGGTGATGCCCAGGTCCCGGGCCTGCTCGGGAATCTGCTTTTCCACCAGAGGGGTCTTGATGAAGCTGGGGCAGATGGTGTAGGTATAGATGCCGTAGTCGGCGCCCTCCCGGGCCACGGCCTTGGCCAGGCCCGCCACGCCGTGCTTGGCGAAGTTGTAGGGCTCCTTCAGCTTGGAGCCGACAAAGGACTGGACGGAGCCGGTGAACACGATGCGGCCGCCCTTGCCGCTGGCCTTCATGCGGCGGAAGGCCGCCCGGGCCACCAGGAACGCACCGTCGGCGTGAATGGCCATCATCTTCTTCCAGTCCTCGAAGGGATACTCGTCAAAGGGATGGACGATCTGGACGCCGGCATTGGACATGACCAGGTCGCAGGAGCCGTAGGTATCCACCATCTTATCGAAGCCAGATTCCACCTCTTCCTCGTTGGAAACGTCCATGTGAACAGCGATGGCGGACAGGCCTTCGTCGGTCAGCTCCTTGACCAGGGCTTCGGCAGCGACCATATTCACGTCGGCTACCACCACGCCATAGCCCTCCTTTGCCATACGCTGTGCGCAGGCCTTGCCGATGCCGGAAGCGGCACCGGTGATCAGTGCGGATTTCATGAAAAGTTCCTCCTTAAAAAAACCACAGCGCCGCGTTTCGCGGTGAATGGTTCTATTCCGGGAAATTATAGCATTTTGTCTGCCCGGCTTGCAACCCGGACAGGCGCCGATTCTGGGCGCGGATATTTGTACAGAATATAAAAAAGGGGGACCGCGTTGAAAACGGTCCCCCTTTCGGGTGTATCAGCAGAGCTTTGCGCCGGCGGGAATGGCGTCGTCCACCATGATGAGGTGCAGGGCCTCTTCGCCCTTCTCGGTGTGGACGGCGGAGATCAGCATGCCGTTGCTCTCCAGGCCCATCATCTTCCGAGGCGGCAGGTTCACGATGGCAATCAGGGTCTTGCCCACCAAGTCCTCGGGCTCATACCACTTGTGGATGCCGGAGAGAATCTGACGGTCCACGCCGGTGCCGTCGTCCAGAGTGAACTTCAGCAGCTTGGCGCTCTTTTTCACGGCCTCGCAGGCCTTGACCTTCACGGCCCGGAAGTCGGACTTGCAGAAGGTGTCGAAGTCCACCTTCTCGGTCAGCTGGGGCTCCACCTCGATGGCGGGCAGGGCGGCCTTCTTGGCCTCGGCCTCGGCGGCTTCCAGTTCCTCCAGCGCCTTGTCCATGTCGATGCGGGGGAACAGGTTCTCGCCCTTGGTCACCGTGGTGGTCTCGGGCAGGCTGCCCCACGCGGCGGCGGACTCCCAGGTCTGGCAGCCGGCGGGCGCGCCGATCTGGACGAAGAGCTTGGCCATGCTGTCGGGCATGAAGGGACTCAGCAGGATACCGCAGATGCGGGTGGCCTCCAGCAGGTTGTACAGGACGTGGGCCAGACGCGCGCCGTTGGCGTCCATGTCCTTGGCCAGGGCCCAGGGAGCGGTCTCGTCGATATACTTGTTGGCCCGCTGGATGACCTTGAAGGTCTCCGCCAGAGCGTTGTGGGGCGCGCAGGACTCCATATGGGCCTCATAGGCGTTCCGCAGGCCGGAGGCCATGGCAATCAGGTCCCTGTCGCAGGCCTCGGGGGCATCCCAGGTCTTGCAGCCCTCGGGCAGGGTGCCGCCGAAGTACTTGCCCACCATGGCGGTGGTGCGGGACACCAGATTGCCCAGGTCGTTGGCCAGGTCGGTGTTGATGGTCTGGATCAGCAGCTCGTTGGAGAAGTTGCCGTCGGAGCCGAAGGGGAAGGTGCGCATCAGGAAGAAGCGCAGGGCATCCACGCCGAATTGCTTGGCCAGGATATAGGGGTCCACCACGTTGCCCTTGGACTTGGACATCTTGCCGCCGTCCAGCAGCAGCCAGCCGTGGCCGAACACATGCTTGGGCAGGGGCTCACCCACGCTCATCAGCATGGCGGGCCAGATGATGGAGTGGAACCGGACGATCTCCTTGCCCACGAAGTGGTAGTCGGCGGGCCAGTAGTGGTCGTAGTCGCTGTGCTCGTCGTTCATATAGCCCATGGCGGTAGTGTAGTTGAACAGGGCGTCCACCCACACATACACCACATGGCCCGGGTCGAAGTCCACGGGGATGCCCCAGGTGAAGCTGGTGCGGGAGACGCACAGGTCCTCCAGACCGGGGTCGATGAAGTTCTTCACCATCTCGTTGACGCGGCTGCGGGGCTGGAGAAAGTCGGTATTCTCCAGCAGGTCCCGGACCTTGTCGGCGTACTTGCTCAGACGGAAGAAATAGGCCTCCTCCTCGGCGTCCTGGACTTCCCGACCGCAGTCGGGACACTTGCCGTCCACCAACTGGCTCTCGGTCCAGAAGGACTCGCAGGGCTTGCAGTACTTGCCCTTGTAGGTGCCCTTGTAGATATCGCCGTTGTCGTACATCTTCTTGAAAATCTTCTGCACGGCGGCAACATGATAGTCGTCGGTGGTGCGGATGAAGCGGTCGTTGGAGATGTTCATCAGCTTCCACAGGTCCTTGACGCCCTGGGGACCCTCCACAATGCGGTCCACGAACTCCTTGGGCGTGACGCCGGCCTCCTTGGCCTTATCCTCGAT
This sequence comes from uncultured Clostridia bacterium, assembly GCA_945864305.1. Classification (GTDB taxonomy): domain Bacteria; phylum Bacillota; class Clostridia; order Oscillospirales; family Oscillospiraceae; genus Oscillibacter. The sequence goes on along the minus strand of CAMBAJ010000050.1, from coordinate 11,334 downwards.
TTTCTGGCCGTGCTCGTCGGTGCCGGTCAGGAACATGACATCGTAACCGGCCAGGCGCTTGTAGCGGGCCATGGCGTCGGTGGCCACGGTGCAGTAGGTGTGGCCGATGTGCAGCTTGTCCGAGGGATAGTAGATGGGGGTGGTGATATAAAACTTTTTCTTTTCCATGGGGTGTTCTCCTTTTCAACGGCCGCTCCGAATGGAAGAGGGCCGGTATTCAATCACGTACTTTTTTATTATACTGACTTTTTCCGGAAATTACAATGTTTCCAAACATTTCTCCCATGGCTTTTTTACAGAGGCGGGCCCGACTGTTCCGGAACGGACGAAAAAATGAGAAAGAGTGCCGGCATAGCCGGCACTCTTTCTTAGAAAAGGGGAGAAAAGGTCATCCATACCGCCGGGCAGCAACGCGCACTTTTGCAGGGCGGCGGCAGAGAGATAAAGCGGGAGGGTAAAAAAGGGAAAACCACTTCTTCCAATTTTTTGTTAAGAAAAACGGAAAAAATCTGCCCAAAAGGCTTTACGAAGGAACTTCCCTTGCGGTAATATCATCATAGGCGGAAAGCCGCCGAAAGTCAAACCGTAAAAAATAATACGAAAAATCGGAAAAACCGATGGTGCCCTCAGGGAGGAAATCTATGGATATCAAAAACCCGGAATATATTCTGGAGATCGCCAGACAGCAGAGCGTGACCCGGGCCGCCCAGAAGCTGTTCATCACCCAGTCCACGCTGAGCCAGTACCTTTTGAAGCTGGAGAGCGAGCTGAATACGCCCCTGTTCATCCGGGAGAAGAACCGGCTGGTGCCCACCGGTGCCGGACAGGTCTACATCCAGGCGGCCCAGGCCGTGGTGAAGATTCAGGACGCGGCCCAGGCCCGCATCGCGGCGCTGAAGGACGAGGGCAGCATCCGCCTGGGCAGTTCCGCCTGGGGGCTGGATCTGGTGGTGGACACCCTCCCTGCCTTCAAGGAGCGGTTCCCCGCATTTACGGTGCGCATTTACGAAAACCGCTACGCCGAGACCAAGGCCATGATGCGGGCCGGTACGCTGGATCTGGCCATCATCGCCGTCACAGAGGACGACGACTTGCCGGCCCAGGGCTACACGCCGCTGTGTCAGGAGGAACTGTCGCTGATCCTGCCGGTAGACCACCCGTTCTGCACAGCGGCCCCCGGTCGGACCCACATCACCGTGGATGTGCTGTCCCATGAGCTGGGCGGCGTCAGCTACCTGTTCTCCGACGTGGGCTCCACCATCCGGAAGATCGAGGAGAAGATTTTTGAGAACCTGATGTTCCGTCCCAATGTGGTCTGTGAGATGAACCGGGATGACTTCACCCGCCGCATGGTGATCAATGGCATGGGCGCGGCCTTCATCCCCTGGGCCGCAGTCCGGCAGGACCCGGCGGTCCGGGCCTTCCGGTTCGACCCGCCGGTGGTCCGGCAGGACATCCTGGTGTTCCGCAAGGGCATCGAAAAGACGGAGCCCCTGCGTTGCCTGGAGGAGGAGTTGGTCTCCCAGGCCCAGGCCCGGGAGCGGATGAGCGAGAGCAAAGCATAATAAAGAGACGGCGTGGTATGCAGCCGCATACCACGCCGTTTTTTCACGGATTTTTGTCCGCCAGACTGCCTTTCCGCTTCCACCTGCCGGACAGATAGTACACCACCGACAGCGTGAAGCCCACGCACCAGCCCACGCCGACGCCGTAATACATGTAGTCCGGACCGTAGTGGTCGGCGAACCAGTACACCGCCGGGACGCGGACCAGGATCAGGGAGAAAATGACATCCACCATGGCGAACAGACTGTCTCCCGCGCCCCGCATGGCGTTGTTCAGGCAGAACATGACAGAGAACAGGAGGTAGAAGGGCATGATGCACTTCAGATATACCGACCCCGACTGGATGACGGCGGGCGTGTCGGAGAAGAAGCCAACCAGCGTCGGCCCCAGAGGGATGAGTACCAGCATCACCGCCGACCACGCCACCGAAGCCGCCACGGTGATGTGGATACCCTGCCGGGCCCGGTCCAGCCGCCTGGCGCCGATGTTCTGGCCCACGAAGGCCGTGACGGCGTTGGAGAGGCTCTGTACTGGCAGGAAGGCCAGGGAATCCAGCTTGGAGCCCACGTTGTAGGCGGCGGTGTACTCCTTGCCGAAGGAGTTGATCTTGCTCATGACCACCATGGCGCCCACGGCCACCAGGGACATCTGGATGCCCGCCGGCAGGCCGATGCCCATGATCTGGCGGAAGAGGGCCTTGTCGAACCGGAAGCAGAAGGGCCGGATGGCGATGTTCGGGTAGTGGCGGTTGATATAGAACAGGCCGAACAGCCAGGAAAACGCTTGGGAGATGATGGTGCCCAGGGCCACGCCCAGGACGCCCATTCCGCAGGCCAGCACAAGCACCAGGTCCAGCACGATGTTCATCACCGACGAGATGGCCAGAAACAGCAGCGTGGTCCGGCTGTTGCCCAGGCCGCCCAGAATGCCGGCGTTCAGGTTGTAGCCGATGGCGCCGATCAGGCCCGCGGATACCACCGCCAGATAGAGCCACGACTCGGCCCAGGCGTCCTCCTCCACCTGCATCAGCAGCAGAACGGGCCTGACCAGTCCCAGCGCCAGTGCCGTGATGGGAATGGCGGAGGCCATGAAGGCGGTGTAGATGGTGTCCACAGCGTCCCGGACCCGATCCATGTTCCCCGCGCCGTAGAACTGGGCGATGACCACGGTGCCGCCGTTGCTGAGGCCCATGAACAGGGACGTGAACATGAAGATGACGGGATAACCCACGCCCACCGCAGCCAGAGCGGCATCTCCGGCGTAGTTGCCCACTACCCAACTGTCCACCATGTTGTACAGCTGCTGGAGAAAGCTGCCCGCCAGCAGCGGCAAGGCGAAATAGAAGATATGTCCGGCGGGACTGCCCACCGTCATGTTGCGCATGCCGTTTTGATGTTCCATATTGGATTTCCTCACAAAGTTTTCGTTCTTGCCTTTACTTTACTCCTATTGGATACGCAGGGCAATATTGTTTTTTCCCCGGATATCGGATACAATGTGGAAAACGATCAAAGAGACAAGGAGAATGACCATGAGACTGGTATCCTGGAACGTCAATGGGCTGCGGGCCTGCCTGAACAAGGGCTTTCTGGACTTCTGCGCCTTTGCGGACGCGGACGTCATCTGCTTACAGGAGACGAAGATGCGCCCGGAGCAGGCGGAGTTCGACCTGCCGGGCTACACCCGGTTCTGGAACAGCGCCGACAAAGCGGGCTACTCCGGCACCGCCATTTTTACAAAGAGCGAGCCGCTGAACGTCACCTACGACTTCGGCATCGACGAGCACCGCCACGAGGGCCGGGTCATCACGGCGGAGTACCCGGCGTTCTACCTCGTCTGCTGCTACACCCCCAACTCCAAGGACCAGCTGGCGCGGCTGGACTACCGCATGGCCTGGGAGGACGACATCCGGGAATATCTTCTGGAGCTGGACGCCAAAAAGCCGGTGGTGTACTGCGGCGATTTGAATGTGGCCCATGAGGAGATCGACATCAAGAACCCCAAGAGCAACCGTATGAACCCGGGCTTTTCCGACGAGGAGCGGGCCAAGATGACCCAGCTGCTCTCCAGCGGCTTTGTGGATACCTTCCGCTACCTCTACCCCGACAAGACCGGGGCCTACTCCTGGTGGAGCTACCGCTTCAACGCCCGGAAGAACAACGCGGGCTGGCGCATCGACTATTTCATTGTGTCGGAACGCCTGAAGGAGAAGATCAAAAACGCCGACATCTGGAGCGAGGTGCAGGGCAGCGACCACTGCCCGGTGGTGTTGGAGCTGGATATATAAGCGGAGAAGCGCCTGTTTTCAGTAAAAATGACAGATGAAAATTCGCCCGAGCGTTGTATAATGTGGTATGACCAGACTGTCGATAAACCCGGAAACGTAGGAAAACGGGAAGGAAGGGTGTGCGCGGCTGGCCCGCAGGACGTTTCGGAGCGCAACTGGGCGTAGCCCGGCTCTTAGCGCGGAAATGAACCCAGGAAGGGTGCCCTGCGCCATTCAAATCAATAGATTTCAGAACTTTTTGAAGGTTCTGAAATCTTAAGCAGCTTGTCGAAAAGACTTTTTCGACAAGCTGGACATTGTATGTTGTATGACAATCATAAAACGCCGGGCACGGATAACAGCGCCCGGACCTGTGTGAAAGGAAGCGTCTATCATGCCTGAAGCAATGAAATACGGCCAGCAGGAATTTGAAGTAAAGCTGCCTCCCAAGCTGATCGCGGCGGAACTGGAGCCCAACCATTTGGATCTGCCCCAGCGGACAGTGCCGGAGCACATCCACTATGCCCTGGAGCATCCCATCGACTCCAAGCCCCTGAAGGAACTGGTAAAGTCTGGTGAGACGGTTTGTATCATCATCTCCGATGTGACCCGCCGCTGGCAGTCCCCGGAGACCTACATCCCCATCTTGATCGAAGAACTGGAGAGTGCCGGGATCCGGGACGAGGATATGCTCATCATCTCCGCCACCGGCACTCACCGGCAGCAGACCAAGGAGGAGCACATTGGCCTGGTGACCCAGGCGGTGTACGACCGCATTCGCCTGGTGGACCACCAGTGCACCGACGAGGAGAACCTGCAGTACGTGGGCACTACCTCCCGGGGCACGCCTGTATGGCTGGACAAGCGGGCTCTGGAGTGCGACCATATCATCCTCACCGGCGGCGTGGTGTACCACTTCATGGCGGGCTTCGGCGGCGGCCGCAAGAGCATCCTCCCAGGCATTGCCGGCCGGGAGACCATTATGAGGAACCACAACCTGGCCCTGAATCCCGGCCTGGGCGCCGGGTCCAACCCGGAGGTTCGCAGCGCCAATCTGTCCGACAGCAACCCCGTCCACGCCGACATGATGGAGGCCTGTGCCATGGCGAAGCCCACCTTCCTCATCAACGTGGTGGTGGACGATAATCAGAAAATCATCAGCGCCTTCGCCGGCAACTGGATCACCGCCCACAAGGCGGCCTGCGAGTTGGTGGACAAGATGTACGGCGTGGCCGCCAGGGAGAAAACGCCCCTGGTGATCGCCAGTGCCGGCGGCTATCCCAAGGACCTGAACTTCTACCAGACCATTAAAACGCTGTGCAACGCTCTGGAAGTGGTGGAGGACGGTGGCACCATCATCCTGGTGACGAAGTCCGACGAGGGCTTCGGCAACGCCGACACCGAGCGCCAGATCGCGGGCTACGAGACCATGCTGGACCGGGAAAAGGCCCTGCGGGAGAACTTCTCCATCGGCGCCTTCATCGGCTACCTGTTTGCCGAAAGCGCCGAGAAGCACCACCTGATCGCCGTTACCGGTATCCCCCAGGAACAGTTCGGCACCGCCAAGATCCACGCCGTGAAAACGCTGGATGAGGCTCTGGAGCTGTCCCGGCAGCTGAACGGCGGCAAGGATCTGCGGGCCACCCTCTTGCCTCACGGCGCCAACACCCTGCCAAAACTGAAATGAACTGAAATGACGGGTAACCGTCCCCGGGCGATAGCCCGGGGACGGTTTTTAACTGAGCAGGGCGTTGATCTCCTCGATTTCCAGGTCCTGTAAGGCCCAGTTGATACCGTAGCCCACCACCTTGGCAAGGTCCCGGACTTGAGCGTCAATGTTCCGGGGCGTTACCATCAGGTTCTGCTGGTTGCCCCGGAGTTTCTCCTCGTCAATTTCCGTAATGCCGGACTCCTCCAGCAGGTCCGCCGCCAGAGTGGCGGCGTCCACCACCGTGGGGATGCCGATGGCGAACACAGGAACCCCTAACGTCTCCTGGTCCAGGGCTGCCCGGTGGTTCCCCACCCCGGAGCCGGGGATGATGCCGGTGTCCGAGAGCTGCACCGTGGCGCACACCCGCCCCACGCGGCGGGAGGCCAGGGCGTCCACGGCAATGACCAGGGCGGGCTGGACCTCCGCCACCAGACCCCGCACCGCCTCGGCGGACTCCACGCCGGTGGTGCCCAGGACCCCGGTGCGCTGCACCGCCACCGGCCGGAAGCCGGAGAAGTGCTTGGGCATGGCGGCGATGAGGTGCCGGGTGACGAGGACGCTGTCCACCGCCAGGGGGCCCACGGCGTCCGGCGTCATGGCATCGTTGCCCAGGCCGATGACCAGGGCCGGGCCCTCCGGGGGCAGCAGGGTCTTCAGCTGGCTCCCCACCGCCCGGACGGCCCGCTCAAAAAAATCCGCCTTCCGCTGCCAGAAGGTGGTCAGGTCGATGGTGAGATAGCTGCCCTGTGGCTTGCCCAGAGCGGCCTCGCCCCGGCCGTCCAGGATGTCCACCCGGGTCACCGGATAGCCCTCCTGCCGCTGTTTTGTGGCTTTCACGCCTGCCAGGCGGGTGGTTTTTTCGGCAGATTCCTGCCAGATCTCCCGGGCCTCCAGGGCCAGATCAGTCCGTTTTGCAAACAAAATCGGTTCCCTCCAACACAAAATCTTGTGGTCTTGCCCCTAGGTTTTGCGGCAAGAGATACAATATACAAAAAAATCACAGAAATTGCAAAAAAACTCTTGCTTTTTGGGAACTTCTCTGTTAAAATATCATTCTGCACGGTGGAAAATTCCGCCGAGTGAATTTGCCTAAGGAGGTGTTTGGTTTGCCGAATATCAAGTCTGCCAAGAAGCGCGTTCTGATCGGTGAAGTGAGAAACGCACGCAACAAGGCCGCAAAATCCGAGCTGAAGACCGCCATCAAGAAGTTCGAGGTTGCTGCCGCAGAAGGCAATCGCACCGAGGCCGATGGCGCTTACAAGGTTGCAGTGAAGAAAGTCGATCAGGCTGTTGCCAAGGGCATTCTGCACAAGAACACGGCTGCTCACAGAAAGAGCGCCCTGACTCTGAAGCTGAACCAGATCGGCTGATCGTGCTGAATCGAAAGGACATCCGAAGGGATGTCCTTTTTGTTTGCTCCAAAGGGTCTGGTGCCATATAAAATTCACATTCTGGACCTTTTTCTTTTCAACGAGTGTGATAGAATCCGATACAAGAAACAGTGCGAGGTGTTTTCATGCCCATTTTCGATACCCATGCCCATTACGACTCCGGCGGCTTCAACGCCGACCGGGACGAGGTCCTCTCCGCCCTGCCGGGAAGCGGCGTCGGTCTGGTGGTGGACCCGGGCTGCGATGTGGAGAGCTCCCGCAGGGCCGTGGCCCTGGCGGAGAAGTACTCCCATGTCTACGCCGCCGTGGGCATCCACCCGGAGGACTGCGCCGGGTGCACGGACGCCGGTTTTGACGCCATCCGGGCGCTGTGCGGCCATGAAAAAGTGGTGGCCATCGGCGAGATCGGCCTGGATTACTACTGGGCGGAGAACCCGCCGAAGGAGTTCCAGCAGCAGGTGTTCCGCCGGCAGCTGGACATGGCGGCGGAGCTGGATCTGCCCGTCATCGTCCACGACCGGGAGGCCCACGGGGACACCCTGGCCATCGTGCTGGAGTACCCGCAGGTCCGGGGCGTGTTCCACTGCTTCTCGGGCAGTCCCGAGATGGCGGCGGAGCTTTTGAAGCGGGGCTGGTATCTGGGCTTCGACGGGCCCATCACCTACAAAAACGCCAAGCGAGCCCCGGAGGTGGCGGCCATTACCCCGCTGGACCGTATCGTGGTGGAGACGGATTCCCCCTATCTGACCCCGGTCCCCTTCCGGGGCAAGCGGAACGACAGCCGGTATCTGCCCTACGTCATCGAGAAACTGGCGGAGTGGAAGGGCGTCTCGCCGGAGGAGATGACGGACCTGACCTGGAAAAACGGAAAACGTCTGTTTGGATTGGAGTGAATTGACATGCAAAAAGGCTTTACCATCACCTATGAATACGGGGACAACCTGTATGTAAACCCCACCAACCGCTGCAATTTCAACTGCGAGTTCTGCCTGCGGCACAACCAGGGCTCCGGCGGCAGCATCTACACCCACAACCTGTGGTTGGAGCGAGAGCCGACGAAGGAGGAGATTCTGGCCTCCATCGAGAGCCATGACCTCGCCAAGTACCGCCAGCTGGTGTTCGTGGGCTTCGGTGAGCCCAGCTACCGCATGGAGGACATCTGCTGGGTCATCGACCAGATGAAGGCCAAGGGGGAGAAGATTTACACCCGCATGGACACCAACGGCACCGGCAGCCTTATCCACGGTCGGGACATCTGCCCGGACTTCGCCGGGCGGTTCGACATGGTGTCCATCTCCCTGAACACCGACACGGCGGGGAAGTACAACGCCCTGTGCCACCCCCAGCAGGCCGGGGCCTACGAGGCCATGAAGGATTTTGCCAAAGAGGTGCAGAAATATGTGCCCAAGGTCATGATGACCGTGGTGGACACCATCTCCAAGGAGGAGATCGAGAACTGCCGCAGAATCTGCGAGGACGAGATCGGGGCCATCTACCGGGTGCGGGAGTATATCAAAGACTGACGATAAAGAGAGGATCTACAAATGATTGGTTCCCTGATCATGGGCGCCCTGGTGGGCTGGATCGCCGGAAAGCTGATGAACCTGGAGGGCGGCCTTCTGCGGAATATCGTGGTGGGCGTCATCGGCTCCTTTGTGGGCAGTATTGTTTTCGGACTGGTGGGCTTCTCCGCCCACGGCCTGATTGCCAACCTGCTGGTGGGCATTGTCGGCGCCTGCATCTTCATCTGGCTGGGCCGGAAACTTTTCCACTGAGCAAACTGAAAAATGGCCGCCGGGACCTTCCCGGCGGCCATTTTTTGGTTTACAGCATGTGCAGCAGCTCGATCTGCTCGCCGGAGGGGCCGGTGAAGAACCAGTTCTCCAGTCCACCGAACAGGTTCGGCAGGACCTTCTTCTGGGGCGTCAGGAAGGTGTCCACTCCGGCGGCACGGATATCCGCCGCAGCCGCATCCACATCGTCCACGTAAACCGCGAAGTGGGGGATGTTGCCCTCGGTCAGGGGCATGGGCGTGGGGGCCTGGATCAGCTCCAGGGTGACGCCGCCGAAGTCCACCAGCGCCAGCTTTTTCTCCCCATCCGGGGTCTGGATGGACGCCTGATTTTTCAGCCCGCCGCCGATCTTCTCGTAAAACGCAATGCTCTGGTCCATGTCCGCCGTGTAGATGGCCACATGGCCCAGGCCCTGATAGTGCTCTTTCATGTTGATATCCTCCTATATTCAAGTGTGGAACAGCAGGGATTTCACAATGGTGCTGACACCGCCCAGGATAAACAGGGCGATGGCACCCTTCTGCAGCTTGTGCTCATCCAGCCGGGGTCCCAGCACATTGGACAGGACCATGGCCAGCGCCGCCGCAGGAACGGAGCAGAGCGCCACATACAGGGCATCCCGGCTCAGAATGCCGCTGACAGCATAGGTGCACAGACGGAACAGATTCTCCCCCAGGAAGAGGAAGCACAGGCTGCCCTTGAATTCGCTGTAATCCTTGGCGGTCCGCTGGAGATAGGCCACGATGAACATGTTGATGCCGAAGAGGCCACCGCAGATGCCGGAGAAAAAGGCCACCACCAGCCGGACCCAGGGGGCGTCCCGCCCGGGCTTCACAGGCCGGAGGCTCCGGGTAGCCATTTCCAGCCCCAGAAACACCACCACGCAGCCCAGGGCGGTCTTGATGACCCAGGGAAGGGAGAAACGCAGCAATAGCGCCCCGGGGACCACGCCGCACACATTGGCCAGCAGCAGCGGCAGAATCCGGCGCCACTGGAAGTTGTGCCGGTTTTTCCAGGTGATGTAGCCGTTGATGGGACAGTCCATGATCAGCGTGCCCGGGGTGAGGATCACGTTGTCCAGCCGCATGGACAGCAGGGGCGCGGAGATCAGGGGATTGCCAAAGCCGATGAGGCCCTTGATGGTATAGGCCAGACATTGGACAAAAAAGATAAACGCGATGGTTCCGGGGGTAAAGGTCATGGCGGATGTGCCCTCTTTCTCTGGGATTGACACCTATTGATATACCATATTTGGGCCGGAAATGGAAAGCCTTTTTTGAAAAAGAGGCAGCAAGCGTGAGAAGCGTCCAAAAAAACAGCGCTCAAACAGGCTGAAAATCAAGAAAAAATGGGAAAATCCCATTGACATTTGCATGTGGTCGTGTATAATAATAAGGCTTGCAGTCTGCAAGTATCCTTGCTCTCATCGTTGAATGAGGGCCATTTGTCCAAAAGGAGGTGCAAAACATGGCAAAGGTTTCTGCCAATTATGAGGTCGTGTATATCATCGACCCTGCACAGGGTGAGGAGGGCATCGCCAATCTCGTTGCCAACTTCAAGTCCCTGGCTGAGCAGAATGGTTCCGCCGTCGAGGTGGAAGAGTGGGGCAGCCGCAAGCTGGCTTATCCCATCAACTACAAGACCGAGGGCTACTACGTGCTGATGAGCTTCACCAGCGAGCCTTCCTTCCCCCGTGAGCTGGATCGTAAGCTGCGGATCGCCGACGGCGTGATGCGTTCCCTGATCGTCTGCAAGGGCGAGTAAGGAGGCAATTCCATGCTCAACAAGATCATCATCATGGGTCGTCTGACCCGTGACCCCGAGTTGCGCCGCACCGGCAGCGGTACGGCTGTCACGTCCTTCTCCCTGGCCGTGGACCGGGACTTCAAGTCCCAGAACGGCGAAAAGGAGACCGATTTCATCGACGTGGTGGCCTGGCGCAGCACCGCGGAATTCGTCAGCAAGTACTTCACCAAGGGCCGCATGGCCGTGGTGGAGGGCCGGCTGCAGATTCGCGACTGGACGGACCGCGACGGCGGCAAGCGCAGAAGCGCCGAAGTCATCGCTGAAAATGTCTACTTCGGGGATTCCAAGCGTGACAGCGCCGGCGATTACGGCTCTGCTCCCGCGTACGGTGCCCCTGCTTCCGGGTACGCCGCTCCCGCGGCCCCTGCCGGCGGGCACTCTGACTTCGCCGAGATCGGCGAGGAAGACGGCGAACTGCCGTTCTGATTGATTTTGATATAAGGAGGAACCATTTCATGGCTTTCGATCGTGAAGCTCGTCCCGCCCGTCCCGTGCGCGGCAAGCGTCGTAAGGTTTGCCAGTTCTGCGCCGAGAAGTGCGAGAGCATCGATTATAAGGACGCCGCCAAGCTGCGTCGTTTCGTCTCTGAGCGTTCCAAGATTCTGCCCCGCAGAACCACCGGTACCTGCGCCATGCATCAGCGTCAGCTGACTGAGGCCATCAAGCGTGCCCGTCAGATCGCTCTGCTGCCCTACGTCACCGACTAATCAGCGGTTTAAAACGCCCATCCGGTTCGGATGGGCGTTCTTTTTGTATATCAGAAAACCACTCGCTGGGCGAGTGGTTCAAAAGAAGCCTAAT
>CAMBAJ010000049.1 GCA_945864305.1 uncultured Clostridia bacterium | reverse complement strand
CCAGACGGCCGTGGAGGGAGAGCTGGGCGTCTCCATCCGCATCGGGACGCTGCTGGCCGTGGGCCTGGGCACTGGCATCCCGGCCCTGCGGTGGTTCCTGCGGTTTCGGAAAAAGCAGCCCCCCAAAACAGAGAAAGAGACGGCGGAAAACACCGCCGAAGTTGCCTGATGACAGAAAGGATGAGCGAAATGGACAACAATATGGATAAAAAGCATCCCCTCAACGACATGATGCGCTCCACCATGGAGAAGGTCCGGGAGATGGTGGACACCAATACCATCGTGGGCCAGCCCATCACGACGCCGGACGGCGTGACGCTGATCCCCATCTCTAAGGTCAGCTTCGGCTTTGGCAGCGGCGGCGGAGACTACGGCAAGGCCCCGAAGGACAACTTCGGCGGCGGCAGCGCGGCCGGCGTGAAGATCGACCCGGTGGCCTTCCTGGTCATCAAGGACGGCAGTACCCGGGTGCTGCCCGTGGCAGTGCCTCCTACCTCCACCATGGAGCGCATCGTGGAGAAGGTGCCGGATATCATGGATAAAGTGGAAAAACATTTCGACAAAAAACAAGAAACGGAATCCTGCTGATTGGGTATACTACCATCATCCTGTGAACGAGGTGATGGTGCTTGTACAGACGTTTGTGCTGCTGCCTGGCGGCTGTCCTTCTGCTGCTGGGCCTGTTTCCAAGTCAGGCCCGGGCGGTCAGCACGTCCGCCGCGTCGGCGATCCTGGTGGACGCGGACAGCGGACGGGTGCTGTATGAACAAAACGCCGACGCGAAAATGCTGATCGCCAGCACCACGAAGATTCTGACGGCGCTGGTAGCCATCCGGGAGGGCGATCTGAACCAGGTGGTCACCGTCAAGCGGGAGGCCACGCTGACGGAGGGCTCCTCCATGTATTTGAAGGAGGGCGAGCAGCTGACGCTGGAGACGCTGCTCTACGGATTGCTGCTGTGCTCCGGAAACGACGCGGCGGTTGCTATCGCGGACGCCGTGGGCGGCAGCCAGGCGGGATTCGTGAAGCTGATGAACGAGACAGCCCGGGAGCTGGGCATGGAGCACTCCTCCTTCGCCAACCCCAACGGGCTGGATGACGAGGACCACTACTCCACGGCCCGGGACATGGCGAAACTGGCCTGTGCCGCCGTGAACAACGAGACGCTGATGCGCATCGCCTCCACCCGCACCGTGACCATCGGCGGACGCACCATGACCAACCACAATAAGCTCCTGTCCTATATGGACGGCTGCATCGGCCTCAAGACCGGCTATACGAAGGCGGCGGGCCGGACGCTGGTCAGCTGCGCGGAGCGGAACGGCCAGCGCCTGGTGGCGGTGACGCTCCAGGACGGCAATGACTGGGCGGACCACCAGGCCCTCTACGAGTACGGCTTTGCAACGTATCCGGCCAAGCGGGCGGCGGTCTTGGGCCAGGCGGTCAGCCGGGCGCCAGTACAGGGCGGCCAGTGCGGAACGGTCTCCCTGGTGGCAGCCGCCAGCTTTTCCTGGCCGGTGGCGGCGGGGGAGAGGCTGGAGACCCGCATCGATTTGGACGAGCCCCTGGCGGCGCCGGTGAAGGCCGGCACGCAGGTGGGAGAGGCCGTGTTTTTGCTGGACGGCGCCGAGGTGGGCCGGGTGGACCTGCTGTGCGGGGAGACGGTCTGGCCGAAGCTGGAGTCCGCGTGGAAGATGCTGAAACTGGCTCTGACGGAATAGGGAAAAGACGATGGAAGAACGACTGCAAAAGCTGCTCTCCGCCGCTGGTGTCTGCTCACGCCGGGCGGCGGAGACCTATATTGCCGACGGCCGGGTGACGGTCAACGGACAGCCCGCGGAGCTGGGACAGCGGGCGGACCCTGAGCGGGATGACATCCAGGTGGACGGAAAGCCCCTGGCCCCCAGGGCGGAGCACGTGTATCTGCTGCTGAACAAGCCCCGGGGATATGTGACCACCCTGGCGGACGAGCGGGGGCGAAAGACCGTGGCGGAGCTGGTGAAGGACTGCGGGCAGCGGGTCTATCCCGTGGGCAGGCTGGACCTGGACTCCGAGGGCCTGCTGCTGATGACCAACGACGGGGAGCTGATGCAGCATCTGCTGCACCCCAGCCACGAGGTGTCCAAGACCTACCATGTCTCCGTTTACGGCCCGGTTTTCGGCGCGGCGGAGCGCCTTTCCGCTGTTACGGACCTGGAGGGCGAGCCCATCCGGCCCGCCCAGGTGAAGGCGCTGCGCCAGACCGCCAGGACGGCGGAGCTGGCCGTGACCATCCACGAGGGGAAAAACCGGCAGATTCGCCGGATGTGCGCCGCCTGCGGTCTGACGGTGAAGCGCCTGTGCCGGGTGCGGGAGCACACACTGGAGCTGGGGGACCTGCCCGCCGGAGCCTGGCGGTACTTAACCCCTGACGAGGTCCTCGCGCTGAAAGAGGCATAAGCGGGACAAAACTTCCGAAAATAGCCGCGGCAGCGGCTATTTTTCTTGCTCTGGGATGCTTTTTTGCAAGGAAACGAAAAAAACTTGCAAAAGTCGTTTGAATCCGGTGGGATTTGTGTTACAATACGGCAGGATGAATTTCACTGGGCGCAGCGGGGCCTGCATGGGCCCGAAACGCGGGGGAGAAAGACGATGGCGAAGAGCATTTTACATACCATTGAGAGCAACATGTCCGGCTTTTCCAAGGGGCAGAAGCGAATCGCCGGATACATTCTGGAGAATTATGACAAGGCCGCTTTCATGACCGCCAGCAAGCTGGGCAAGCTGGTGGGCGTCAGTGAGTCCACGGTAGTGCGCTTTGCCTCGGAGTTGGGATACGACGGCTATCCCAGTATGCAGCGGGCCCTGCAGGAGATGATCCGCAGCCGCCTGACCTCCACGCAGCGCATTCAGGCGGCGGGCGACAGACTCTCCGGCCAGGACGTGCTGGGCGCGGTTTTGCAGTCGGACATCGACAAGCTGCGGGTAGCGGTGGATGAGGCTGACCGTGCGGAATTTGACAAGGTGGTCTCCATGGTGATGGAGGCCAAGCATCTTTACATTCTGGGCGTCCGCTCCTCCTATTTTGTGGCGGGGTATTTGAATTTCTACCTCCACCTGCTGTCGGAAAAGGTGACTCTGGTGCAGAGCAATGCCGCCGGCGAAATTTTGGAACAGCTCATCCACATCGGCCCCGGCGACGTGATGATCGCCATCAGCTTTCCCCGCTACTCCAAGGTGACGATGAACACTGTGAAATTCGCCCAGTCCAGGGGGGCGACCATTGTCGCCATTACGGACAACGAGCTGTCCCCGGTCTACCAGATGTCCGACGCGGCCCTGCTGGCTCCCTGCGAGATGATCTCCTTCGTGGACTCCATGGTGGCGCCGCTGTCCCTTGTCAACGCCCTGTTGGTGGCGGTGGGCTACCGGATGGGGAAGGACGTGTCCAAGACCTTCGGAGAGCTGGAGGATATCTGGAACGAATACGGCGTGTTTGGAAAGATGGACGATGAGTAAACAGATTCTTGTCATCGGCGGCGGAGCTGCCGGCATGATGGCCGCCATCTGCGCGGCGGAGCAGGGGGGGAGTGTCACCCTGCTGGAGCCCAATGAGCGGCTTGGAAAGAAACTGAATATCACGGGAAAAGGCCGCTGCAACGTGACCAACGACGCGGACCTGGAGACGCTGCTGGCCAACGTCCCTAGAAACGGAAAGTTTCTGTACAGCGCCTTTTCCCGGTTTGACGGACGGGACACCAAGGCTTTTTTTGAGAAGCTGGGAGTCCCCCTGAAAACGGAGCGGGGAAACCGGGTGTTCCCGGTATCCGACCGGGCCTTCGACATCAGCGGCGCCCTGGAACGGCGGCTGAAGGCTCTGAAGGTCACCCTGGTCCAGGACCGGGCCCTGTCCCTGGAGATTGAGGACGGGGCCGTCCGTGGCGTCCGGGGCGAGAAGCGGAGCTATCCGGCGGAGGCCGTCATCCTGGCCACCGGCGGCGTGTCCTATCCCGCCACCGGCTCCACCGGGGAGGGCCACCGGATGGCGGCGGAGGCGGGGCATACCGTGACGCCTCTGCGGGGCTCCCTGGTACCCCTGCGGGAAAAAGGAAATCTCTGCGCCCGGATGCAGGGCCTGAGTTTGCGGAATGTCTCCCTGACGGTTTTTGAGAACAACAAGAAAATCTATACGGACTTCGGCGAGATGCTGTTCACCCACTTCGGCGTCAGCGGACCATTGGTGCTGTCCGCCTCGGCCCACATGCGGTATTTCGACAAGAAGAACTACCGGCTGGAGATCGACCTGAAACCGGCCCTGGACGAACAGACGCTGGACAGGCGGTTGCTGTCGGACTTTGAAAAGCACGCCAACAGCGACTTCTGCAACGCCCTGGACGACCTGCTGCCCCAGAAGCTGATTCCCGTGTTGGTGGAGCTGACGGGCATCCCGCCCCACCAGAAGGTCCACGAGATCACCCGGGAGCAGCGGCGGGAACTGCTGCGGCTTTTGAAGCACTTCCCGGTGGAGATCGCCGGTCTGCGGCCGGTGACAGACGCCATCGTCACCTCCGGTGGCGTGAAGATCAGCGAAATCGACCCTAAGACCATGGAGTCAAAGCTTGTAAAGGGGTTGTACTTTGCGGGAGAGCTCATCGATGTGGACGCCTACACCGGCGGGTTCAACCTGCAGATCGCCTGGGCCACCGGCCGCAGCGCCGGTATCGCGGCGGCACAGCAAGAACAATGACAGGAGAGAAAGACATGAAAATGGTCAGCATTGCCATCGACGGACCCTCCGGCGCCGGCAAGAGCACCCTGGCCCGCAGCGCGGCGGCGGAGCTGGGATATCTGTACGTGGACACCGGGGCGATCTACCGTACCATCGGCTACTACGCCCACGCAAACCACATCGACCCGAAGGATGAACAGGCGGTGGCGTCGGCCCTGCCCCAGGTCCGTGTGGAACTGACATATGGAGACGACGGCTTGCAGCACATGCTGCTGAACGGTCAGGACGTGACAAAGGAGATTCGGCTTCCCGAGATATCTTTATGCGCGTCGGCGGTCTCGGCCCATCCCGGTGTGCGAGCCTTCCTGCTGGAGATGCAGCGGGAGCTGGCCCGGACCCACAACGTCATCATGGACGGCCGGGACATCGGCACCGTGGTGCTGCCGGACGCGGACGTGAAGATCTTCCTCACCGCCTCTCCGGAGGCCCGGGCCCGGCGGCGGATGCTGGAGCTGGAACAGCGGGGGACACCGGAGCCCTATGAGAAGATATTAAAGGAGATCGAACAGCGGGACTGGGACGACTCCCACCGGGCCACGGCGCCGCTGCGGCAGGCGGAGGACGCTGTGCTGCTGGACACGACGGAGCTGAACTTTGAGGAGAGCCGAGAGGCACTTTTAAAACTGATCCGGGAGAGGACGGGCGTATGAAACCGACGAATGGCTTTTTTGTATTTGTATATTATGTGCTGGGGTTTATCCTCAGATTCATCCACCCCACCACGGTGGAGGGCCTGGAGAAGCTGCCCAAGAGCGGCGTGTTGCTGTGCCCCAACCACTCCAGCAACTGGGACCCGGTACTGCTGGGCACCCGGTTGCCGGTGAATTACCGGCTCCACGCCATGGCGAAGGAGGAACTGTTCAAAAACCCCATCCTGGGATGGATTCTGCGGAAGCTGGGCGCGTTCCCTGTCAGCCGGGGCAATAACGACATCCAGTCCGTCAAGACTGCCATCCAGGTCCTGAAATCCGGGGACAATCTGCTGATTTTCCCCGAGGGGACAGTGGTCCGCAACGGCGTGGGCTACATAGACGGCCTGCCGGCCCACGCCAAGAGCGGCGCGGCCATGATCGGCGTCCGCACCGGCGCGAAGCTGGTGCCGGTGTTCATGGACGGGGAGAAGAAGCTGTTCCACAAGACCCGCATCATCTTCGGAGACCCCTATGAGCCGGTCTACACCGGCCGCCACGGCACCTCCGAGGAGATGCAGAAGATCGCTGACGATCTCCTGCGGGAGGCCTATGCCCTGGGTGGCCAGGCCGTGGGAGGAAAGCCGCTGTGAGCAGGGAAAACGTCATGTTAGCTAAGAGCGCCGGATTCTGCTACGGTGTCCAGCGGGCGGTGGACCTGGCCCAGAAGACGGCCGCCTCCACCGGCGGATGCTGGATGCTGGGGGACCTGATCCACAACACCCATGTGGTGGAGGACCTGGCCGCCCGGGGCATCCGCAAGACCGAGGACCCCGCCGCCCTGGGAGCGGGAGACACGGTGATCATCCGTTCCCACGGAGAGCTCAAAAGTGTTCTGGACGCTCTGGAGTGCCAGGGCGTCATCTGCGTCAACGCCACCTGTCCCAATGTCATGCGTATCCAAAGGCTGGTCGCCCAAGCGGAACAGGAGGGACGTCAGCCGGTCATTATCGGTGAGCCCCACCATCCGGAGGTCATGGGCCTTGCCAGCTGGTGTGCCCATCCGCTGATCTTCGACGGGCCGGATGCAGTAAAGATGTGGCTGAAAAATCCGGAGACAGACCGGGAAAAGCCCCTGACGGTGGTGGCTCAGACCACCTGTATTCGTGAACTTTTTGAAACTTCTTGGAAAATCCTAAAAAAAGAGTGTACAAACGTAAAAATATTTGATACAATATGTGATGCTACGCATAAACGTCAGACCGAGGCGGCGGAGATCGCCGGCAAAGTGGACGTTATGGTCGTGGTGGGAGACCGTAAAAGCGCGAACACCAAGCATTTGACGGAAATTTGCATGAAGAGATGTCCCCGTGTCCTCCAGATCGAGAACGCGGACGAGCTTTCGGCGGATTTCTTCCATGATTGCTCTGTTGCGGGTCTTACGGCCGGCGCCTCCACGCCTGCGGGCATCATTAAGGAGGTATATGCAACGATGAGCGAAGAAATCAAAGCGGCCGAGGGCAAAGAGGAGTCCTTCGAGGAATTACTGAATCAGTCTTTCAAAACTTTAAATACAGGAGAGAAGGTCACCGGTATCGTCACGGCCATCACCCCGACTGAGGTGCAGGTCGATGTGGGCGCCAAGCAGGCCGCTTACATCAAGCTGAGCGAGCTCAGCGACGATCCCAGCGCGAAGCCCGAGGATATCGTCAAGGTCGGCGATGAGATCGAGACCTATATTGTCCGCGTCAACGACGTGGAGGGCTATGCAGAGCTGAGCAAGAAGCGTCTGGATGCCGTCAAGGTCTGGGAGAACATCGAGAAGGCCGTTGAGGAGAAGACCGTGCTGGAAGGCACCGTCACCGAGGAGAACAAGGGCGGCATCGTTGTGTCTGTGAAGGGCGTGCGCGTGTTCGTGCCCGCTTCCCAGAGCGGCCAGCCCCGCGGCGCTGACCTGAGCTCCATGATCAAGCAGAAGGTCCAGCTGCGCATCACCGAGGTCAACCGTGCCCGCCGCCGTGTGGTGGGTTCCATCCGCTCCGTCACTGACGAGGCCCGCAAGGCCGCTCAGGAGGAGGTCTGGAACAACATCGAGGTCGGCAAGCACTACACCGGCACCGTGAAGTCCATGACTTCTTACGGCGTGTTCGTGGACATCGGCGGCGTGGATGGTATGGTACATATCTCCGAGCTGTCCTGGAGCCGCATCAAGACCCCCTCTGAGGTCTGCAAGGTCGGCGACACTCTGGATGTGTACGTCATCTCCTTCGATCCCGAGAAGCGCAAGATTTCCCTGGGCGTGAAGGACCGCAATATCCAGCCTTGGGATGTGTTCATGGATAAGTACAGCGTGGGCGATGTGGCCAACGTGCGCATCGTCAAGCTGATGACCTTCGGCGCCTTTGCCGAGGTTGTTCCCGGCGTGGATGGCCTCATCCACATCTCTCAGATTGCGGACCGCCGCATTGAGAAGCCCGAGGACGTCCTGTCCGAGGGCCAGATGGTGGACGCCAAGATCACGGCCATCGACGAGGAGAAGCACAAGATTTCCCTGTCCATCCGTGCTCTGCTGGCTCCCGCCGCTGAGGAGTCTGCCGAGGAGACTCCCGTCGAGGAGTAATTTCCACTGATGAAGATGCGGGCCCGATACGGGTCCGCATCTTTTTTGAAAAACATGTGATTTTTTTCACGTATTTGGATTGCAATGGGCATACGGGTTATGTTATAATCTTGACAATAGGATGTATGACTACACGCAAATTCATCATACAACAAATTAGATGTGGGAGGAACAACTATGAGCTACCAGGATGAGTACAAGCAGAAACTGACAACCGCCGACGAAGCGGTGAAGGTCGTCAAGTCCGGCGACTGGCTGGATTACGGCTGGAGCATCTGTACGGCCAACGCGTTGGACAAGGCTTTGGCCAAACGGTCTGAGGAGCTGACTGATGTGAATGTCCGCGGCGGTATCCTGACCCGCCGTCCCGCGATTTTCGACGTTCCCAATGTGGCCGATCATTTCACCTGGAACTCCTGGCATATGTCCGGCATCGAGCGGAAGGCCATCAAGGAGGGCTTCTCCTATTATATCCCTCTGCGCTATTCCGAGCTGCCCGGCTACTACCGCAACTGCATCAAGACTCTGGATGTGGCCATGTTCCAGGTGGCGCCTATGGATGAGCACGGCTACTTCAACTTCGGCCCCGGCGGCTCCCACCTGAAGGCCGTCTGCGACTGCGCCAAGACCGTCATTGTGGAGGTCAACAAGAACATGCCCGTCTGCCTGGGCGGCTTTGAGAACTGCGTCCATATCAGCGAGGTAGACATGATCGTGGAGGGCGAGAATCCTCCCATGGAGACCCTGGGCGGCTCCGGCGAGCCCTCTGAGGTGGATATGGCCATCGCGAACCTGGTGGTGCCCGAGATTCCCGACGGCGCCTGCCTGCAGTTAGGCATCGGCTCCGTGCCCAACACCATCGGCAAGATGATCGCCAAGTCCGACCTGAAGGACCTGGGCGTGCACACCGAGATGTACGTGGACGCTTTCGTGGATATGGCCGAGGCCGGTAAGCTGACCGGCGCCTGCAAGCCCTTCGACAAGGGCCGCCAGGTCTATGCCTTCGCCGCGGGCTCCCAGAAGCTGTACGACTATATCAACAACAACCCCGCCTGCATGGCCGCTCCCGTCAGCTATGTCAACGACATCGCCCGGGTGTCCCAGATCGACAACTTTATCTCCATCAACGGCGCTGTGGACATCGACCTGTATGGCCAGGTTTCCTCCGAGTCCTCCGGTACCAATCATATCTCCGGCGCCGGCGGCCAGCAGGACTTCGTCATGGGTGCCTATCTGGCCAAGGGCGGCAAGAGCTTCATCTGCTGCTCCGCCACCGTGAAGGACAAGAAGACCGGTGAGCTCCACTCCCGTATCCGTCCTACGTTGCTGGAGGGCTCCATCGCCACCTGCACCCGCACCAACCTCCACTGGCTGGTGACGGAGTACGGCAAGTTCAACGCCAAGGGCAAGTCCACCTGGGAGCGGGCCGAGGGCCTCATCAACATCGCCCATCCCCAGTTCCGCGACGAGCTGATCGCCGAGGCGGAGAAGATGCACATCTGGCGCCGTTCCAACAAGAAGTAAACTTCTGTATATCTGTATATTTTCAATTCTGACGGACAGCTTTCGGGCCGTCCGTCAGCTTTTTCCCCTGAATTTTCTCCAAAATGGTTGCAATTTTTCTGAAAAACGCTTGTAAACCTCGAAAGAAGTCAGTATAATAAATCTGTATTAAAAAGTTTTTCGGGAAACGACCAATATGAGCGGGAATCAGGCACCGCACGGACCGGAAAGGGAAGGGGCTTGCCATGTTCAGCATTGGAGATCAGGTCGTGCATCCGATGCACGGCGCCGGTGTCATCGATGACATCGTTCGGGAAAAGGTCGCGGGAATCACACAGGATTACTATGTTTTTAAAATGCCGATGGGCGGTCTGGTGCTGAAAATTCCCATTGCAAACAGCCAGACGGTGGGCCTTCGTTCCATTATGACGCCGGAGGAGACGGAGCGCCTGTTCGGAACCATTCCTTCGCTGGACGTGGAAGTCAACGCCAACTGGAACAAACGGTACCAGGAGAACATGCTGCGCCTGAAGAGCGGGGACCCCTATGAGGTGGCCCGGGTGGTCAAGGCGCTGATGCATCGGGAACACCGGCGGGGGCTGTCCACCGGTGAGCGGAAGATGCTGCACAATGCCAAACAAATCATGATTTCGGAGATCGTCCTGACAGAGCAGGTGCCCTATCAGGATGCTGAGTCGCGCCTGAACCGGGCCATGATGTGTGTCCCTTCTGGGCAGGGATGATCTCCGGGAGAGGATCGTAGTCATGTTTCCATTTTTAAAGAAAATACGGGAGGCCCGGCGTCCCCGCTGCGCCGCCCTGGTGGCGGCCGCCGGAAGCTCCAGCCGGATGGGCGGCGTGAACAAGCTGCTGGAACCGCTGGACGGCATCCCCGTGCTGGCGCGGACGCTGACGGCCCTCCAGCTGGCGGAGCAGGTGGACGAGATCGTCGTCGCCACCCGGGAAGAGGATTTGGTGGAGATCTCCCGCCTGTGCCAGACCTACGGCATCACGAAATGCACCAAGGTGATCCGGGGCGGCGAGAGCCGCGCCCACTCTGTCCTGCTGGCGGCGCTGGAGGTGTCTTCGGAGACGGAGCTGCTGGCAGTGCAGGACGGGGCCAGACCCCTGGTGACGCCGGAGCTTATTGACCGGGTCATCACCGCCGCCGCCCGCTGTGACGCGGCGGCCCCCGCCGTGCCGGTGAAGGACACCGTCAAGACCGTCCGGGAGGATGGCGCGGTGGAGCAGACCCTGGACCGGGATACCCTGCGGGCCGTGCAGACGCCCCAGGTGTTCCAGGCGGACCTTTTGAAGGCGGCGCTCCAGTCCGCCGTGGAGAGCCAGATTCCCATTACCGACGACTGCTCCGCGGTGGAGCGGCTGGGAAAAGTGGTGTTCCTGGTGGAGGGCGACGAGGAGAATCTGAAGATCACCACTCCCGTGGACCTGATCCTGGCGGAGGCCATCCTCCAGGCACGGGAGGAGCGCTGAGGGAAGCGAAAAGAGCGCCGCCGGGCGCGAGGAGGAAGTATGACCAATCTGCGCATTGGACACGGATATGATGTCCACCGTCTGGTGGAGGGCCGGAAGCTGATCCTCGGCGGGGTGGACATCCCCTGGGGGAGGGGCCTGCTGGGCCACTCCGACGCGGACGTTCTGACCCACGCCGTCATGGACGCCCTGACCGGCGCCGCCCGGCTGGGGGACATCGGCAAGCTGTTTCCGGACACGGACCCGGCCTACGCGGGCATCTCCAGCCTGAAGCTGCTGGCGGAGGTAGGCCGTCTGCTGAACGAGCGGGGATACCAGGTGGTGAACATCGACGCCACGCTCCTGGCCCAGGCTCCCAAGGTGGGCCCCTACAAGCAGGAGATGGCGGAGAACATGGCCCGGGCGCTGGGCATTCAGCCGGACCAGGTGAATGTGAAGGCCACCACGGAGGAGGGCCTGGGCTTTACCGGAGACGGCTCCGGCATGGCGGCCCACGCCGTGGTTCTGCTGGAGATGTAAAATCGGCATCAAAAGGACACGCATCAGCGTGTCCTTTTTCACACCCTCCGGACCTGCTGCCATAAGATGGGTAGAGAGGAGGAGTGTCTGTGGAGCATTATTTGATCCTCGCCCGTTCCATCACCTTTGCGCAGCGGATGCAGAGCGCACTGGACAGGGCGGGCATCCGCTGCCAGATTTTTCGCGCGCCCAGAGATTTGACGGACCTGGGCTGCGCTTACGCCGTACAGATCGCGGTCCCGGACCTGACGCCGGCCTTGCTGGCGCTGCGCAGGGCGTCCCTGGACCCCGTTCAGATATTTTTGTACCAGCGCGGACTCTACCAGGAGGTGGGAACATGATTTATTTCGACAGCGCGGCTACCACGTTCCAGAAGCCTCCCGCGGTGGTTGCCGCCATGCAGAACGCACTGATGACCATGAGCTCACCGGGACGGGGCGGGTATCCCCCTGCCATGCGGGCCGCCGACACGGCCTTCGCCTGCCGGAACGAGCTGGCGGAGCTGTACCATCTGGAAAATCCCGAAAACGTGGTGTTCACATCCAGTGCCACCCACGGGCTGAACATTGCCATCAAGAGTCTGGTTCCACCCGGCGGCAGAGTGGTGGTTTCCGGCTATGAGCACAACGCCGTGACCCGGCCGCTGGTGGCTCTGGGGGCAAAGGTCCAGACGGCGGCGGGGCCCCTGTTCCAATCGGAGGCTGTGACAGCGGCCTTTGATAAGCTGGTGGTCCCCGGGACCAGCGCTGTGGTCTGCAACCACGTGTCCAACGTGTTCGGCTTCATCCAGCCGGTGGAGCAGATCGCCGCCGTCTGCCGGAGTCGGAACGTACCGCTGATCGTGGACGCGTCCCAGTCGGCGGGCATCCTGCCTCTGGACATGACGGCGCTGGGGGCGGCCTTCATCGCCATGCCGGGCCACAAGGGGCTGTACGGTCCCCAGGGAACGGGTGTGCTGCTGTGCGGAAAAGGCGTGACGCCCCGGACGCTGCTGGAGGGCGGCACCGGCAGCCTCTCCAGCCAGCAGGAGATGCCGGATTTCCTGCCGGACCGCCTGGAGGCCGGCACCCACAACATGCCGGGCATTGCCGGACTGCTGGCGGGGGTGCGGTTCGTGCGCCGGCGGGGAGAGCACAGCATCTGCGACAGGGAGCGGCGTCTGGCCCTGCTGACGGCGGAGGGCCTGCGGGCCATTCCCGGCGTCCGGGTGTACGCCATGCCGGGGCTGCGGAACCAGGCGGGCGTCCTGTCCTTCACAGCGGAGGGCAGGGATGTGGAGGACATTGGCTCCGCCCTGGCGGAGCGGGGCATTGCCGTCCGCACCGGCATCCACTGTGCGCCGCTGGCCCACCGGACCGCCGGGACGCTGGAGAGCGGGACCGTGCGGGTCAGCTTCTCGGATTTCAACCGGCCGGACGAGGTACACCGGTTTCTGACGGCACTGGAGGACTGTCTGCATTGATTTTCTGAACAGTCCGTGAATTTTCCTCCGGTTAACCTTGCATTCTACAGGCATATTTTATATAATCAATGTATTCATGGCCTGAAAGGGATGATGACGTAAAATGGAAATGAGCTTTGCGGAACTGCCCGCTTTCATCGGCCGCTACCTGTTGACGATCGAGCTCACGGACTTCCTGGACATCGCAATCATGGTGTTCGTGATTTACAAGGTTCTGGTCCTGGTGCAGAGCACCAAGGCAGCCAGCCTTCTGAAAGGCCTGTTCGTGTTCCTGGCGGCACTGATGGCGTCGTCGCTGTTCCATCTGAACGGCATCAACTTTATTCTAAGCCGTATGGTGGACCTGGGCGTGCTGGCGCTGATCATCCTGTTTCAGCCGGAGATCCGCCGGATTTTGGAGCAGATGGGCAGCCGGCGGTTCATCGCCTTCTTCACCCATACGGAGGCCGGGAATGTCATGGAGCAGACCATCAGCCAGACGGTGCTGGCCTGCACGGAGATGTCCCAGAGCCGCACCGGCGCACTGATCGTGTTCGAGCGGGAGATTCTGCTGGATGACATGGTCCGCAGCGGCACAGTGCTGGACGCCTCCGTTTCCAGTGAGCTTTTGAAAAACATCTTCTTCGTCAAGGCTCCCATGCACGATGGCGCCGTCATCGTCCGGCACGGACGGTTGCTGGGCGCGGGATGCATGCTGCCGCTGAGCAAGAATGTGAACCTCAGCCGGGACCTGGGCATGCGCCACCGGGCTGGCATCGGCATGAGCGAGAACTCCGACGCCGTGGTGGTCATCGTGTCGGAGGAGACCGGCTCCATCTCCGTGGCCATCGGCGGCATGCTGAAGCGGCATTTGAAGCCGGAGACGCTGGAAAACCTTCTGCGGAACGAACTGCTTCCGCAGGAGGAATCCGATGCGGACAAGCAGCGTTTCAGCCTGCCTGCTTTGCTGCGCGCCAGAAAGAACGGAGGTGCGGACGATGCAGAATAAGAAGCTGGACCGGAGAAAGGCACTGTACCTGGCTTTTTCCATCCTGGTGGCCAGCATCATCTGGGTCTACGCCGACGCAGTGGTGGGCGTGAACGGAAAAGCGGTCATAAAGGAGACGGAGGCCCACAATATCCCGATTGAATACATGTTTTCCAACAGCAGCGACAACGTGGAGGACCGGCTGGCGGAGCGGGGGCTGATGCTGCTGGCGGACGGCACGGATCAGACCATTGACCTGACGCTGTCCGGCCCCCGGGTGGATATCGCCAAGCTGGATAAATCCAAAATCCGGGTGACGGTGGACCTGTCCAATGTGACGGAGGCCGGCTCCCAGCGGATCAACTACAGTGTGATGTACCCCGATGGAACGGAGAATATCACCCGGAAATCCGCCAGCATCAAGATGGCCACGGTCAACATCGCGGAGTTGTACAGCCGGACTGTGGAGGTCAAGTGTGATCTGAAGGGCAATGTGGCGGAAGGCTTTACCGCCGGCCAGCTCCAGCTGTCCCACACGTCTATTGAGATTCGCGGCCAGCAGGAGGACATCGACCCCGTCAGCTACGTGAAGGCGACGCTGGACCTGGGCAAGGACGCGGAGGCCACGGTCTCGGAGAGCCTGTCCTATCAGTTCTATGACGCCAGCGGTAAGGTCATCGACAATTCGGATGGACACATCCACACGACCGTGGAGACCATCCAGGCCACGCTGCCGGTCTCTGTGACCAAGGAGCTGACCCTGAAGATGAACTTTATCGAATCCGCCGGTGCCCGGAAGGAGAATATCAAGGCGGAGATCAAGCCCAACACCATTCAGGTCTCCGGCGAGGCGTCCGTCCTGAAGAACATCGACTCCATCGTCCTGGACGACTTTGACCTGTTGTCCCTGGAAAAGCAGGGCTCCGGCGTGTACGGGTATCCCATCACTGTGCCGGAGGGCTGCCAGAACCTCAGCGGTGTGACGAGAGCCACCCTGACCATCTCTTTTGTGGACATGACCAGCGCGGAGTTCGAGGTGGATCAGTTCCAGTGTGAAAACGTGCCCGAGGGCAAGACCGCGCAGGTGGTGACAAACCAGATGACCGTGAAGATTTTCGGCACAGAGGCAGATGTGGCCGCCGTCACGGCGGAGGACATCACCCTGGTGGCTGATCTCAGTGATTTCAGCGCCGCCTCCGGCAGCTACACGGTTCCGGTCACGGTAAAGATCAATACCAGCGGAGACGTGGGGGTCTCCGGCAGCTATCAGGCCCAGGTGAACATCCAGGAGATGGCTGCGGAACCTGACACTGAGGAACCATCGGAAGAGCAAGAATAGCACAGGAGAATCATTATGACCCAAATTGCAACTGTTGAACGAATCATTGACAACGACCACGCGGAGATCTCCGTGCCCCGGAAGTCCGCCTGCGGCCACGATTGCGAGGAGTGCGCCGGCTGCGGCGTCTCCGGCGCGGCGGTCCACGCCAAGGCGGTGAATACCATCGGCGCCCAGCCGGGACAGAAGGTCGTGGTGGAGAGCAGCACCAAGAAAATGCTGAACATCGTGATGCTGGTGTATCTCATTCCCGTGGTTCTGTTCATGGCAGGCTACCTCATCATGGCCTTTTTGTCGGCCAGCGTGGGGATGCAGTATTTTGTGGCAGCTGTCGGCTTTGTCATCGGCATCATCGTGGCCATCTTCTATGACCGCCGCCTGCGGGACCGAGGCGGGCTGGTCTTTACCATCGTCCGTCTGTTCTGACCCGTGTTCGGCTATGTGAAGCCGCCGCTCCAGGCCCTGCCGCAGGAGGAGACGGAGCGCTTCCGGCGCATCTACTGCGGCCTGTGCCATACGCTGGGGCATCGGTACGGAACGGCGGCCCGGTTCATTCTGAACTACGATTTTACCTACCTGGCCATCCTGCTCTCCGGGGTGGAGGAGGGCGAGAGCCGCTCCGCCCGGTGCTTTGCAAGTCCTGTCCGCAGGAGAGAGTATCTGGTCAGCGACGGTGCCATGGAGCTAGCGGCGGACGAGAGTGTGATTCTGGCCTACTGGCAGCTGCGGGACGGCGTGGAGGACCACGATTGGCTCCACGGGCTGAAATACCGGGGCCTTTCCGCCGTGCTGGAACCGGCCTACCGGAAGGCGGCCAAGCTCTGTCCTGGCTTTGACGAGAGCACCCGGACCCAACTGCGGCTGCTGTCGGACCTGGAAAAGGAAAACTGCGCGTCCATGGACCGGGCGGCGGACGCCTTCGCGGTGCTGCTGGGCGCGGCGGCCAGGGAAGTGGACGACCCCATCCGGCAGCGGGTGCTGGAGCAGATACTCTACCATCTGGGCCGGTGGGTCTATCTGGTGGACGCGGCGGACGACTTGAAAAAAGACGCCGCCTCCGGGAACTATAACCCCGTGGCCCTGCGCTTCGGGCTGACCGACGGCATCTGGACGGCGGAGGCCCGACGGGAGTTCGCCGCTACGCTGGACCACTCCATCCACATGATGGCCACGGCCTTTGAGCTGTGGGATTTCGGGGTATGGACGCCGATTTTGGAGACTACCTTTTATACCGGTCTTTTTCACGTGGGCAAGGCGGTTCTGGACGGAACGTTCCGGACCGCCCGCTGCGGGGAAGATAGAAAGAAAAGCAAGAATGTCGAGGAAAGCACATGAATGATCCTTATCAAGTCCTGGGCGTGTCGGAAAACGCCTCAGATGAAGAAATCAAAAAGGCATACCGGGAGCTCGCCAGAAAGTATCATCCGGATAACTACCATGACAACCCCCTGGCGGATCTGGCCCAGGAGAAGATGAAGGAGATCAACGCCGCCTACGAGGAGATCACGAAGATGCGCAGCGGGAGCAAATCCGGCGGCGGCTCGTACGGCGGTGGGTATGGCAGCGCCTACGGCGGCTACCGGGGCGGCAGCAGCGGCGGCTA
This sequence comes from uncultured Clostridia bacterium, assembly GCA_945864305.1. Taxonomy (GTDB): domain Bacteria; phylum Bacillota; class Clostridia; order Oscillospirales; family Oscillospiraceae; genus Oscillibacter. The sequence goes on along the minus strand of CAMBAJ010000049.1, from coordinate 2,071 downwards.
TCAGCAGTACAGCGGGCAGTCTGCCTCCGGGAGTTCCGTGCTCCAGCAGGTCCGGGTCGCCATCAATACCGGCAACCTCAGCCGGGCGGAGGCGCTGCTGGCCAATTACAGCGACCATAACGCCGAGTGGAACTTCCTCCGGGGCGCGGTGTGCTATCGCCGGGGCTGGATGGACGAGGCCAAGCGGTATTATCAGACAGCCTGTCAGATGGACCCCTCCAATCCGGAGTACCGGCAGGCGCTGGAATATATGGAAAACGGCACGCGGTCGGCCTACCGGCCCAACGGCGGGCAGTTCGGGACGGAGCTGTGCGGCGGAAATCCCTGCCTGACCCTGTGCTGTCTGTGGACGCTCTGCAACGGCGGCGGATACTGGTTCTGCTGCTGAGAGATCATAGGGAGGAAAAAAACGTGATTAAGAGTATGACCGGCTACGGCCGGGCGAGGGAGATGCTCAACAAGCGGGACATCACCGTGGAAGTGCGCTCCGTCAACAACCGCTATCTGGACTGCACCGTCAAGATGCCCCGGATGTACAGCTTTGCCGAGGACGCAGTGAAACAGCATGTGCAGAAGGCCATCTCCCGGGGCAAGGTGGACGTGTTCATCACCGTGGACGCCTCCGCCGCCGATGTGGCGAAGGTCACTGTCAACCGGGAGCTGGCCGCCCAATATGCCAGCGCCCTCAGCGAGCTGGCGGAGGTCTGCGGCACCGAGTCCCATGTGACACCGGAGCAGCTGTCCCGGTTCCCGGACGTACTGACCGTCACCAAGGCCGACGAGGACCTGGAGACCGTCAGCGCTGATTTGTGCGCGGTATTGGATGAGGCCCTGGCGGCGTATAATACCATGCGGGCCGTGGAGGGTGCCAAGCTGGCGGAGGATATTGGAAATCGCCTGACCTATATCGAGAACTACACCAGCCAGGTGGAGGAGCGCTCTCCCCAGACCGTGGCGGAGTACCGGGCCAAGCTGACCGCCCGGATGCAGGAGGTACTCCAGAGCACCACCATCGATGAGCAGCGCATCCTGACCGAGGCCGCCATCTACGCCGACAAGGTGGCCGTGGACGAGGAAACCGTCCGCCTGCGGAGCCATGTGGCCCAGCTGCGGACCATGATCGCCTCCGACGAGCCCATGGGCCGGAAGATGGACTTCCTGATCCAGGAGGTCAACCGGGAGTCCAACACCATCGGCTCCAAGTGCAACGACGTGGCTATCGCCCAAGTGGTTGTGGGCCTGAAGGCCGAGGTGGAGAAGATGCGCGAGCAGGTCCAGAACGTGGAGTAAGGCCATGAAGCTCATCAACATCGGATTTGGGAACCTGGTGTCTGAGGAACGGCTGGTGGCCATCGTCGGTCCGGATTCCGCCCCCATCAAGCGCATGGTGCAGGAGAGCCGGGAGCGGGGCATGCTGATCGACGCCACCTACGGCCGCAAGACGGCCTCCATATTTATTATGGACAGCGACCATGTGATATTGTCTGCCCTGCCGCCGGAGAAATTCGGCGTCCGCGGGACGGAGGGAGAAGAGAGAGGAACAACATGAAGAAGGGAAAGACTTTCATCATTTCCGGCCCCTCGGGCGTCGGAAAGAGCACGGTTTTGAGCGCGCTGTTGGAGAAGCGGCCAAATTTGTATTTCTCCGTGTCCGCCACCACCCGGGACCCCCGTCCGGGAGAGTTGGACGGCATCCACTATCACTTTATGGACGCGGAGTCCTTCCGCAAGTGGATCGCTATGGACCAGTTCCTGGAGTACGCGGAGTACGTGGGAAATTTCTACGGCACCCCCAAGCGCTTCGTGGACGAGGCCATGAACCAGGGCAAGGACGTCATCCTGGACATCGAGGTCCAGGGCGCGGCCAAGGTCCGCTCCATCCCCGAGATCTCCTGCAACAACATCGACGCCGCGCTCATCCACGAGGCCGCCATCGGCAAGATCGCGGGCGAACAGCTGCTCAAGCTCGAGACGCTCGGCCTGACGCCGGAGGAGGCGGAGGAGAAGATCCTGGAGGGCTTCCTCCGCTGACCGTCAGACTTCACAATTTTTTACGGTTAAATTTGTGTAA
>CAMBAJ010000048.1 GCA_945864305.1 uncultured Clostridia bacterium | reverse complement strand
ACCGGCCCTGGATGGACACGCAGTTGGTGGAGAAGGTCCACTTGTCGGTCAGGGGGCGGCCCTCACGCAGGTGCATGGCATCTTTCTTGGGGTCAGTGTCGGCGTGGCCGATGCGCTTGTCGCCCCACAGGGCGTGGTGGGCGTCGATGAGGGCCTGAACGTGGGCGGCGCTCTCCTTGTTGATCCAGGTAGGGAAGAAGCACTCGGTTTCGTAGACGGTGCCGGTCCAGGCGGGACGGTCGTACATGTACATGCTGACCTTCACATCATCCTTGTACTTCTGGACGGAGGGCAGGTCCTCGATCTCCTTCAGACAGGAGTCCCAGGTCTCGCCGGCGGTCATGCGGCGGTCAATGGAGATGGCGCAACTGTCCGCCACGGCGCAGCGGGAGGGAGAGGTGTAGAAAATCTGAGAGGTGGTGCAGGTGCCCCGGCCCAGGAACTGGGCGTCCTCGTAATGCTCGGGGTTGAACTCGGGATTCAGCATCTTCACCAGGCCCTTGACCTTGTTGGAGGGACCGTCGCCATTCTCGTTCAGGGCGCGAACGTCCTGGAGAATGTCGGCCATCTTGTAAATGGCGTTGTCGCCGCGCTCGGGAGCGGAGCCGTGGCAGGAGATGCCCTTCACGTCCACGCGAATCTCCATACGGCCCCGGTGGCCGCGGTAAATGCCGCCGTCAGTAGGCTCGGTGGAGATGACGAACTCAATCTTGCTGCGGGCGTCTTCGGGACCGTTGAAATACTTGTTGACGATGTACTGCCAGCACATGCCGTCGCAGTCCTCTTCCTGGACGGAGCCGACCACCATGATTTTGTAGCCCTCGGGAATGAGGCCCATATCCTTCATGATCTTGGTGCCGTACACGGCGGAGGCCATGCCGCCCTCCTGGTCGGAGCCGCCGCGGCCGAAGATGATGTCCTCGGTTTCATAGCCCTGATAGGGGTCAGCTTCCCAGTTGTTGATGTTGCCGATGCCGACGGTGTCGATGTGGGAGTCGATGGCGATGATCTTCTCGCCCTCGCCCATCCAGCCGATGACGTTGCCCAGACCGTCGATCTCGACCTTGTCGAAACCTAGCTTCTCCATCTCGGCCTTGATGCACATGACAACTTCCTTCTCCTCGCAACTCTCGCTGGGGTGGGAGATCATGTCCCGCAGGAACCGGGACATATTGGCCTTATAGCCTTCCGCCGCTCTCTTGATCGCTTCAAAATCCATAACGCTGCCCTCCATCATAATTATGTGATTCATATATGTTTTGTGGCGTGAGTTCTTGATCTATCCCTATCATAGCATAAGAAATCCACTTGTCAAACAAAAAATCAGAAAACCAAAAAAATTTTTTGAAAAATAGTTGATTTCTATAAAATTTATGATATGATGGATATGGTGAAGTGGATGGATTTCATAGGATTTTTGAAAAAAGGGGTAAAAGACCATGGAGAGCAATAAACTGGACCTGTTGAAGCAGGTGGCGGCCGGCATCGCCGCGCAGTTCGGAAGCAGCTGCGAAGTTGTGGTCCATGACCTGAGCCGGCATCCGGACCACACCATTGTGGCCATTGAGAACGGTCATGTGTCCGGACGGAAGGTGGGGGACGGCGCCTCCCACGTGGTTATTGAGCAGATGGAGACCAATGATCCGGAACCGAAGGACCACCTCTGCTATCTGACCAAGACGCCGGACGGCAAGATTCTGAAATCCTCCACGGTTTACATCCGCAACAGCAAGGGCAAGGTGTCCGCCATTCTGGCCATCAACTACGACATCTCCAAGCTGGTGATGGTGGAGAGCGCGGTCCGGGAGCTGATCGCCACACCGGAGCCCCAGCAGGCGGAGCCGGAGAAGATCGTCAATGTCAACGATCTGTTGGAAGACCTGATCCAGCAGTCCGTGGCGCTGGTGGGCAAGCCGGTGGCCCTGATGAACAAGGATGACAAGGTGAAGGCCATCCAGTTCCTGAACCAGAACGGCGCATTCCTGGTGACGAAGTCCGGCGACAAGATCGCCAAGTATTTCGGCATCTCCAAATACACCTTATATTCTTATATCGATTTGAAACAGGAGGGCAAGTAATCATGATCGATCTGACCATCAACAAAGAAGGACTGGAGCACAATTTGCAAAAAGCTCGGGAAAACCACATCGTGATCCCTACCATTGCCCAGATGCAGCACCCAGAGACTATCCCCGAGAAGGTCCAGGCGAAGCTGAAGGACGTGGGACTGTGGGACGTGAATCCCCTGAACCTGTTCCGTATCACTTGGAAGAACGAGCCCAAGGAATCCGGCGGACTGTTCCAGGCGGTGCCCAACTACATCGAGCTGCCCTCCGAACTCACCGGTGTGCCCTGCCGCATCGTCGCCATGGTGGGTAAGTGGTTCCCCACCGGCTGCCACAAGGTGGGCGCCTCCTTCGGCTGCCTGGCCCCCCGACTGGTCACCGGCCAGTTCGACGTCAACAAGCACAAGGCTGTTTGGCCCTCCACCGGCAACTACTGCCGCGGCGGCGCCTTCAACTCCCGCCTGCTGGGCGCCCAGGGCGTGGCCATCCTGCCCGCCGAGATGAGCAAGGAGCGGTTCGACTGGCTCCATGAGATCGGCGCGGAAGTGATTGCCACCCCCGGCTGCGAGTCCAACGTCAAGGAGATTTTTGACAAGACCAACGAGCTCAAACAGGACCCCAAGTACATGATCTTCAACCAGTTCGAGGAGATGGGCAATCCCCTGTGGCACTACAATGTCACCGGCAACGCCCTGGCGGACGTGTTCGAAGCCATCAAGCGTCCCGGCGACCACTTCGCGGGCGCCTGCTTCACCTCCGGATCCGCGGGCACTATGTCCACCGGCGACCGCCTGAAGGAACTGTATCCCCACTTGAAGCTGGGCGTGGGCGAGGCGCTCCAATGCCCCACCATCCTGAATAACGGCTTCGGCGGCCACCGCATCGAGGGCATCGGCGACAAGCACATCCCCTGGATTCACAACGTCAAGAACACTGACATGGCCATCGCCATCGACGACGAGGACTCCCAGCGCCTGCTGCGGCTGTTCAACACCCCCGAGGGCCAGGACTACCTGCTGAATACCCTGAAACTGGACCCCGAGCTGGTGGAAAAGCTGACCTGGCTGGGCATCTCCGGTATCGCAAACGTGCTGTGCTGCATCAAGATGGCGAAGTACTATGAGTTCACCGAGCGGGATGTGGTCGGCACGGTTCTGACCGACTCCGCCGTCATGTACGGCAGCCGCATCCAGGAGCTGAACGAGATGTACGGGACGTACAGCGTGAAGGACGCGGAGCTGGACCACAACCTGCATATGCTGGGCCTCAAGACCGACAGCCTGATGGAACTGACCTACGCCGACCGCAAGCGGGTCCATAACCTGAAGTACTACACCTGGGTGGAGCAGCAGGGCAAGACCAGCGAGGAGCTGAACGCCCTGTGGTACGACACCGAGGGCACCTGGGATACCGTTCACGCCCAAGCCAAGGACCTGGATGAGCTGATCAACGCCTTCAATGAAGAAAGCGGCGTTTTGAAGAGCCTGTAAATCCCATCAGACGCCTCAGGGCGGGGCGAAAGCCCCGCCCTTTTTACAGCCCTCCCGGGGCGGGCCCCGAAGGAGCGAAAGGAGCAACTACCATGAAAAACGTCTTATACGGCAAATGCGTCAAGTGCGGAAAGACCTACGAGGCTACGCCGGACCTGACCACCTGCGAATGCGGCGGCATTCTGGATATCACTTATGATTACGACTATATCAAGACGCAGCTGACGAAAGAGAAGCTGGCGGCCCGGACTGAGCGGACCATGTGGCGCTACCGGGAGCTGCTGCCTATCGAAGAGACCACGGAGCCCACACCCCTGCGGGTGGGCTGGTCCCCACTGTACGAGGAGCCCCGCCTGGCGGAGCAGCTGGACTTGAAACAGCTGTGGGTGAAGGACGACGGCCAGAATCCCACCGCGTCTTTAAAGGACCGGGCCTCCGCCATGGCTGTCGCCAAGGCCCGGGAGGCGGGGGCAAAAGTGATCGCCTGCTCCTCTACCGGCAACGCCGCGTCCTCTCTGGCGGGCAACGCCGCGGCGGCGGGGCTGAAAACCTACATCTTCGTGCCCTCCCGCGCCCCCAAGGGCAAGGTGGCCCAGCTGATGACCTTCGGCGCCACCGTCATCTCCGTCCAGGGCAGCTATGAGGACACCTTTGAGCTGAGCAAGCAGGCCATCGACAAGTGGGGCTGGTACAACCGCAATGCCGCCATCAACCCCTACCTGTCCGAGGGCAAAAAGACCGTCTCCCTGGAGATCATGGAGCAGCTGAACTGGCAGGTGCCGGACTACATTGCCATCTCTGTGGGCGACGGCTGCACCATCGCGGGCCTGTGGAAGGGCCTGAAGGACCTGTACGCCATCGGCTTCATTGACCGGCTGCCCCGGCTGATCTCCGCCCAGGCGGAGGGCTGCTGCCCCCTGAACCGGGCTATCGCGGAGAACAAGCCCTGGCATCCCATGGAGGAGAACACCCTGGCCGACTCCATTGCCGTGGGCGTGCCCCGCAACGCCGACAAGGCCCTGATGGCCATCCGGGAGTCCAACGGCCTGGTGGTGAATGTGTCCGACGAGGAGATCATGGCGGCCCAGAAGCTGCTGGGTATGACCTGCGGCGTGTTCGGCGAACCCGCCGGTGTCACCGGCACGGCGGGTGTGAAGAAGCTGTGCGAACAGGGCGTCATCGGGAAGAACGACACCGTGGTGTCCGTGGTCACGGGCAACGGCCTGAAGGACGTCGCCAACGCCATCAAGGCCTGCGGCGAGCCCATCACCATCCCCTCCGACATGGACCTGCTTCTGAAGGCCTTTGACGACAAGGGCATCGTGGTGGAGTGATCGTCCGGAAAGTGGAACCATTTCAGTGAAAAATGAGGAACAAAACCAGGCCCCCGACATTTCCAAACGGAAATCGCCGGAGGCCTGGTTTTCTTGATGGATTGCTGCCGGTTTGCGTGGAAAGAGGCTTGTTTTTTTCCTTTGGAAGGACTAGAATATTGGAAAAGATTGGAGGCGAGAGGATGGGCAAGAAAAAGAAGGCGGCGGCAGCCGTGGCGGTCACGACGGCTGCGGTGGCCGGCATGGTCACGGGCGCGGTCTTTGAAAATCCGGCGGATTTGATGCAGGACCCCAATCCCATCGTCTCCGTGCAGCAGACATCGGACGATGACGGGGACGCTGCGGCTTCGGAGGAGCGGCAGAAAGGGCCCGCCGCGCGGATTCGGGAGTGGGTCCTGCGGCTCCCGGCGGCGGTCCGGATGCTGGTGGGTGTACCGCTGTGGGCGTTGGGCTGGGTGCTGCTGACCGGACTTTCCACCCTCTGGGCCAGCGCTCTGAGTCCTGTGGTGTCCAGGCTTTTGGGCTGGCTGTGTCTGGCGGTGATCCTCGTCGCGGTGTTTGCCGCCTCGGTGAAAGCGGCGTTCCCGGAGCTACCGCTCCGAAAAATTCTGCGCCCGAGGAATGTGGTCTTTCTGCTGACTGTGACAGCGATTTTAGCTCTGGCGGACTTGGCACTGCCCACAGTCTGGGAGGGATATGATCTGATCACCCAGACCGTCTGGCGGGTGGGCGCCACCTGTTTGCTGGCCTTTGCCTGCTGTGCCGCTCTGGGACGGCACAAAAAGCGGCCGGAGGTCCGGCGGACGCCGGAAGAGCGGACCCCGGAGGAGATTCGGGAGATTGCCCGCCAGCTGGCGGACAGCGTGTGCCAAAAATGAGTGATAAAATGGGACAAATCGCCCCCGGCGGAAGTGCTCCCGCCGGGGGCGTTTTCCTTATACGATTTTTTGCAGGAGCGGAGAAACAGACTCATCCTTTTGCTCGGCGAAATAGCGGATGATGTCTTTTCGAGTAACAATGCCGGTGAAATTTCCAAGATCGTCCACCACAGGGATAAAATTCTGATTCATGGCGTTGCTGAGCAGCTCTTCCATACTGACGGTGATCCGAACGGGGGGATAGTTGTTTCCACGAAGAAGGTCACGGATGTGCAGTTGTTCCAGGTCCTTCATGGAACGGATTTGCCGAGACTCGGCGTCGTTGGAGAGAATCTGCCAGAGGAAATCGCCCTCGCTGATGGTGCCTACATACTTGCCGCTGCGGGAGATGACGGGAATTGCCGTATAGCCGTGGTACCGCATCTTTTCCAGTCCCTGGCGGAAGGTGTAGTCATCGTAGAGATAGGCGACACGGTTCTTGGGGAGCAGAAAATAAGCAATGTTCACTGTTCAGCCTCTTTTCTCGGAGGCGGGGGTCCGCCTGTCGTTCAGTGGTTGCCTTCTATTTATAATATACAGGATGCCTCTGGAAATTTGGTGAACAATCTATGAAATATGCCCATCCGAAGCCTTTACATTTTCGCCAAAAGCTGATATGATTACTTGTGATATATGCAACAGAAAGGGGCGGCTGCCATGTTGTCGCGGCAGGAGTTGGAAAAAAGTCCGTTGTTTCAAGATATCAGCTATGAGGAGTACTGCAGGATGCTGGACTGCTTCCAGGCTGTACAGCGCTCTTTTCGGACGGACGATCTGATCTATGATTTTTCCTCTAAAGAGAGCAATGCGGTGGGCATTATCGAGCGGGGAGAGGCGTCTGTCATTCGGATTGACAAGGACGGTGTGTCCACGGTGCTGGAGGAGCTGAGCGTCGGCGGCGTGTTCGGAAGAACGTTGGCCTATGCCGGCTCTGTGAGAGACAGCATGGAAGTCGTCTGCCGCACGCCGTGCGATGTGCTGTTCATTGACTATCCCCATATCTTCAAACGCTGTGAGAAGGCCTGCACCCACCATAGTCTGCTGGTACAGAACATGCTGCGGCTTATGGCGGACAAGGCGCAGGCGCTTTCTCTGCGGGTAGATGTGTTGTCCAGACGGTCCATCCGGGAAAAGCTGCTCTGCTATTTCCGCCAGCTCTCGGAGCAGGAGGGGAAGCAGACCTTTACACTGCCGTTTTCCCTCAGTACACTGGCGGACTATATCGCGACGGACCGCAGCGCTATGATGCGGGAGCTCAAGCGTTTGAAGGAAGAGGGAGTCATCCGCTCCGACGGGAGAAAGATCACACTTTGTTAGCGAAACAGACAAAAGTTTATAAAAGATTTTGGCGGCTTGATGTGGAAAACACATTGACGGGCCAGAGGACGTATGTTAAAATGTAAACAATGTCAGAGGCAGGATATCGGTTCGTATCAAAATTCGACCATTTGTGAAAGAAGGAAAAGTATGTATCGTATTGTGAGAAAAGAGGCCCTGCGTCCCACCGTTACCTTGTATGAGATTGAGGCTCCCCTGGTAGCCAAGAAAGCGCAGCCGGGCCAGTTCATCATTCTGCGGGTGGATGAGAACGGCGAGCGTATCCCCATCACGATCAATAACTATGACCCTGAAAAAGGAACCGTCACCATCATTGTCCAGACGGTCGGCGCCACTACTGAGAAGCTGGCCCATCTGAACGAGGGCGACTGCCTCCAGGACTTCGTGGGCCCCTTGGGCAAGGCCACCGAGACCGAGGGCAAGAAGAAGGTCTGCGTGGTTGGCGGCGGCGTGGGTTGCGCTATCGCCTATCCCGTACTGAAGAAGTTCCATGACAACGGCGCTGAGGTCCATGCTGTGGTTGGCTTCAAGAACAAGGATTTGGTCATTCTGGAAGATGATTTCCGCAAGTCCTCCGACGTGCTGAAGATCTGCACCGACGACGGCTCCTACGGCCAGAAGGGTCTGGTCACCGACGCGCTGAAGGAACTGATCGACGCCGGCAACCAGTATGACGAGATTTTCGCCATCGGCCCCATGATTATGATGAAGTTTGTCTGCAAGACCACCGAGCCCTACGGCATCCCCACCACCGTCTCCATGAGCCCCATCATGATCGACGGTACCGGCATGTGCGGCGGCTGCCGTTTGGCTGTCGGCGGTGAGATGAAGTTCGCCTGCGTGGACGGCCCAGACTTCGACGGTCACAAGGTGGACTGGGACCTGGCGGTCAAGCGCAACCAGATGTATCGGGACTTCGAGATGCATAAGCACGAGGAGACCTGCAACCTGTTCAAGAAGGAGGCCGAATAATCATGGCAAACATGTCTTTGACCAAGAATCCCATGCCCTCTCAGGACCCCAACGTCCGGAATAAGAACTTCCAGGAAGTGGCGCTTGGCTATACTGAGGAGCAGGCTCTGGATGAGGCGCAGCGCTGCCTGAACTGCAAGAACAAGCCCTGCATGACCGGCTGCCCGGTTATGGTACATATCCCCGAGTTCATCGCCGAGGTGGCCAAGGGTGATTTCGAGGCCGCCTATCAGATCATCTCACACACCAGCGCTCTGCCCGCCGTCTGCGGCCGCGTCTGCCCCCAGGAGAACCAGTGTGAGAAGTACTGCGTCCGGGGCAAGAAGGGGGATCCCGTGGGTATCGGCCGTCTGGAGCGCTTCGTGGCCGACTGGCACAACGCCAACTGCACCGCTGCTCCCGAAAAGCCCGCTTCCAACGGTCACCGTGTGGCGGTCGTGGGCTCCGGCCCTGCCGGCCTGACCTGCGCTGGCGACTTGGCCCGCAAGGGTTATGAGGTCACGGTCTTTGAGGCTCTGCACCTGGCCGGCGGCGTGCTGGTCTATGGCATCCCCGAGTTCCGTCTGCCCAAGTCCATCGTTCAGAAGGAAGTGGACGGCCTGAAGGCGCTGGGCGTCACCATTTCCACCGACACTGTGGTGGGCCGCACCATCACCATCGACGAGCTGATGGAGGAGCAGGGCTTCGAGGCCGTGTTCATCGGCTCCGGTGCCGGCCTGCCTATGTTTATGAACATCCCTGGTGTCAACTACAAGGGCGTGTTCTCCGCCAACGAGTTCCTGACCCGTATCAACCTGATGAAGGCCTACAAGCCCGACTCCGATACCCCTATCATCCATCCCAAGAAGGTGGCGGTCGTCGGCGGCGGCAACGTGGCCATGGACGCCGCTCGTTGCGCAAAGCGCCTGGGCGCCGAGGTCTATATCGTCTATCGTCGCGGCATGGAAGAACTGCCCGCCCGTAAGGAAGAGGTGGAGCACGCCGAGGAAGAGGGCATCATCTTCAAGACCCTCAACAACCCTGTGGAGATTCTGGCCGACGAGAACGACGACGTCAACAAAATCCGCTGCATCAAGATGGAACTGGGCGAGCCCGACGCCTCTGGTCGCCGCCGCCCCGTGGAAGTCCCCGGCAGCGAGTTCGACCTGGATGTGGACTGTGTCATCATGGCTCTGGGCACCAGCCCCAACCCGCTGATCAAGTCCACCACCAAGGGTCTGGAGATCAACAAGAAAGGCGGCATTGTCGTCAATGAGGACGGCCTGACCTCCCGCGAGAACGTCTACGCCGGCGGCGACGCCGTCACCGGCGCCGCCACCGTCATCCTGGCCATGGGCGCCGGCAAGACCGCCGCGAAGGCTATCGACGAGGCTCTGAGCAAGTAAATCCGGATAAAACCGACCGCCCCACTGAGAAATCAGCGGGGCGGTTTGCATTGTCTTGACAAAGGCAACCCCCGGCTATGTCGGGGGAGAAAAAGAGCTTATAGCGAGGAGTGGAGTAGATAAGAAAAAGTCTCCAAGTTAGAGTGAATGAAAGGTTTGCCGACCAAATTCACAAAAACAAGGAGACTGATTCATAAAAAATCCAGATATCAGTAGTTTAGAACATACCAGCTGGCGGTGTCAATACCATGTAGTATTTGCACCTAAGTATCGAAGAATGGAAATCTATCGAGAAATTCGAGCGGACATAGGCGCGATCTTACGAAAAATATGCCAGCAAAAAGGTGTGGAGAGCATAGAAGCAAATGCGTGTCCGGATCATATCCATATGCTGATCAGTATTCCTCCAAAATATAGCGTATCATAGATCATGGGGTATCTAAAGGGAAAAAGCAGCCTGATGATATTCGACCGACACGCAAATCTTAAGTAGAAGTATGGAAACAGACATTTCTGGGCCAGAGGGTATTTCGTAGACACAGTTGGGCGGAACAAAAAGCAATTAAGGCTTACATCCAAAACCAGCTGCAAGAGGACCAAATAGCCGACCAGATAAGCATCAAGGAATTCGTAGACCCGTTTGCGGGTAGCAAAAATACCAAGGCATAACAAAAACCCCTTAAGGGGTAGCCCGAGAAAGCAATGCGGTCGGCAAATCTTTTCGGGCCCCTTAAGGGGCATTGTCCGTATAAAGCCCTTATAGGGCTTACTCAAGCCTCCGGCTTAGCCGGAGGTTTTGACTTTACAGGTCTACCACCGTGACCTCATGTCCTGTGTGAGGTAAGAATTTATGGAGAATATCGGCGGTTTTCAGCTTTAAGCTGCTGGTGCAGATACAGGGGTGGCAGCTCAGGTACTCCGCCTCATAGACCTCCCGCTCCATCAGCAGGCGGACCTGGTGTTCGCTATCATTCATCAGCCCCAGGATGGTGGCGGAGCCGGGGGTGCAGTGGAGCAGTTCCCAAAGGGAGTCCTCCGGGGCGAAGGACAGCCGGGCAGAGCCGATCTGATGGCTCAGGTCCTTGGTGTGGAAGGGCTTGTCGGGGCCCATGCACAGCAGATAGAACTGGGTTTTCTGCCGGTTGCAGAGAAACAGGTTCTTGCAGATCGGTACGCCCAGCACCTCGCTGACGGCGGCGCATTTTTCCATGGTGTCGGCGGGTTCGCTGGATACCCGGTCATAGTCGATGCCCAGTGCTTCCAGAATGCCGAAAGCGGCCTCCTCCTGGGGGAGCAGTTCGCCCTCGGGGCGGGAGTTGTGATACAGTGCGGAAACTTCCATTTCTCTTTAGTCCTTTTTCAGCAGTTTTTCGCCGGCCCGGTAGATATCGCCGGCGCCTACGGTCAAAATCAGGTCGCCGGGCTGGGCAATCTTCCGCAGCTGGTCCGTCACCTTGTCCAGGGTGGAGCAGTAGACGGAGCCGGGGAGACGGCGGCACAGGTCGGAAGAGGAAATGCCCAGGGTGTTCTGCTCCCGGGCGGCGTAGATCTCAGCCAGAATTGCCACATCCGCCAGCTTCAGTTCCTCCACAAAGCGGTCGAAGAGCTTGGCGGTGCGGGTGTAAGTGTGGGGCTGGAAGGCCACCACCAAGCGCTTGTAGCCCAGTTCCTTGGCGGTGGTCAGCAGGGCGTGGAGCTCGTCGGGGTGGTGGGCATAGTCGTCGTAGACCTCGGCGCCGTTGTAGGTGCCCTTGTGCTCGAAGCGGCGTCCGGCGCCGGTGAAGGCAGCCAGGCCCTCTTCCACGGCCTTGCCGGGAATGTCCAGCACATACGCCGCGGAGGCGGCGGCCAGGGCGTTGAGCACGTTGTGGTGGCCGTAGACGTGGAGATTCACATGGGCGTACTTTTCTCCGTGGACCATGACGTCGAAGGAGGGCGCACCGTCCACATCCGTCAGGTTGGCGGCGGTGCAGTCGGCGGGGTGATCCAGACCAAAGGTGAAGATGGGACGGTCCACACCGTCCACGGAATCCACGGCACCCTGGTTATCCACATTGACCACTACATGACCGGCATTGGGCACCAGCTCGGCAAACTTGTGGAAGGAGTGCTCGATGTCGTTCAGGTCCTTGAAAAAGTCCAAATGGTCGGCCTCTACGTTCAAAATCACCGCCACCGTGGGATAGAAACACAGGAAGCTGTTGCAGTATTCGCAGGACTCCAGAATGATGGTGTCGCCGTGGCCCACCCGGTAGCCGGAGTGGAGCAGCGGCAGCGTGCCGCCGATCATGACGGTGGGGTCCGCCTGGGCCGCCATGAAGATGTGGGTGCACATGGAGGTGGTGGTAGTCTTGCCGTGGGTGCCGGAGACGCACAGGGCGTTAGGGTAGTGCTGCATAATCGCCCCCCATGCCTGGGCACGCTCATAGACGGGGATGCCACGGGCCACGGCACCGGAAATCTCCGGGTTGCTGTCGTGGACGGCGGCGGTGCGAACCACGAAGTCGCAGTCGCCCAAGTTCTCCGCATTGTGGCCGATGGCCACGGAGATGCCCAGGGAGCGCAGGTGCTTCACAGTGTCGCTGTCGGTCATGTCGGAGCCCTGGACGGTCAGGCCCATGCCCCGCAGTACCTCGGCAAGGGGGCACATGGACACGCCGCCGATGCCCACCAGATGGACGCGCTTGCCGGGGACCAGATAATCACGAATGGGATTCGGATTGTTCATCATGGAAACGGTCTTCCTTTCAAAAACAGCTTTTCGCATTGCGGGAGGAGGAAAAGCGTTGTATAATCACAAGTACTTTATTATACGGCATGAAAAACGGAAATGCAACGGGGAAACGGGGTGAAAAGATGACGGATATGCCGAAAATCGTGCGTCAGGTGCTGACGGCTTTGGAGAGCGCCGGGTACGAGGCTTGGTGCGTGGGCGGCTGCGTGCGGGACACCCTGCTGAGCAGACACCCCGGAGACTGGGATGTGACCACCAACGCCCTGCCGGAGGAGACCTTGGCTGTTTTCGGAGACCGTGCGTTTCCCACGGGGTTACAGCACGGTACGGTGACGGTCCGCATGGAGCACCAGGCGGTGGAGATCACCACCTACCGGGTGGACGGCGAATACCACGACCACCGGAGACCGGAGCACGTCACCTTCACCCGCTCTCTGGAGGAGGACCTGGCGCGGCGGGACTTCACGGTCAACGCCATGGCGCTGGACCTCCGGGGAGAGCTGCGGGACCCCTTCGGCGGACGGGAGGACCTGAAGCGGGGCGTCCTGTGCTGCGTGGGTGACCCGGACCGCCGCTTTGAGGAGGACGCCCTGCGCATCCTGCGGGGACTGCGGTTCACAGCGGTATTGGGCTTTTCCGTTGACCCGGCCACAGGGGCGAGCATCCACTACCACAGGGAACTCTTGCGGGACATCGCCGCTGAGCGGATTCAGGTGGAGCTCTTCAAGCTGCTGTGCGGCGTACGGGCGGCGGAGGTTCTGCGGGAGTATGTGGATGTGATCGGCGTGTTCTGGCCGGAACTGCTGCCTATGGTGGGCTTCGACCAGCGGAACCGGCACCACTGTTATGATGTCTGGGAGCACACCCTCCACGCCCTGGAGGCGGTGCCGGCGGACCCGGTCCTGCGCTGTACGATGCTGCTCCATGACAGCGGGAAACCGGCCTGCTTCACGGTGGATGAAAAAGGAAACGGCCACTTTTACGGCCATCCAGAGATCAGCCGGGACCTGGCGGATGGGATGCTCCGCCGGCTGAAATGCGGGACGGAGTTCCGGGAGACGGTGGTGCGGCTGGTGGCGTGGCATGACCGGGACATTCCCCGGACGGACCGGGGGCTCCGCCGGGCCTTGCGGGCGCTGGGCCAGGAGGACTTGGGGCGGCTCATCGACGTGAAGCGGGCGGACAACCTGGCCCAGGCGCCGGAGTTCCGGAGCACGCAGGCGGAGATCGACAAGGCGGAGACCATTATGGAGAGGCTGCTGTCGGAAAACGCCTGCTTTTCCCTGAGACAGCTGGCGGTGAACGGCCGGGACCTGATGAAACTGGGCCTATCCGGCCCGGCGGTGGGGCGGACACTGGCCGCGCTGCTGGACCAGGTGGTGGATGGAGAGCTGCCCAACGAGCGGACTGCCCTTCTGAAATGGATTGGAAAGAGAAAAAGCTGACATTATGCGCATGGAACGGGAGACAGCGATAGGACCGGCAAACGGTGTGCGGGCGTTGTGGCCTATTTATCATAGAGAAATTCCGATATTTCTTCGGGAGTTCGCGGCGGCGCCCTCTGTGGAAAGGCTGCGGGAAGTGGGGATGAACTGCGGATGTGAGTATACCCAATTTCCGCAATTTGCAAAAATAGGCTCCTATTCCCGGTTCGACCACAGCATGGGCACAGCGCTCATCATCTGGCATTTCACCGGAGATGAAAAACAGGCTTTGGCGGGCCTGTTTCACGACATCGCCACGCCGGTGTTTGCCCATGTGGTGGACTTCCTCAACGGCGACCACCTGCGGCAGGAGTCCACGGAGAGCGGCACGGCGGAGCGAATCGCCGGGGACCGGCGGCTCTGCGATTTGCTGAAAGCCCACGGGCTGGCCGTGGAGCAGGTGGCGGATTACCACATCTATCCCATCGCGGACAATGCTCCTCCCGCCCTGTCGGCGGACCGGCTGGAATACACCCTGGGCAATCTGCTGAACTACGGTTTTGCCGGCAGAGAAGAGATTGCCGCCTTTTATAAGAATCTGACGGTGGGCCAGGACGAAGCGGGACGGCCGGAGCTGGCGTTCCGGACGCCGGAGACAGCCTCTGCTTTTGCCATGGCCGCCCTGCGGAACTCCCGGGTCTATGTGGCGGACGAGGACCGGTTCGTCATGCAGGCCCTGGCGGACCTTCTGCGGCTGGCACTGGAGCGGGGCGTCCTTACACACCGGGACCTGTGGGAGACGGAGCCGGCGGTCATCGAAAAATTAAACGCCGACCCGGTCTGCGCCGGGGAATGGAAGAATTTTTGCTCGTATTCCCATATCCTGCGGCAAACGAAAAGGCCGGAGAGTGGCTGCTGGGTCCGTGTCAACGCCAAGAAGCGGTGGATCGATCCGCTGGTCCCGGGACTTGGCCGCGTGTCCCGATGGGACGCCGGAGTCCGGCGGGAGATGGAGGCGTTTCAGACGCTGGATTTTTCCAAGTGGCTGAGCGGAACATAAGAAAACGTGTCAGGACTTCCCATAAAAGCCCTGACACGTTTTTATCTGCTGACAGCCGGATACAGCTCCCGGCACAGCTGTTTGCCGGTCTCTGTGCGGAAGATGGTCTCATAGGCGTGCTTCTGCCCGTCCTCAGGGATGCTGTCCTCATACAGGTTGACCAGAAAATCCGCTTCCACCAGGATTTGATAGTCCGGGCCGTCTATATGGCTGTAGGTGTGGTGATGCCCCACCAGATACATGACCCGGTCAATAACATCCCGGGGCCAGTCCAGGCTCGTGAGAAGATTCTCTGCCTCAGCGGGGCCCAGTTCCTCCTGATACTTGCCGTGACTGCATCCATAGACGGCCTCCGCCCTGTGAATGCCGATGTCGTGGACCACGGCGGCGGTCTCAAGCGTAAACTGCGTATGGGGGTCCAGCCGCTCCTCCTGCCCGATGAGCCGGGCGAAGGCGTGGACCTTTAAAAAGTGGTGGATGCGCATGGGGTCGCCCGCATCGTAGGCGATCATGGCGTTTATAACGGCTTCCATTGGATACTCCATAAAACATCCTCCCTCAGACAATGGACAGCAGTTCCCGCAGGTCGGTGATCTCGTAATCGATCCGCAGCCCCTCGCGACGGGGCTTTCCGTTGGGATTGAACCAGCAGCAGGGCAACCCTGCATTGTTGGCCCCCAGAATATCCGTGACCAGAGAATCGCCGATGACTAAAGTGTTGACCTCTGTGATTCCGGGAACCTGACGGCGCACATAGTCGTAGTATGCCGCGTCCGGCTTGGAGGCACCGGCCTCCTCGGAGATGAAAGCGTCAGTGAACCATTCAGCAAAGATACTGCTCTGCAGGCGCCGCCGCTGGACGGAGGCCACGGCATTCGTGACGATGTAGAGCTGATGCCCGCGTTCAAACAGAGTGCGGCAGACCTCCTCCGCGTGGGGCAGGGGAAAGACCTTGCTGCCCAGGGCGTCCAGATAATCCCGGTTGGCCTGGGCTGGATCGCGGTCCAGACCCAGTGACCGGAAAAACCGCACATACCGCTCCAGCGTCACAAAATCCTTGGACACCTCCCGCCGGTCAAAGGCGCCCCACAGCTCGGCGTTGATGGCGTGATACAGTTTCCGGTTTTCCGGGGTGTTGGGCACATCGTGGAGCCGGCACATGACGGAAAACGCCCGGGCGTCCGCCTGGGAGAAGTCGAACAGCGTGTCGTCAGCGTCGAAAAGCAGGTATCGATAGTTCATAGAAGGCGTTCCTTTCGGAGAGATACTTCATCTTAGCACGGCTGGGCGGAAAAGGCAATCACCACCCGCCGGGACCCGCCATACCATGAGGTGAGGGGGGATGCCGGGTGAAGAAAACCTTTGGCGTGATTGGCGGTGACAGGCGACAGGCGGAGCTGGCCCGCCTGTTGGCGGCGGACGGACATACCGTATGTACTTATGGACTGGAGGGTTGGAAACCGGGCGGGGAGGGAACGCTGGACCATGCGGCGGAGGCGGGAACGGTGATCCTGCCGCTGCCGCTTTGTAAAGGGGATGGCGTCCTGAACTGCGAGGAGGGCCCTGTTCCCACCAGCGATCTGTTCCGCCGCCTGCGGCCGGATCAGCTGGTACTGGCGGGGCAGGTGAAGGCCGCCCAGAGATGGGAGGCCCGGGACTGTGGCCTGACGCTGGTGGATTATTTCCAGCGGGAGGAGCTGACGGTGGCCAACGCCGCCGCCACGGCCGAGGCGGCGGTCCAGGTGGCGATGGAGCAGCTGGACCGGACGCTGCTGGGGATGGAATGCCTAGTGCTGGGATTCGGCAGGATCGGGAAGCTGCTCAGCAACCGGCTCCACGGCTTGGGGGCCCGGGTGACCGCCACTGCCCGCAAGCCGGGGGACTTGGCCTGGATCCGCGCCTATGGCTGGCGGGCGCTGGAGACCCAGGACCTGGACGGGAATTTGGCGCCGTTCGGCGTCGTATTCAACACGATCCCCTCTTTAATCCTGAACGGACCGCTTCTGGAACAGCTGCCGGAGGATTGCGCCTGCATCGATCTGGCTTCTATTCAGGGAATCGACCAGACAGCGGCGGAAAAGCTGGGCCTGAGAAGCGTGTGGGCCCGGTCTCTTCCGGGACGGCTGGTGCCCCGTACCGCGGCGGCAGTCATCCGGGATGCGGTCTATTACATCTTGGAAGAACAGGGGGAGCCTGTATGAGGCAGGAACGGATCGGATTCGCAATGTGCGGGTCCTTCTGCACACATGAAAAGGTCCTGGGCGCACTGAAGAAAATGACGGAGCTCTATGAGACGGTCATTCCCATCGCCTCTGAGAATACGGCGTTCACAGATACGAGGTTCGGGACCTCGGATGAGCTACTGGAAAAAATGGAGGAGCTGACGGGCAGAGAAGTCCTGTGTGACATTCCGTCAGTGGAGCCCATCGGTCCCAAGGGACTGCTGGATGTGCTGGTTATTGCTCCGGCCACCGGCAATACCATTGCGAAGCTGGCGGCTGGGATTACGGACAGTACCGTCACCATGGCTGCAAAAGCGCATCTGCGGAATGGCAGACCGGTGGTGATCGCCATGGCCAGCAATGACGGCCTCTCCGCTGGCGCCAAGAATATTGGGGAGTTGCTGGTTCGGAAAAACTACTATTTCGTCCCCTTCGGACAGGACAGCGCGATTTTGAAGCCGTGCTCTTTGATGGCTGATTTTGAAAAGCTGCCAGAGACCGTGGACGCCGCTTTGCAGGGAAAGCAGATCCAGCCCATTTTGCTGCGCTGAATACATGAAGAGCAGAGCAGACGCTTGCGTGTCGGCTCTGTTTGTGCTAAAATTTCGTTAAAAATCTAGGCGATAGGAGAAAAAACATGTCACTCACCACCAAGCGGGCGTTGGCGGAGTCTTTGAAAAAACTCCTGTCCAAAAAGAATCTGGATAAGATCACGGTCAAGGATATTGTCACAGACTGCGGAGTGAATCGCCAGACCTTTTATTACCATTTTCACGATATCTATGCGCTGACAGAATGGGCGCTCCGGGATGAAGTGGAGAGCCTCTTTGGAGAAAACACGGACTACAGTGATTGGGGAAAGTGCGTATGCATCCTGATGGCGTTCCTACAGGAAAACCGGACCATGGTACGGAATATTTACTATTCTGTCCACCACAGAACTGTGGCGGAGTGTATCCGGCGGATCTTAAGGCCCTATGTGTTTCAATTGGTGCAGGTACAGGCAGAGGAAATGAATCCGAAAGCGCCGGAAGATGACATGGAATATGTGACGAAAATCCTGACTTTATCGACGGAGGGCATTATTACTGAGTGGATTGACAGCGGCCAAAATCAAGTTACGGAAGAACTGCTGCGGAAATTCCAGGCGGCCATTTGCGGAAATATTCCGCTCATGCTGCGGAACTTGAACGAGTATAGGGAGAGAGCGGACCATATAATATAAGGAGGAGGGCATGCAATGCCCTCCTTTCTCCTGTTTATATATAGAAAAGAGCGGAGTGAAATGCCGTTACCTGAAAATAGCAGAAGACTACTAAAGCAGAGAAGAAGCAAAAATGACGAAAGACCGCTGTAAAGCAAAAAAGAATGAATAAGTTATACTTATAATAAACATTAGAATATTAGCTGGGCAATAGAATAAAATTGAAAATATGGAAGAAAAAGGAGCCACAATAAAAAAATGCACAAAACGGGAAATAAGGGGTTGATTTTTGCTGAATGGTCTGGTATTCTAACAAAGCTGTCGGCGCGGTGAGCACCGCGGCAGAGAGCTGAATTGAAGAAATTCAAAAAAGGCTTGACAGCAAGGCTGAAATGTGGTAGCTTAAGCGGGTTGACGCTGAAGGAAAGCGAACGTCAGTTGAAACTTCTGAGAAGAAAGTACTTGACAAGAGCTTCTGAAAGTGGTAAAATCAAAAAGTTACTGCGAATGCAAAACGGACCGCGAGTCGAAAACTTTTGAAAAAAGTGCTTGACAAACGGAATGAAGTCTTGTATAATGATAATGTTCCGCCGGAAAGCGGCGTGCACCTTGTAAATTAAACAACGTAACGAAAAGAAAGTACCAGACGGAACACTGGACTGTGAGAAATCACGGAAAAGTGACCAAAGTTGCAGGGCCTGGGTTGAGTCAATTACCGGGAACTGTAACTATAAAAAACGAAGCTATGACAAATAGCTCTATGAAGATTTGAACGACTGTAGTCGTTTAGATACCATTTTATAGAGAGTTTGATCCTGGCTCAGGACGAACGCTGGCGGCGTGCTTAACACATGCAAGTCGAACGGAGTGCCCATGACAGAGGTTTCGGCCAATAGATTGGGTTACTTAGTGGCGGACTGGTGAGTAACGCGTGAGGAACCTGCCTTTCAGAGGGGGACAACAG
>CAMBAJ010000047.1 GCA_945864305.1 uncultured Clostridia bacterium | reverse complement strand
AGGTCACTCCGCTGCTGATCGAGGCCATCAAGGCTGCCAAGGCCGCGAAGTAAGAGAGGACTTCCTAGCCAAGGGGTTTTTCCTGTCCTTCCCGCGAAAGCGGGGAGGACAGAAAACCCGTTTCCAGTACCCGGCATCCATACGGCTTGCCGGGTACCACTGGACAGGTAAATGCTGTTTTTTTAACGAAGTCTGAACGTCAAAAAAACAGGGTTTATAGAATTAGAAAAGAGGAGAAAGAAACAAATGAAAAAGAAGATCTTTGCAATGCTGCTCTGTGTAGCCATGGTTCTGTCTCTGGCCGCTTGCGGCGGCGGCAGCAGCTCCAGCTCCGGCGGCGCTCTGGACCAGGCTGCTTCTTCCGGCAGCAGCTCTACCTCCAGCGATTCCAGCGATCTGCCCACTGTCAACTGGAAGATGGGCTCTACCTGGGGCGCCGGCAACGTCCACTTCACCGTGGATAAGCGCTTCACCGAGATCGTCAGCGAACTGACCAACGGCGGCTTCACCATCACCAACTACGCCGAGGGCGAGCTGTGCTCCGCCAGCCAGCTGTTCGACTATGTTGAGGATGGCACCATCCAGTGCGGTGGCGACTGGGGCGGCTACTGGTCCGGTAAGGACACCGCTTTCGAGCTGCTGTCCACCATCATGGATGACTTCACCGGTCTGGACTACTATATCTGGATCTATGAGGCTGACGGTCTGCAGTGCTACAAGGACATGTACGGCCAGTACAACATGAACTACTTCCCCCTGGTCACCAACCCCTCTGAGTCCGGTATCCGTTCCGTGAAGCCCATCACCTCCATCGCTGACATGCAGAAGATGAAGATCCGTCTGGGCGGCATGATGGCTGGTAAGGCTGCTCAGAAGCTGGGCATCAACATCACTGCTGTTCCCGCTGCTGAGCTGTATGAGTCCCTGCAGCGCGGCGTTATCGACGGCGGCGAGTTCTCCGGCCCCAAGGCTGATGACTCCCTGAAGCTGCAGGAGGTCGCTCCTTACTGGTGCGCTCCCGCTTGGTACCAGTCCGCTGGTGTCAACGGCGTCATGGTCAACATGGACGCTTGGAACGCTCTGCCTGAGCAGTATCAGACCGCTTTTGAGATGGCCGCCCGCCTGTGCTGCGGCGAGCAGCTGGCTCGTTACTACCACAACGACATGGTCGTCACCAACCAGATGATCGACGAGCAGGGCATCACCGTTACCCACCTGAACGACGAGGACTGGCAGACCATCCGCGAGACCTGCAAGGAGACCTACCTGGAGGAGTGCGAGATTAACCCCAACTTCAAGATGGTCTATGACTCCATGCAGGCTTACCGCGAGTCCGCCAACAACTACCGTGACTGGACCGCTGATTACGGCTTCGGCTTCAACAAGTAATCCCTCTTCAACGATCCTAGCAAAATGTAAACGTTAAAGAGGTGCATCAATGAAAATTGTAAAAGGTATCTGCAAAGGTATCGACAAGGTGAACGACATCCTGGGCAACATCTTTTCTGTTCTGGTGCTGGGCATTCTTGGCGTTATCATCTGCGAAGTTGTTCTGCGGCGCCTGTTTAACAGCCCGCAGATCTGGACGCAGGATCTGATCGTCATGCTGTTCGCGGCATACATTATCCTGATCAGTGCGTATGGCTTCCAGAAGAAGGCCTTCGTGGCCGTGGACGTGGTGTTCGCCATGTTCCCCAAGCTGGTACAGCATATCCTTCACGTGGTGACCTATTTCTGCTTCCTGGTCCCCTTCGTGTTCTGGATTACGCCCAAGACCTGGAACTTCTTCATGAAGGCTTATGTTACCCACGAGCAGACGTACTCCGTGTGGGCGGCCCCCACTTGGCCCGTGAAGTTCTGCTTCTTCCTGGGCATGGTCTTGCTGTGCGTGCAGTCTGTTTCCGAGATTTTGAAAGAAGTGATTGCGGCCGTGGAAACGGTCAAGGGCAAGAAAGCAATCCCCGCTGACGGAAAGGAGGCCCAGGAATGATTCAGGTATTGACTAATCTGGTGGTCTCCCTGGCCGGAAACGGCGATATTAAAGTCGTTCTGATCGGCCTGCTGTTCGGCCTGATGGTCGTGGGTCTGGTGCTGGGTCAGGAGCTGGCCTTCGTGCTGGGCGGCGCCGGCGTTCTGATCGGTGCTATCGCCATGGGCGACTCCGGCATTACGATCGCTATGACGAAAATCTACGATCAGATGCAGAGCTACTCCATGGTCGCTATCCCCATGTTCGTCCTGATGGCAAACTTCCTGACCCACTCGAAGGTGGCAGACGGCCTGTTTGAATCCGTCCGCTACCTGTTCGGACCCGTCAAGGGCGGCTTGGGTCTGGCAGTCATCCTGGTCTCCACCGTGTTCGCCGCTACCACCGGTATCGTCGGCGCTTCCGTGGTTACCATGGGTATGTTGTCCCTGCCCATCCTGCTGCGCAGCGGCTACAAGCCCTCTCTGGCCTGCGGCATGGTGTGCGCCGGCGGTTCTCTGGGTATTCTGATCCCGCCCTCCATCATGCTGGTGTCCATGGGCTCCTACGCTGAGGTCTCCGTCGGCAAGATTTTCTTCGCCGCCATCATCCCCGGTCTGTCCCTGTCCCTGGGCTACATCATCTACATCATGATCGTCACCCGGATCCACCCTGATTGGGGTCCGGCCATGAGCGAGGCGGAGCTGGCTGAGATGCCTCTGAAGAAGCGCATCACCGGCTCCCTGGTGAACCTGATCCCGCCCCTGATCCTGATCTTCGCCGTGCTGGGTTCCATCTTCGGCGGCATTGCCACTCCCACGGAGGCTGCCGGTGTCGGCGCTCTGTTCGCCCTGATCCTGGCGATCTGCTACAAGCAGTTCAGCCTGAAGATGCTGTACGAGTCTCTGATCGACACGGCCAAGACCACCGCCATGGTGTTCATCATCCTGTTCGGTGCCGCGGCCTTCACCGGCGTGTTCATGTCCCTGGACGGCGATCAGATCATCTCCAACTGGGTGCTGGGCATGGGCATCGGCAAGTGGGGCGCTTTCGCCATCATGATGGTCATTGTGTTCATCCTCGGTATGTTTATCGACTGGCTGGGCATCGTCATGATCGTGTTCCCCATCTTCCTGCCCATCATGGACCAGTTCGGCTTCGACCGTCTGTGGCTGGTGGCGATCACCGCCGTTCTGCTGCAGACCTGCTTCATGACGCCTCCTTTCGGCTTTGCTCTGTTCTATGTCAAGGGCATCCTGCCGGATACCGTCAAGATTCAGGAAGTCTACAAGGGCGTTATCCCCTTCATTCTCATTATCATCGTTGTGACCGTTCTCTGCGCGGTGTTCCCGCAGCTGGTCACCTGGCTGCCCACTACCATGGCCGCCGGTGCCTGACGGACACTTCAAAAAGCGGAAAATCCCGAAGGACGCAAGTCCTTCGGGATTTTTTCTATTTCAAAAATGCGTCAAAACCGCCCGCGGAAGTCACTGCTCCGCCTCGGAGATTTCCCGCACAGTCAGGCGCGACCCCTCCACGGAGAATCTCACTTCCATGCCCGCAAAGCCGAACCCGTAAATCCGCTCCGGGTCATCCTGATAGTGAGGACGGGGGTCCTGGGCCAGAACGCCCCGCAGGGCCTCCCGGCGCTCCGGCGGTATTTTTTCAA
Organism: uncultured Clostridia bacterium; assembly: GCA_945864305.1. Taxonomy (GTDB): domain Bacteria; phylum Bacillota; class Clostridia; order Oscillospirales; family Oscillospiraceae; genus Oscillibacter. The sequence goes on along the minus strand of CAMBAJ010000047.1, from coordinate 15,537 downwards.
GCATGTCCGGGGGGATGAGGACCTCCAGGGTCTCTCCGGCGGGCACGGCGGCAAAGCCGCCCAGGGCCTCCGGATGGGCGTCCGCGTAGGGGATGTAGGGCTTGATGTCCAGGATCGGGGTGCCGTCCATCAGGTCCGCCCCCAGGATATGGAGCACAGGCCCCAGGTTTGGAGTCTGCTCAATGCCTGCCAGTTTTACGGAGGAGAGGGCGATGGGATTGGGACGGAAGGGAGACCGGGTGGCAAAGACCCCCATCCGCCGGTTGCCGCCCAGCCGGGGCGGCCGCACGGTGGGGGACCAGTCCCTGCGGACGGCCTTGTCAAAAACCCAGACCAGCCACAAATGAGAAAAATCCTCCAACCCCCGCAGGGCGTCCGGGTTCCGGTATTCCGGCTCAAAGACCACCGTGGATTCCAGCGCGTCCACCAGGCCGCTCTGGCGCGGAACGCCGAATTTGGTGGAGAAATCGCTGTGGATGCGGGCAATGACCCGCATGGAAAATTCCTGAGACATGGATACCCCTCGCTTCCTAAGTTCTGATGACCATTATACCGGAACTATTCCCAAAAGAAAACAGGAAAGAAGCGGTGTACGGCGCATAAAATAAACAGGACCCCGTCTGCACAGGGTCCTGTTTGGCAAAAAACCATTCACGTGCCGGATGAGAATGATCAATCTTCCGGAATGACAGCTATCGGTTTCCTTGTTTAAATCATCTGATTATAGGCGCCGCCGGTGCGGGCGTTGCCGGTGGTACTGCGGGTGGAGTTGGTGTTGTTGCCGGTGACGGCGTTGCCCACGTCGTTGACGCCGTCTCTCACGGCGTCGCCCACATCCTCCACACCGTCCACCACCGCGTTGCCGGCGTTGTTCAGATCGTTGCCCACGGTGTTGCGGTCGTTGGCGTCATTGTTGTTTCCGGTGGTGCCGTTGGTAAGCGCGCCATTGCCGGTGGTGTCCGTGCCGGTGACGGCATTGCCGTTTTCAGTGGCGGTATTGCCCTGCTGATTGTTCGTTCCGCCGCAGGCGGTCAGAGTGAATACCAACAGCAGGGAGGCCAACAAGAGACTCAGACTTCTGTTCATATTGTGTTCCTCCTTCTGCACAGGCAAATGCATGTGCGATACCCAAGCCATATTGTCTCCCAAAGCATGAAATACACCCGTGGAACATTTCGCCCCCGATGGTTTTTTCTGAAAATTAAAAAAAGACTTGCAACTTTAAAAATACATGGTATATTAATAACAGTAATTATTATTTATAAGGAGGACCTATGGCGGCGCGGCGTTTTTCCAGACAGCGGGAGCAGATCTATCAGGCAGTATGCGCGGCAAAAACGCATCCGTCAGCGCAGATGGTCTATGACGATCTGAAGAAGGACCTGCCGAAGCTGAGCCTGGGCACGGTTTATCGGAATCTGCACCAGATGGCCGAAGAGGGCACGCTGGTGGAGCTGGACGGCCCGGTGGCCCGGTTTGATGCCATTACCGTGCCCCATACCCATATCCAGTGTGAGCGCTGCGGCGGGGTCAGAGATGTGGACCTGCCGTATGACCCGGAGCTGGACCGGATGGCCGAAAGGGCCGGCGGCTGGACCGTCCACGGTCACAGCCTGATGTTTTGCGGAATTTGCCCCGCATGCGCGGGCGAATCAACATAAAACATATATTTTTGAAGGGAGAACATACATATGGAACTGAAGGGAAGCAAGACCGAGGCCAATCTGTGGATCGCGTTCGCGGGAGAGTCTCAGGCACGGAACAAGTACGACTATTTTGCCAGCAAGGCCAAGAAAGAGGGCTACGAGCAGATCGCGGCCATCTTCCAGGAGACCGCGCTGAATGAGAAGGAGCACGCCAAGCTGTGGTTCAAGGCCCTGAACGGCATCGGCAGCACCGCGGAGAACCTGGTGGCCGCCGCTGCGGGCGAGAACGAGGAGTGGACCAAGATGTACGCCGAGATGGCCCGCACCGCCGAGGAGGAGGGCTTCCTGGCCCTGGCCGCTCAGTTCGAGGGCGTGGGCAAGATCGAGAAGACCCACGAGGAGCGCTATCTGAAGCTGCTGGATAACCTGAAGAAGGGCGAGGTCTTCAAGAAGGGCGAGAAGGTCATGTGGTTCTGCCGGAACTGCGGCCATGTGGAGATCGCCGAGAACGCCCCCGCCGTGTGCCCCGTGTGCGCCCATCCCCAGGCCTACTTCCAGGTGAAGGCCACCAACTATTGATTCCGGAGAGGGAATACCAAGGATTCGCAAGAGGACTGCCGGTAGACCGGCAGTCCTCTTTTCGACATGTAAAAACCAAAAATGACTGGCCGCACACAACATTTCAACAAAAAATCGGAAAAATTTCGTATAAATTATGACAGAAGTGGTGTAAACTACCAAAAGAGGTTTTCCGACAGAACAATTTTTCCTGAAATGTTTGTGAAAAACGCCGTTGACGTCGGTGACAAAAGCAGTTATGATAAGAATATAAATTGACTTGCTATGCGGAGCTGCTGAACCCGACTTGGTATAGAAAAGGAGAACTGTATCATGTATACACAGGAGATCACCATTAACAACGAAGTAGGTCTGCACGCCAGACCCGCCACTTTCTTCATTCAGAAGGCCAATGAGTACAAGAGCGGCATCTGGGTCGAGAAGGAAGACCGTCGTGTCAACGCCAAGAGCTTGCTGGGCGTTCTGTCCCTGGGCATCGTGAAGGGCACCACCATCACTCTGATCGCTGACGGCTCCGACGAAAAGGAAGCTGTCGCCGCTCTGGTGGATCTGGTGAACGACAACTTCGGCGAGTAAGACAACGGATACAGCCCTATGCGGCCCTGCCTGCGCAGGGCCGTCTTTTTTGTTACACTTGGGAAGAATGAAGTGAGGAGGGGAGCGCCATGACGAAGGACGAGCTGCGGGAAAAGGCCAACGACCTGCCCCTGCTGCCCGGGGTCTATCTGATGATGGACAAGACCGGCAAGGTCATCTATGTAGGCAAGGCGAAAAAACTGAAAAACCGGGTCAGCCAGTATTTCCAGGACAGCGCGTCCCACACCGTCAAGACCCGGCAGATGGTCAGCCAGGTGGACCACTTCGACACCATCTTCGTCTCCAGTGAGTTTGAGGCCCTGGTGCTGGAGAACTCCCTCATCAAGCGCCACAGCCCCAAGTACAACATCTTGCTGAAGGACGACAAGGGCTATCCCTTTGTACGCCTGTCCCGGGAGGCCTATCCCCGGTTTTCCATGGTCAACCGGTGCGCCGATGACGGCGCAAAGTACTTCGGCCCCTTCGGCGGCCGGTTCGAGACCCGGCAGGCCCTGGATGCCGTCTGTACGGCTCTGCGGCTGCCCACCTGCAGCCGGAAGTTTCCCCGGGATATCGGGGCGGAGCGCCCCTGTCTGAACTTCCACATGGGCCGGTGCGACGGCTTCTGCCGTTCGGAGATGACGGCGGAGGAGTACAACCGCCGCATCCGGCAGGCCTGCCAGCTGCTGGAGGGGAAGTCGAAGCAGCTCCTGCGGGAGATGACCGCCGAGATGGAGGCGGAGGCGGAGGCCCTGCAGTTCGAGCAGGCGGCGGCGCTGCGGGACCGCATCAACGCCATCGCCGCTCTGGGCAAGAAGCAGACCGTTATCGCCGGGCTCTGCGCGGACACGGATATCTGGGGCATCTGCCGGGGGGCCGGCAAGTGCTGCTACGCCATTTTGCACATGGAGAACGGCAATCTGGCGGGCCGGGAGACGGAGCTGTTCACCGCTCCCATGGAGGAGAGCGAGGCGGAGATGCTCTCCGCCCTGACGGCTCAGTACTACCTACCCCGGGCCATCCTGCCCCATGAGATCCTGCTGCCCATGGACACGGGCGACTGCGAGAACCTGTCCGAGGTCTTGACGAAGCGGGCGGGACACAAGGTCTGGGTCCACGTCCCCCAGCGGGGCGAGAAGGCGGACCTGCGGACTATGGCCCAGCGGAACGCCGCCGAGGAGGCGGAGCGGGCCACCACCGCCGAGGAGCGGGTGGCCCACACCCTGGCCCTGCTGGGAAAGATGTTGGACCTGCCCGCCCCGCCGAAGCGGATGGAGTCCTTCGACATCTCCAACACCGGCAAGAGCGACATCGTGGCCTCCATGGTGGTGTACAGCGGCACCCGGCCCCTGAAATCTGCCTACCGCCGGTTCCGCATCCAATCCCTGGACGGCCACCCGGACGACTACGCCTCCATGCAGGAGGTGCTCCGCCGCCGGCTCCAGCGGGCGGCGGACGGGGACGAGAAGTTCCTGCCTCTGCCGGACGTGTTCCTCATCGACGGCGGCGAGACCCACGCCCGGGCTGCTCAGGCGGTGGCAGGGGAGTTCGCCGTACAGGTCCCCATCTTCGGCATGGTGAAGGACGATCGCCACCGCACCCGGGCCCTGGTGACGCCGGAGGGCCGGGAGATCGGCATCGTGAACAACCAGGCGGTATTTTCCCTCATCGGCCAGATTCAGGAGGAGACCCACCGCTTCGCCATTACCTACCACCACGAGAGCCACACGAAGAGCGCCATGAAGTCCGCTCTGGACGACATCCCCGGCGTGGGCCCCAAGCGCAGGGAGGCCCTGCGGAAGCACTTCGGCACCATCAAGGCCATCAAAGAGGCGGATGTGGAGACCCTCGCCGCCGTGGTGCCCCGCTCCGCGGCGGAGGCCGTCTACCGCCATTTCCACTCCGAACAGGGGAAATAGCCCCGTGGGAGCCATGGTACAGATAAAAAAGATTCCTGCCCATCGGGGCAGGAATCTTTTCTTTACCGGAAAAACCGTTTCCGCAGCTTCCGCCGCCACAGCGCCGACAGCCGTTCCAGCGCCAGGTCCAACAGCAGGAAGGTCACATTTCCCAGCACCAGCAGCACCAGATTGAACAGCGGCGCGGCGTCCATCAGATCAGCGGTCAGCCCCAGAAACTGCAGCAGCACGCCGTACAGCGCCAGAATCACCGCCGTGCAGATGATGATTTTCAGCACCAGCCGCAGGAGACGGGAGGGGATGCGGGCAATGCGGGGCCGCAGAATGGGGTACCAGCCAAAGGCCGCGAACACCAGGGCCAGCTCCGGCTCCGGCACCAGAAGCAGGGCCAGAATGGCCGCCGCGGCATAGGCCGCAGCCGCCGCTTTGGGGCCGTATTCCTCCAGCACCGGCAGCAGCACCGCCATAGCCAGCACCGGCCCGGCGAAGGTGCCGATGCCGATGGCGCCCGCCAGGATCATCACCACCACGGCCAGGGCTGTGAGCAGGCCGCACAGGGCCATCTGCTTACTTTTCATCGCTCAAACTCCTGATATTTCAGCTTGTAATAGCTCCACTGCCGCCACTTTGCCACGGCTTCCAAAACATCCGCCCCGGCGTCCTCCGTCAGGACAGTGCCGTCGGAGAGGACCGTGGTCTGCTTCTGGATGACAGGGGCCTCCCGCCGCAGCTCGTTCAGGAAGGAGGACCAGGCTGTCTCCCGGCCCGTCAGCTCCACCACCGCCGCACCCAGGAAGCTGGCGGAGATGGTCTCCGGCAGCGCTTCGGCCCTGGACCAGTCCAGCAGGTCATAGGCCGCGTCGTTGGCCCAGATGACGTAGGGCGTCTCGTAAGAAGTCAGCTCCGACCAGTAGTCCTCACCGGTAAAGCCCAGCTCCGCATAGCCCAGCTGGTTGTCCCCCAGATAGGGCAGGTGGTCTCCGAAGAACACCAGCACCACCGGCTCGTCCTGGGCGGCGAAGTATTCCCGCAGGCGGCCCAGCATGGCGTCGGCGTCCCGGGCGCCCTCAATATAGACCTCCAGCATGGTCCGCACCTGGTCCGACACCTCCACGTTCAGCGGCACCTCCGGGTACTCGTAGCCCTCGCCATACTTGTCGGCGGTGTAGGACATGTGGTTCTGGATGGTGGTGGTGTAGTGGAAGAGATTCCGGCCCTCCGCCATGGTCTTCTCAAACTCCGCCTCGATGAGGCCGGCCATATAGTCGTCCGTGACCCAGCGGCCCTTGTAGTCGAGGTCCGCCATCTGGTCCGCGAACACCGTCTCCTCCGCGCCAAACCAGCGGTAGACGTTCTCCCGGTTGTAGAACCAGTCATCGCCGGGATGGAAGAAGGAGGTGCGATAGCCGTCCGCCCCGAAGACCCGGAACAGGCTGTCCAGATTCCGGTTCACCACCCGCAGGGCGGAGGTGGTGGTGGCGGACAGGGCGTTGGTCTGGATGCCCGTCAGCACGTCGAATTCCGTGTTGGCGGTGCCGCCGGCAAAGCCGGGGACCACCACATGGCCCGTGACGGCGTGGGGGTCGTTCCGCAGTGCGTGGAGATTGGACAGGGGGTCGTTGGTCTCGTCATAGGCGAAGGCATCGTGGTCAGAGATGTCGGAGAAGGCCTCGTTCATCACCATGACAACGTTCACGGCCTTGCCCGCACCGGTATCCGCACCGCCGCTTTCCCACGATTCCGCCTGGGCCCGGTTAAAGCCCTCGGGCCTGTCCACAGGATAGGTGGTGAACTGGTGGCAGAAGCAGTAGGGGAAGCCCAGCTCGTTGAACACGGAGGGGACATAGTAGGCGTTGGACACCCGGAAGGAGTTGTACAGGTCGTTGGAGGCGTAGACCGTGAAAATCAGCCCCGCCAGCACCGCAAGGCTTGCGGCGGCGCCCAGAAGGCTCCCCAGCCACCCTTGGAGCCTGGCAATGGGAAAAGGTTTACACCCGATGAAAACGCCCAGGATGACCAGCATCAAAGAAGCCAGGACCACCACGGTGATGACCTTGACGGGGAAGTGGATGTCGTATGTCCCCATGGCGCTGCCCACCTCTTTCAGCAGGGCCAGGTCCCGGGGGAACACCGGTTCGTCCCGCACCTCGATCTTGATGCGGTTGGCGATGGACAGGGCGCAGACGGCAAAGTTCACCAGCGCCCCACTGAAAAACACATTGCGGAACAGGCAGGTGAACACCAGCAGCAAAAGCCCGATGGGCATGGCGTTCAGGATGATCAGCAGCGGCTGGGCTTTGAGATGGGCCAGAACCGTCCGCAGGGCATTGGGCTGGCACCACAGGGCCAGCAGGGTGATGCAGCCTGCCAGCAGGACCGCGGCGGCCAGCGTCAGGGCCAGCGGCATCCGATACGTGGGAAAGCGTTCAGAACGTTTCAAGATCATGTTCCTTTCCAGAAAAAATACAGAATACTTCTATTATATGTGTTTTGCGGGAAAATGCAAGGATGGCGGGAATCTCACAACAAAACGTAATTTTAAACCGAATTTATACGGATGGGAGCGAAAAACGGGATAAAAACAGACTGCCCCGCGAAACGCGGAGGGGCATCCGCGGACCGCCGGCCGGCTGCGGCCTCCGGACGCCGGGAGGTGAAGAGGGAAAAGGAAGTGACAAGAAACCGCGGCGGCTCCGCTTGCACGCCGTTAAGGATGGTTCCGCCCGGGAACTGGACGCGCCTTTCTCACAATAGGATGAAGCAAACAGCGAACAGTTCATCTGACGACGGGAAAGGAGAACGATATGGAACATCGAGGCCTCGCGCGTTTTTGCTTTTGGGTGCTCTTTTACGCTGCCACCCTGCTGGCCAGCCTGGCAGTTATGGGAGTCCTGTCTCTCATGATTTCTCTGCCTACCTGGAGGCTGGTGGCCATCGGCCTCTGGCTGCTGGTCTGCTTTTCCAGCCTGTGCTTCCCGGACGATATCTGGGACCGCTGGTTGCCGGACGAAAAGAAGAGATAGCGTCAAAAATCCCCTCTGCTCGACAACAGAGGGGATTTTTTGATAGATTCTTTACGAACAGTATTCAAGTACTCAAAAGGTGACGACTTCCTGGGCGGGCTTTTCGCAGGGGGCGATGGACAGGACGTTCATCACAGGGCCCTTACCCTTGTAGGCCTTGTGCTTCTCCACGGCCATTTTGGCCGTGACCTCGATCCAGTCCCGGTTCTCATACTGGTCCAGGGTGTCGCCCTTGGCGATGAGGCCCAGGAACTGCACGTCGTTCTCGCAGCACACCATGGCGAAGCGGCCGGGGCAGTGGATGCCGGGGTACTTCTTGGAGTGGCACATGATGAGCTTCATGTGGACCAGTTTGCCGTCGTAGCGCTCCGGATGGTCCATCACATCCACATACCAGACGCCGAAATCGTCGTCCGGGATGTCGATGACCTCCTGATCAAGGTCGAAGGGGCACTCGTCGCCGGTGAGGTAGTCCTCGCTGGTGCCGTCCACATTTTCCAGATAGATGTCCGCCCGGCGGTTCACCATCCGGAGATTCCGCTTCCGCAGGCTGTCCCGCAGCTCCGGGGTGCAGCGGTTGAACACCAGCATATCCGCATTGGTGATCTTCTCCATCATCAGCTGGCCCATGTTCTTGGCGTAGACGTCGAAGGTGGCAGCCTCCACAAAGGTCATGATCTGATACAGCACCCAGTTGGCCGGCAGGACGTCCCTGTAAAGGCGTTCCATTTGCCACATACCGTTGTACTCGATGAGTACCTGCTTGGGTTTATACTGCTTCTCCCACGCCTTCAACTGGGAGCACTTCAGGTCTGCTTCCTCCTCTACGGTGACAACGGTCACGTTGTCCAGGGCTCTGGGGTTGTACTCCTCCTCGCCCTCCTCGCAGCAGATCAGCAGGGTCCGGTCCTGGCGGGCGAAGCCGTCCTCCAGAATGCCGTTGATGAAATTGGTTTTGCCGGCGTCCAGAAAGCCGGCGATCAGATAAACAGGAATATCTGCCATAGTCGTGTTGATTCCCTTCCGCTGGATTACAGGCCGAACAGCTCCGCCAGCTTGTCTTCCTTCAGCTCGGCGCCGATGACGCACAGACGGCCGGTGTAGTCGGGATGGCCGGCGCGGACGTCGTGCTCCTCGGGCACGTAGTCAAATTCGATCCAGGCGCCGCCCTCGCCGTTCACGATGCCCTTGGCCCGCAGGATCTTGCCGTACTCTCCGGAGTCCAGCGCGGTCAGGATGCGCTCAATGTCGGCCTGGGTGAAGGGCTTGGGCGTCTCCTTGCCCCAGCTGGTGAAGACCTCATCGGCGTGGTGATGGTGATGGTGGCAGGAGCAGTTGGGATCGTCGCACTCGTGATCGTGGTCGTGGTGGTGATCATGCTCCTCGTGGTCGTGGTCATGATGGTGGTGATGTTCGTCCTCGTCGTCATCATGGTCGTGATGGTGTTCGTGGCCGTCGTGGTCGTGATGGTGATGAGTGTGCTCAGCCTCCTCGGCCTCGTGCTCGGCCCGCATCTTCTCCAGTAACTCGTCGGCCAGGGACACCTTCTCAATGGCGGAGAGGATGACCGGGCCCGCCAGCTGGTCCCAGGGTGTGGTCAGGATGGCGGCGTCGGGGTTCTTCTCCCGGAGCATGGCCACGGCGGCCTCCAGCTTCTCCTGGCTCAGCTTCTGGGTCCGGGAGAGGATGATGGTGCCGGCGGATTCGATCTGGTTGTTGTAGAACTCGCCGAAGTTCTTCATGTAGACCTTCACCTTGGTGGCGTCGGCCACGGTGACGAAGCTGTTCAGCTTCATCTCAGGGACATCGGCCACGGTGTTCTCCACGGCCACGATGACGTCGCTGAGCTTGCCCACGCCGGAGGGCTCAATGAGGATGCGGTCGGGGTGGAACTGGGCCTCCACGTCCTTCAGGGCCCTGTTGAAGTCGCCCACCAGGGAGCAGCAGATGCAGCCGGAGGACATCTCGGAGATCTGGACGCCGGATTCCTTCAGGAAGCCGCCGTCAATGCTGATCTCGCCGAATTCGTTCTCAATCAGCACCAGCTTCTCGCCGGGGAAGGCCTCGGCCAGCAGTTTTTTGATCAGAGTGGTCTTGCCGGCGCCCAAAAAGCCGGAGACAATGTCGATTTTCGTCATACTATCAAGTCCTTTGCTTCAAATTTCTAGACCAGAACATACCCTCAGTGGACAAGGGGCAATACGGTTTTTCAGGGCATCTTAGGCAGCTGGCGGCGTTATCCTCGTTGCCGGGCGGCAGCCCGGCTGCCTCGTCTGCCTTGCCAGCCACCAAATCTGCTCCTGAAAAACTCCGCAGGACCTGCCAGCGAGATAAAACCGGCGCAGGCAAGAAAGAGGACGAAGGTGGGCTGACGCCCACCGAGGACGATGACGTCGCCAGCGTTGATTTTAGCTGCTGGCAGGCGTGTTGCCCTTTGCCCGCTGAGGGTATCATACCATTAAAAACAAAAAATGCAACTCTGTCACAGAAAATTTACAGCTTTTGGCTCCTTTGAGACTATTTCCTGCAAGCACAAAGGGCCTCCGGTCCCTGACGGACCGGAGACCCCTTCTGTACCTGTGCGCTCAGCTCTCCATGTGCCGCCCCAGAAAGGCGGCAATGGTCTGAGCCAACTTGTATTCCGCGTCACCGGTGATCAGGCCTGGGGTGGTGCCCACAAACAGGACCAGCCCCAGCAAGTCGCCCTCCGACAGAATGGGGGCGGCCACGTTGACCGTCAGCTTGTCGCTCCCGTCGGAGACGGGGATGGGCTGGCCTTCACCGGTGTACTGGTAGATGCGGCGGCTCTCCATGATCTGCTCCAGCTCCGGCGTGATGCGCTTGCCCTGGAGCTCCCGCTTGCCGCCGCCGGCCACGGCGATGACCGCGTCCCGGTCCGTGACGGCGCAGATGCTGCCGGTGGAGCGGCTCATGGTCTCGCAGAGCTGCCCGGCAAAGTCCTCCATTCCGCCCAGCAGGGAGTATTTTTTGAAGATGACTTCTCCATCCCGGCTGGTGTAGATCTCCAGCGGATCACCTTCCCGGATCCGCATGGTGCGGCGAATCTCCTTGGGAATCACGACCCGGCCAAGGTCGTCGATCCGCCGCACGATTCCTGTTGCCTTCATATCGAAAACTCCTTTTGTCAGTTAGATGGATATGTCTGTGTCTGTCTGGCAAAAGATAGTATCCTCAATATTTCCTGCCTTATGCCGGGAAAGGCATTGGAGAAGTTTGGGAAAGAAATTTCCGCGAAATAACCTGAAGACGGAAAATCTTATTTCCGAAGCAGCCGCCACAGCGTCGTGCGGCTGATGCCCAGGCGCTTGGCGGCGGCGGTCTGGTTGCCGCCAGTCTCTTCCACAACCCGGAGCGCCACATCCTGGTTGATTTCGTCCAGCGTGCGGTTCAGGTCCAGGGGAACGGCGGAATTTTCCGCATGGGGGACGAAGGCGCCCACATGCCGCTCCTTGCGGAGAATCTGGCGGACATTGTCGGCGGTGATGAGGGAACCGGGGGCGGTGACGGCCAGGTCCCCGATGACCCTGCGGAACTGGGTGTAGTTATGGGGCCACTGGAAGCTCTGCAAAAGCGCCATGGCCTCCGGCTCCGCTCCCATGATGCGGCGGGGCAGGTCCGCGTTCAGATGGCTCAGAGACAGATTCACCAGGGTGGGAATGCGCTCGGATATCTGCCGCAGCGGCGGAAGATAGAGGGAGAGACAGCACAGCTTGTCCATAAACAGGGAGCCGATGGAGGAGATGTACTCTCCGGGCTGGCTGACGCAGGAGAAGATCACCCGGTTCCGGCGGCAGACATCCATCTCCGAGAGCACGGCCAGCAGCTGGCGGCTGCGCTCCGGGGAGAGCACGTCGATGTTCGCGAAATACAGGGTGCAGGCCTCGTCGGCCAGGGGAGAGTTGGGGTGTTCCAGGAGAAATGCCCAGCTCTTGTCGTTCAGCAGGCTGCAGTTGATGGAGACCAGAGGGTTGTTCTGCAGGGCGCTGCGCAGATACAGGGCGCTGACCATGGACTCCTTGCCGGTGCCGTCCTCGCCGGAGACCATGACCGGCGCGGTACTCTGGTTGATCTTGGTGATCTCGTCCTGGAGGTCGCCGATGGCGCCGGCAAAGCTGAAAATACTGTTGTAAAAGGCGCTCTCCGCCTCCGGACGGGTGGAGAAGCGGATGCCCACCTGGCTGGGGGACAGGGGGGTCTTGCGGGCGTCAACAAAGAAGGCGATAAAGGAGAGACTGCCGGAGGCGATTTGCTTGGACCGGATGGCGTACAGCATGCCGCCAAGGTTGCGGGTGATGCGCCGCTCCGGCTCTTTCAGGGACTCCGGCAGCTCGCGCCGCAGCAGGTCCAGCAGCTCCGGCTGGGGAGTGTCCAGAGTGGAGAGAAACAGGTTTTCGTCGGTGTCAAACACCACGGTCTGACTGATCTGGCCCTGAATCAGCTCCCGGAAAAACAGGTTCTCGTCCCGCAGGTGCTCCTGGCTGCGGCACAGCAGCACGGCTTGGTCAAAAGCCTTGCGGATGCTCTCAATGGACGAGGTGATCAGGAAGGAGTTGAGGCCCAGACGCTTGGCGGTGGTATTGGCCACCATGTCGCAGAGAACGGCCTGGTAGTGCTCCGCCTGGAGCCGCCGCAGCGTGGGCTCCACGGTGTCGGGGGAGACGTAGGTGTAGACGTCCATGTCGTAATTCATCAGCTTGCAGAGCATCTGGGCGCTGTCGGCAATATTGGCGGCGGAGATGATGGCGACTTTGCCGTCCAGGCCGTCTGTCAGCTTCAGCGCGCAGAGAATGTCGTACATGGAGAGCTCGATTTCAATAACAGGAAGAGACAGGTCCTTGCGCAGCATGCTGGCCGTGCCGCCGCGGGAGATCACGGCGTCATAGTTGCCGTGGAAATTGCTCTTCGCGATCTCCAGGCCCTGTTCGCGGTCGCCGACGAACAGGGTCAGGTCCATTTGCGGGTATTCCTCTCCGAGACTTGCCATCAGGGCTTTCATGCCCTCATACGGCGCGATGCCCAATACACGAATACGGTGATCCACAAGCAATCCCTCCCTAAGTTGTAGCAATTATGAACGAATTATAACAAATCCACAAAAAGAACTCAACGATTTTTCAACGTGTTTCAAAATGAGACGGACAATCCCACCACTCTCTTATGATGAAAGAGCAATTTCCTGGGCATATGCACCCCTTGACGAACCGGCGGAAAGCCGAACCCACAGCGGTGGGGGGCGAAACCGGTGGCGTGAAACGCGATGGGAAGCTGCGCGGGCTGACGGACGGGCGCGGATATGCACCGTTTGAGGACACGCTCATCTTTGACGGCGCGGGAACTGCAATTTGATCATAGAGAAGGAGACTTACGAATTCCAAAAATTTCCTGCCTATTCAACGGCGACCGGTGGACCTGCATATGTGCGGATGATTCTGCCGGATGCGGCGGTTGATGCGCGGAGTCAGGTAGAACAGACGGCCGTATTGGGCGCCCGCATCAATTGCCCGGAACGGGCTGACACGGCTGTTCCGGCTGTTCAGCTCTTGCTAAGATAGAGGCTAAGCACTTTGCGCATTTCTACAACTATGTTTATGTGAAAAATATAACATGTCAAAGTGTACAAAAACGGGCTTTTGCAATATACGTCTGTTTCAAAAGTAAACGCCAAAACCCCAAAAAAGGATTGCCAAGGATAGAATTTGTTTGTAAAATAAACACAACAAGATTAAAAAAGAGTTAAATTATTGACAAATCCACGGAAGCGGGAGAGAAGTCAGTAAAGGTGTTTCAAATATGAACGTGAGGAGAGAGCGAATGGTTAAGCTATTAATGATCGCGGATGACTTTACCGGTGCTTTGGATACGGGCGTTCAGTTCGCAACGCGTGGCGCGATGACTATGGTGGTGACGGATCCGGCCTATGACTTTAAGCAGACAAAGGACGATGTCCAAGTGCTGGTTCTGGATGCTGAGACCCGGCATCTGTCTCCCGGAGAAGCACACGACGTGGTGTTCCGCGCGGTGCGGGACGCTTTGGACGCCGGCTTCAACTACATTTATAAAAAGACGGATTCCGCGCTGCGGGGCAACATCGGCGCGGAACTGACCGCGGTCATGGAGGCCGCCGGAACGGACAGACTGGCATTCCTGCCGGCCTTCCCCAAGATGAACCGTGTGACCCGGGGCGGCGTCCACTACATCAGTGAAGTGCCTGTGGCGGAGAGCGTCTTCGGCCAGGACCCCTTTGAGCCGGTCCGCCACTCCTCCATCCCCGATATCATCGCCGAGCAGGTGGAGACCCCGGTGGTCCTCCATGAGCGCATGGAGCAGCCGAACGCAAAGCCCCAGTCCGGCATCCAGGTCTACGACGCCGAGAGCGACGAGGACCTGATGCGCATCGGCCTCCAGCTGGGGACCGAGGGCCTGCGCTTCTCCGCCGGCTGCGCGGGCTTCGCCGCGGCGCTGGCCACCATCCTGAAGCTGGACGGCGAGGCCCCGGCCTTCCCGAAGCTGGTGCCGTCCCTGTTCATCGCCTGCGGCAGCGTGAATCCGGTGACCCTGGAGCAGATGCGCACCGCCGCGAAGGCGGGCTTCCCCCACATCCACCTGAATCCGGTCCAGAAGCTGGAGCCCTCCTGGCTGGACACCGAGGACTGCGCGGCGGCGGTGGGAGACTGGCTGGCCCAGGCGGCGGCCCACAGGCGCTGCATCCTGGACGTCAACGACCCGGACGGCTGTGACGATACCACGCTCTACGCCAAGGCGCACGGCAAGACCACCGAGGACCTGCGGGTGGGCATCTCCACCCAGCTGGGCCACCTGATGCAGAAGGTGCTGGACGGCGGCCTGGACGCTACGATCCTGTGCACCGGCGGCGACACCCTGCTGGCCCTGATGCGGACCGTGGGCGTGGCCGAGCTGACCCCGGTCTGCGAGGTGGCCACCGGCGCGGTGCTGACGAGCTTTGTTTACCACGGAAAAGTTTATTATATCATTTCAAAATCCGGTGGCTTCGGAGAGCCGGACCTGTTCTGCAGACTGGCCTCTCTGGTGGGCGCCGAAGAAGAGTAAGGAGGAGCAAATATGCTGACGAAGTACAATTTGAAAATGCCTCACGCAGTATTCAGCGGTGAGGATGCTCTGGAGAAGATCCAGGACATCTTCGCGGAGAATAACGTGAAGCGCCTGGCGGTGTTCAGCGACAAGGGCATCGAGGGCGCGGGCCTGCTGGACCTGCCCATGGCCGAGGTCAAGAAGACCGGCGTGGAGTATACCATTCTGGACGACCTGCCGGCTGAGCCCACCTACATGGAGGCCCAGAAGCTGGTGGACCAGTGCAAGGCGTACGGCGCCGACTTCATCATGGCCGTCGGCGGCGGCAGCGTGCAGGACACCGCCAAGCTGGCCTCCATCCTGATGACCGACGAGTACGGTATCAAGGAGCTGCTGGACGAGCCCGGCCGCGCCAAGAAGTGCATCAAGACCCTGATGATCCCCACCACCGCCGGCACCGGCTCCGAAGCCACTCCCAACGCCATCGTGGCTGTGCCTGAGAAGCAGCTGAAGGTGGGCATCGTGAACACCAACATGATCGCCGACTACGTCATCCTGGACGCCGTCATGATTAAGAAGCTGCCCCGGAAGATCGCCGCCGCCACCGGCGTGGACGCCCTGGCCCACGCCATCGAGTGCTGGACCTCCAACAAGGCCAACCCCTTCAGCGACATCTTCGCCATGCAGGCTCTGGACATGATCCTGAACAACATCGAGCGCGCC
>CAMBAJ010000046.1 GCA_945864305.1 uncultured Clostridia bacterium | reverse complement strand
ATGTACATCTCCAACGCCACCGGCTGCTCCTCCATCTGGGGCGGTCCCGCCGCTACCTCTCCCTACTGCACCAACAAGGCCGGCCACGGCCCCGCTTGGTCCAACTCCCTGTTCGAGGATAACGCCGAGCACGGCCTGGGCATGTTCCTGGGCCAGCAGGCCACCCGCAACCGTCTGGCCGAGAAGGTCAAGGAGCTGGCTGGCGTGACCACCAACGACGCCAAGAAGGCCGCCTGCGAGGAGTACCTGGCTACCATGGAGGATTACGAGGCCAACAAGGCTGCCACTGAGAAGCTGGTCGCCGCTCTGGAGGCCGATCCCGACTGCCCGTACAGCAAGACCATCCTGGCCGACAAGGAGTATCTGTGCAAGAAGTCTATGTGGATCTTCGGCGGCGACGGCTGGGCTTACGATATTGGCTTCGGCGGCGTGGACCACGTCCTGGCCTCCGGCAACGACGTGAACATCTTCGTCTTCGATACCGAGGTCTACTCCAACACCGGCGGACAGGCTTCCAAGGCCTCCAACATCGGCCAGGTCGCTCAGTTCGCGGCTGCCGGTAAGGAGATCAAGAAGAAGTCCCTGGCTGAGATCGCCATGTCTTACGGCTACATCTATGTGGCTCAGGTCGCCATGGGTGCCAACCCCGCTCAGACCCTGAAGGCCATCAAGGAGGCCGAGGCATATCACGGTCCTTCCCTGATCATCGGCTATGCTCCCTGCGAGATGCACAGCATCAAGGGCGGCATGATGAACTGCCAGAAGGAAATGAAGAAGGCCGTCGAGTGCGGTTACTGGAACCTGTTCCGGTTCAACCCCGCTGCCGAGGGCGCCAAGTTCACCCTGGATTCCAAGGAGCCCGCTGGCGGCTATCAGGAGTTCCTGATGAACGAGGCCCGTTACAGCCGTCTGACCCGCGAGTTCCCCGAGCGCGCCACCGAGCTGTTCGAGCGTAATGAGAAGAACGCCATGGAGCGTTATCAGCACCTGCTGAAGTTGAAGGCCATGTACGAGGGCTGATCGGCTCAACAAGTCCATTAAAAAGTGCCTGCGGATCGCTCCGCAGGCACTTTTTTCACCAAAATCTCGTCCCAATCGAAAATTTTTGTAAAATTCAACGAAAGATTTTGCCGAAAATTCATAGAATGGTCAAAAAGAAAGGACTATAATCACTCCGTCCCCAAGAAGACGCGGACATGAGTCCGCGTTTCTGCTTGGGTAAGAAAGGAATGATATGATGTTCCGCAAGTCCAACTTGACCAGTGGCACGGATGCCGGACAGCCTCGGGAACGCAGAGTGTTCCTGTATCTCCCCCTACTGGCGGCGCTGGTCACACTGATCATAGAGCTGTTTAATCACAAAGCTTTTACCGAGGGGCTTTCCGCCTTCACAAAATTTGCCTCGGGAGGACCGCTGGCATTGCTGGTGGATGTGCTGATCATTCTGGCGACGCTGATGCCTGCCGTGTTTCTGCGGCGGCGGGCTTTTTACTGCACGCTGGTCTCAGCGGTGTGGCTGGTGGGAGGCACCGTCAACGGCTTCATCCTTCTGAACCGCATGACGCCCTTCAATGTGGCGGATATGACGGTGTTCACCACTGGTATCGATACCCTGCCCAATTATCTCTCCACCAGATACATCATTTTGCTGGCCGTGGCACTGGTGGTCCTGCTGACAGGACTGATACTCCTGTTCTGGAAGGGGCCGCGAAACACCATCCCTGGCCGCCAGCGGGTACTTACCGGCATCCTGGCTATGCTGCTCACCTGCGGCCTGCTGGGCGGCTCCTGGGCACTGGCCTTTCACACCAAGCAGTTGTCCAATGTGTTTTCCAACCTGGCCTTTGCCTATGAGGATTACGGCTTCTCTTACTGCTTTTTACAGACCTGGCTGAACCGGGGTATCCGTCTGCCCGACGGTTACAGCACCTTTGCCGTGCAGGAGATTGAACAGAAGGTGGAGGAAAATAGCATGGACGCGGGGGAGCCACAGACGGATGTCAATGTGGTCTATGTCCAACTGGAGTCCTTTATTGATCCAGACGAGATCAGAGGCCTGGAACTGTCCGAAGAGGCGGCGCCCACCTGGAATGCCCTGACGGAGCAATATTCCTCCGGCTACCTGACCGTGCCGGTGGTGGGTGCCGGCACCGCCAATACGGAGTGCGAGGTCCTGACAGGTATGAGCACCCGGTTCTTCGGCCCCGGTGAGTATCCCTATCAGACCCAACTGGATAAGAAAACCGTGGAGTCTGTGGCCTATGATTTGAAGGAAAACGGCTATGGGACCCACGCGATCCACAATCACCGCGCCACGTTTTACAGCCGGAACGTCGTCTACGCTAACCTGGGCTTCGACGATTTTACCTCCCTGGAGTACATGCCGAAAACAGAGGTTACACCCCAGAACTGGGCAAAAGACAGCGTCCTGACGGGGCAGATCATCAAGGCGCTGGACGAAACGCCGGACCAGCCGGACCTGGTGTTCACCGTCTCCGTCCAGGGGCACGGCAAATACCCCACGGAGCAGGTTCTGGAGCATCCCGATATCACCGTGGAGGCCTGCCCGGATGAGGAGTACCACTACGCAGTGGAGTATTATGTCAATCAAGTCCACGAGATGGACCGCTTCTTGGCGAACCTGACCGCGGCCCTGAACCGCCGGGAGGAGAAGACCGTGCTGGTGCTGTACGGCGACCATCTGCCCTCGCTGGGCCTGAAGTCAAAGGACATGGAGAGCGGAACCCTCTACCGGACCGAATACGTCATCTGGGACAACTTCGGTCTGGAGAAGCAGGACGGGAATCTGGCTGCCTATCAACTCTCTTCCGTGGTCTTGGAACGGCTGGGTATTACCACCGGATTTATGAACCGTTTCCACCAGACCTGCCGGGAACAGACGGACTACCGTTCGGAGCTGAAGCTGCTGCAGTATGATGTGCTGTATGGGCGGCAATATCTGTATCAGGACCAGCCATCCTATCAGCCCATGGAGATGCGGATGGGCGTGGCGCCCATTACCATGAGCAGCATCAGCCAAACAGGAGACATCTGGTACATTGCCGGCGAGAATTTCAGCCCCTACTGCCGGGTGACGACCAGTGATGGTGACCTGCTGAAGACTACGTATCTCTCCCCCTGGCTGCTGGAGGTGGAGGAGGACCCTGGCACCACGGATGTGGAGGACCTGTTTATCAGCGTGGTGGATAAGCACCATGAGATTCTCAGCGACACAGAATAAGTTCCTGAAAAAGCACACGCCCCGTCCCAAAGAGGAACGGGGCGTGTTTATTTCTGAAAACTGTTGGAAACTTAGCCTTCGACAGGAAGCGCAGCCGCTTCATCCGCGGGAGGCTCCGGTGTATCCGTGTGCTTCCTGCGGCGGAAATGCCGGGGCAGGTCATCGATAACGGAGTAGAACACCGGGGTGAACAGCAGGGTCACGATGGTGGAGATGATCATGCCGCTGATCATGGTGATGCCCATGTCGCTCATCATCTCCAGGGTGTCGCCCATGGCCATGGCCATGGGGACCATTGCTAGGACGGTGGTGAGGGTCGTCATCATGATGGGCCGGATGCGCAGCGGGCAGGCGTGGAGGATGGCATCCTCCCGGCTCTCGCCCATCTCCCGGCGGGTCTTGATGTAGTCCACCAGCACGATGGAGTTGTTGACCACGGTGCCCGCCAGCATGATGAGGGCCACCAGGGAGATCATGGACAGATCCCGGCCCGTCAGGGGCAGGGCGAACAGAGCGCCGGAGAAGGCCACCGGCAGGATCATCATGATGATGACCGGCATCAGGAAGGACTCAAACTGGGCGGCTAGAACGAAGTACACCAGACCCAGAGCCACTACCAGAGCCAGCAGCAGATCGGTGAAGCTCTCCATCATCTCCTCGTAGCTACCGCTGATGGTGGCGGTGTAGCCCTCGGGCATGGAGTAATTGTCCAGAATTGCGTTGATGCTGGCTGTCATGGCGGTGACATCGCCGCTGAGGGTGGAGCCGGTGATGCTGACCTGACGGGACTGGTTGCTGCGGGTAATGGTCTGGGGCGCCTGTACCACTTCCACGTTGGCCACGGAACTCAGAGGGACATAGCCGCCCATGGCGGTGGCGACGGACATGGACCGCAGGGCGTCCAGACTCTCGGTGGCGGAGCCGTCGCCCTTGACCACCACGTCCAGCTCCTTATTGTTGATGGTGACGGAGGTGGCGGTGGAGCCTGTCAGCTCATCCCGGACGGCGGCGCCCACCTGGGCGGCGGTCAGACCGTACTGGGCAGCGGCCTCCCGGTTCATGGTGACTTTGACCTGAGGCACTTGGTCCGCCACGGAGCTGGTGACATCCACGGCGTCCTCCAGGGCGCTGATCTGCCCGGTCAGATCGGCGGCGATCATCGTCAGGGTTTCATAATCGTCGCCGGTGATGTCCAGACTGATCTCATCGCCGCTCATCAGAGCGGTCATGTCGGAGGACGTGATGGTGATCTCACAGCCGGCGATGTCCTGCAGCAAAGGCCGCAGGCTGTCCGCCACGTCGTCGCTGCTGCGGTCCCGGTCGCTCTTGTCCGTCAGGATCAACGCCACGGAGGCGGATTCCGCCTCAGAGACATAGTAGATGCTCTCCAGCTCCGGCACATTTTCCTGGGCGATGGCGGCTACCCGGTCGGCAATGGCGGTGGTCTCGTCCACCTGGGAGCCGATGGGCGTGCTGATGGAGATGGAAATCTGCCCCATGTCCATGGAGGGCAGCAGCACCATGTTGGTGGTGAGGCAGCAGCCCACAAAGAAGACCACCAGACCCACGGCTACCAGCATACCGATCTTCAAATGGTGGACAAAGTAGTCCAGCAGCCGCAGGTACAGGTGATACAGCTTGCTGATCCAGCCACCCACGGTGGATACCAGGGCGTTTTGCTTCTTTTCCGCCTTCTTGATCTGATCCTGCCGGACCTTGTTCTCGTCCAGCATCATATAGCAAAGAAGAGGAACCAGTGTCAGCGCGATAGCCATGGAGCCCAGGATCAGGAAGCCAATGGTCAGGCAGAAATCGTCGAACAGCATGCCCGCCATGCCGCCGGAAAGGCCAATGGGGATGAACACGGCCACCGTGGTGAGGGTGGAGGCGATGACGGAAGTCGTGACCTCCTTCGTGCCGTCCACACAGGCGCTCATGCGGTCGTGGCCCTCCGCCGCGAAGCGGTAGATGTTCTCCAGCACCACGATGGAGTTATCCACGATCATGCCGACGCCCATGGCGATGCCGCCCAGGCTCATCATGTTCAGCGTCAGGTCAAAGATGTTCATCAGCACGAACACCGCCAGAATGCACACAGGCATGGACACGGCGATGGCCATGGTGGCGCCGAAGCGGCGCAGAAACAGGAAGGCCACGATGGCGGCCAGCACCACGCCCAGAATGATGTTCTGCAGCGCGGAGCTGACGGCCAGGTCGATGAAGTCGGACGCCAGATAGGGCAGGGCGTAGTTGATGGAGCGGTTCTCCGCCGCCAGGGACGCCATCCGCTTTTCCACCTTGTTGGAGACCTCTTCCTCGTTGGCGCCGGACTGCTTGGAGACTTGCAGCAGCACGCAGTCCTCGCCGTTCATCATGGCCAGGGTGTCGGACTCCGTGGCCTCCAGCCGCACGTCTGCCACCTCACGGAGGCGGACCGAGCCGCCAGTGGGCAGCGAGATAATCATGTTGGCCACGTCCTCCACGGACTGGAACTTGGCGTCGGTACTGACCGTCAGGGTCTTGGAACCGTTCTGCACGTCACCGCCGGGATACAGCAGGTTCTCCGCCGTCAGGAACTGGGAGATATAGCTGTTGGAGAGGCCGAAGCCCGCCGCCCGGGTGGGGTCTACCTCCACGGTGATCTGCTCCGTCACGCCGCCGTTGATGGACACGGAGGCCACGCCGTCGATGCGCTCCAGAGCGGGCACCACAACATCCTCCGCCAGCTCCTGCAGCTCCGCCAGGTCGTCGCCCATCAGGGCGATCATGGCGGTGGGCATCAGGTCGCTGATGTTCATGTTGACGATGATGGGGTCCATGGCGCCGTCCGGCAGGGAGAGCATGTCGAACTTCTCCCGCAGCTTGCTGGCGGCGATATCCAGATTCGTGTCCTCCACATAGGTGATCTGAATCTGGCTGACGCCGTCGGAGGAGGTGGAGGAGACGGAGTCCACGCCGGGGACGGACATGATGGCCGTCTCCAGGGGGCGGGTCACCAGCTCCTCGATGTCGCTGGGGGTGGCGCCGTTATAGTAGCACAGGACCAGGGCCATGGGGGCTTCCATATCCGGCAGCAGGGACATCTGCAGCTGGGTGGTAAAGACCACGCCGAAAATGGCGATCATGATGACGGCCAGCAGGGTGGTCACTTTATGTTTGATACAAAACCTTGCCGTACTCATCCGCCGTTATTCCTCCCCGGCAGGGGCCTGCTCATCGGCATTTTCCGCTGTGTCTGCGGAAATCTGGGTGTTCTCCGCCGTCACGATGCGGACAGGGTCGCCGTCGGCCAGATAGGCCTGGCCCACGGTCACCAGCTGTTCGCCGGCGGTCAGGCCGGAGGTGATTTCCGTGACGCCACTGCCGGTGAGGCCGGTGGTCACTTCTACGTATCTGGCAGTGTCGTTTTCCACCACGTAGACATACTGAACGTCATTGCTGGTGAGGATGGCCTCCGTGGGGACCACGATGGTGTTTTCGGAGACATCCGTGTGGAAGGTCACGTCGGCGAACATACCGGAGAGCAGGCCCGTCACATCGGCGGGGATGCCCAGCGTGACGGTGTACAGCTTGGTCTGCACGTTGGCCGCCCGCTCCATGGATCGGATGGTGGCGGTGAAGGACTGGTCGATGGAGCTGATATAGACGTCGGCGGTGTCACCGGCGGCCAGCTTGGGCACCAGCGTCTCAGACACGGAGACCACGACCTTCATCTGGTCCGCGCCGTCGATGACGGCCACGGGCATGGAGGTGGAGACAAAGCTGTTCTCCACGGCGTTCATAGTCACCAGTGTACCGGAGATAGGGGCGATGACATTGCCCTTGGAGTCCACGTTTTCCAGAGCGGTGGACAGCTGCTCCACATTGGACTTAGCACTCTGCATCCCGGCCTCCAGTTGGGACAGGGTGGAGTTGCGGGTGGCAATGGCGCTCTTGAGCTGCAGCTCCGCCTGGTCAATCTCCACCTGGGAGGCGGCGCCGATCTCAAACAGAGCCTTTAGATCATCCACGTTCTTCTGATACAGGTTGATCTGGGCGTCAAAGACGGCCTTCTGATCCTGATAGCTCTGAACAGAAGAGTTATAGCTGATGGTGGCGGCGTTATAGGAGGACAGCGTGCTGCCCAGGTCCAGGGTGCAGATGACGTCACCAGCGCTGACTTCATCGCCCGCGTTGGCGTAGACAGCGGTGCACTTGGCGGAAGTGGCCACCATGATGGTGGACTCGTTGTCCGCCGAGATTTTGCCGGACACCTTGTTTTCCGTTGCGATGCTGCCCTGGGTCACCGTCACCACCTGGACGGCGGTGCCGGCGGGGGGCACCTCCTCAACGGTCTCTTTACCGCCGCAGGCCGTCAGGGACAGCGCCAGGACGGCAGTCAGCAAAAGTGCTGTAATGCGATTTCTTTTCATGAAAGGAACCTCCGATCAGTTCAAAATGCCGTGCTGAACAGCCCAGCAGTAAGTGTTGTAAGAGGAGAACAGGTCATTGGCGGAAGAGCGAACTTTTTCCTCGGCGGTGCGCAGCTCGTCCTCGGCGTCCAGCAGCGCGTTTTTGGAAATGTTGCCCTGCTGGTATTTCAGCTCCGCGGCCTCGTAGCTGCTCTGCTCACAGGCCAGGGCCACCTTGGCGGCGTCCAGAATCTGCTTGTAGTCCTTCACTTGGCTGTACAGGGTGTGGAATTTCAGCTCGTAGTTTTGCACCGTGTCATTGTAGGTGTACTGGGCGGCGTTCCAGGTGTGTTTGGCGGCTTTAAACTCATATTTGGACTCGTTGTAGCCGTAGTTATCTCCGGCCTCCTTGTAGTCGTCCCGGGCGTCCTCCAGTGTCTGGGCGGCGTCGTAGAGCTCATAGCTTTTCTCCTTGGCGGCCTCCAGGTCCTTCTCCAGGTCCATGGCCTCCAGCTGCTTGTCGGTGACCTCAGGCAGTTCTCCCAGCTGGATGGCACCGGTTTGCTCGGCGCCGATCAGCATCTCCAGCTGGAATTTGTAGTTTTGAATGTTCATCCGCAGCGTCTCCAGCCCGCTGGCCAGAGAGACGCGACCGGACTTGACCTCGGACAGCTGCAGGGCGGAGATCTGGCCCAGCTCGTACCGCAGGTCCATCTCCTCGCAGGTCCGGTCCAGAGCGGCCAGCTGCCGCTCCAGGGAGTCCTCCTGGATGTCCAGCGCCGCCACGGCCACATACAGGGCCTCACCGGCCATGACGATCTGATCCTCCAGATTGTTCAGCTGGCGGATGGTGTCGGCGTTGTCCTGCTGCATCTCGCCGTCCTTGATGGCGTCGAACTGCTCCCGGACGGCGTCGTAGGCCTTGTCCAGCTGCTTGTAGGCGTCGGATTCGCTCTGGCCCATCAGCACCAGCATCCACTGGGTCTGGGCCAGCTCGTTGAGCTGCTTGCGCAGGTCCTCATAGGTCTTGTCGTAGTCGATCTCCTCCAGCGTCAGCACGCTCTCCTCCAGGATCAGCAGCTGCAGGTTGTTCTCCCGCATCCGCCGCTCCACATTGGCAAAGCTCAGCGTGCCCACCTCGTCGGGGATGATCTCCACCGCCTCCGTCAGGTCCGTGACCTCCGGGTCCGGGCCGGCCAGAGAGGGTGCTTCCTCCTCTTCGGCCTCCGGGGCCTCTTCGCCCTCAGCGGTTTCCTCGCCGGTATGCTCGCCGGCGGTCTCCTCTGTCTCGGGGCCTGCCTGGGACTGGCCCTGCTCCTCCGCCAGGGCGGAGACGGCGCACAGCGACAGCGTCAGCGCTAGGGCCAGCAGCAGGGCAATGATTCTCTGTTTCATATGTACCTCCTTAAGGGTTCACCGGGGCGGACTGATCCATGGCCCCGTGTTGAATGATATCCAAGCGGAACGCCAGCTCCTCCCGGCAGGCGTCACGGCTCTCGGGATGCACCAGCGTGTACATGATGGCAGAGCCCAGGGAGAAGATGGACAGGGAGAGGACCTGCTGGACAAAGGCGGGGTCCTTCTTCCGGAACCGGGAGATATCCAGATGGCTGTACAGGTCCTCCAGCAGGAGAGTGTCCGGATTTTTCATGGTGATTTTTTGAAAATCCAGCCCCGGGTTAATGCGCAGAAGACGGATGACCCGGTCCACCAGAGGGGGCGGATTGCTGTTTTGCTGGACGAACCGATCATAGGCTGCCAGATGGACCTGGAACAGGTCCCCCCGGACCGCCTCCAGCAGCCCGAGATACGAGCTTGTAAAGTGCCTGCGGACCTCTTCCATCAAATAGGAGAACAGGTCGTCCTTGTCCGTAAAGTATTGATAAAAGCTGCCCCGGGAAATGCCGGCGTCCTTCACGATATTACTGATGGATGTATCGGCATAGCTGACACGGGTGAACTCCGCCCAGGCCGCGTCCATGAACCGGGCCTGCTTTTCCTCAGGCAGACGCAGGAATGTTTTGGTGGGCATCTCACAGCTCCTCTCCTGGTTAGAAATGACAACTTGTCATAAAATATGACACAGTGTCATTCATTATAGCGCCGGGGGTGGTTTGTGTCAACGAACTTTTCCTGGAAAACGGAATCTTCACAAAATCGTTACATTTCTTATCTGCTGAAAAAACAAGAAGTCCTGTGACTGTATGCAGTCACAGGACTTTCAGGGATATTTCAGCTTTTGCTCCCGCACCGCAGGCCCAGCTGCTGCGCCGTGATGGCGTAGCCGTCCTCGGTCCAGTGGTCCTTGGGAAATTCAGCGGGCAGCGCCTCGCCCCGATGGACGCAGATGGCGGTGACGACGGCGTCCAGCAGCCGGGGGTTCTTCACCAGAATGGGACCCGTTAGCTCCGAGGCAAAGACATTCTTCCGGTGGAAGCCCTCGGGGCGGCCCTCGCCGTCGTTGCCGAAGCCCAGCTCCACGGCGGTCAGCAGCGGCGTCTCCACGCCGGTGATGGTGGAGCACTTGTTCATGAAGCCCACCACGGCCTCCGGATACAGGTCCGTCCTGCCATACACATCCTCCACGAACCGCTTCTTGCCCTGGACGGAGGTGAACTCCGCCAGGCCGATGCCATCGTAGACCTTGCCGTCCGCGTCGGTGATGGATTTGCCCAGCAGCTCCATGGCGGTCCCGGCAAACAGCATGGTCACGCCGCTCTCAGCGGCGGCTTTCACGGCTCCGCCGAACCGGGCGAAGTCTGCCAGAGCGGCTTTCTGGCTGCGCTCGGTGCCGGCGCCCATGAAGAGGAAGTCCGCCCCGGCGAGATCGGCGTCCTGGCCGTAGTCCACGTTCTCCACGGTGACGGTATTGCCCATCTGCTCCAGACGGCGCTTCAGCACCGCCACATTGGCGTAGCTGCCGTACAGGCTCATCAGATCGGGGTAGAAATGGATGATCTTCAGTTCCATGCCTCACGCCTCCTTTTCCACATGGGAGAGCAGCTTGTCCCGGTCGGAGAAGCAGGTCACCACGTACAGCTCCTCGCTGCCCTGGGCCTTCAGCTCCGCCGCAGCGGCGGCGATGTCCGGCTGGACGGACCAGACCTCCGGGGAGATGGAGGTGAAGGAGAACCGCTCCGCCAGGTCGTTGCAGTACTGGCCGGAGAGGACGATCTTTTTCACATGGGGCCTGTTCAGCTGGTCGAAGTCGATGTCCCACAGCCAGCTGGTCTCGCTGGTGAAATACTTCCGGGAAACGGCGTCCACGATGATGAGCACCGCGCAGTCCTCTTTGGTAGAGGCCACATACCGCAGATTCGTGTCGTAGGCGATGGAGTTCTCGTGTTTGGAGGTCAGCAACGTGCCGTGATGCGCGCCCAGGGTGAACTTCTGCATCCGTCCGTTTTTCAGGATGTAGTTGTTGATGACCCCGGCGGCGGTCTCCGGCGCCACGCCGCACTCCCGACAGGCGGCGTAGGCCGCCAGAATGTTGTATACATTATAAATACTGCGGAAGGCCAGCTGGATGGTCACGCTGCCGTCAATGGTCAGCGTGCCGTTCTCCAGGTCCACGCTAGTCGCGGTATAGTCCGTGGCGGGCTTGGCGTGGCCGCATTTCGTGCAGCGGTAGGCACCAATGTGGTTGTAGTGGACGTAGTCGTACTCCATGGGGGCCTTGCACACCGGGCAGTAGGCGCCGTCGTGGTACACGCCGGTGGGCTTGTCCGTGGAGATGGAGCACTTGTCCAGGCCAAACCACTTGACCTTGTCGTGTCCATTTGCAAAACAGCTGGACAGGGGGTCGTCGGCGTTCAGGATCAGCTCCGTCTCGGGATGGATGGCGGGCAGAATGGCGTCGTAGACCCACTCGGGGTGGCCGTTCCGGGTCAGCTGGTCCCGGTACAGGTTGGACACCACGAACTCCGTGGGGTGGAAGAACTTGAAGCTGTGGGCGGCGTAGCGCTCGTCGGACTCGATGAGCAGCACGTCGGCCCTGACCCGACCGCCCATGGTGGCGTGGGTCAGCACCAGGGTGGTGACGCCCTCGATCTGGTTGGAGCCCTCTTCGTTGTACACCACGTTCTTGCCGTCGGCCCGCAGGATGGCGGCGATCATCTCCACGGTGGAGGTCTTTCCGTTGGAGCCGGTGACGGCAATGATGTGGGGCGGCAGCTGGACCCGGGACAGAATGTCCGGGCAGATTTTCAGGGCGAACTTGCCGGGCATGGAGCTGCCCTTGCCTACCAGCTTGCCCACAAAGCGGCCCAGCTTACAGACCAGGATGGCGAGAAATTTTCTCATGCCTTTTCCATCTCCTTATCGGGAAAATCCCGGAATTCCGCGATGGCGCGGACGGGGGCGCCGTCGGCGTTTTCAAATTTCAGAGGCAGGGCGAAGAACATCAAATCCTTCCGGCCCGCCACCTTCTTCAGGCACAGGCTCTCGATGATGACCAGGCCGCCGTTGAGCAGGGTCTTGTGGGCGGGAAAATCCTGGTTCCGCAGGGTGTCCACGCTGAGAGCGTCGGTGCCCACGCCCTTGAGGCCGCAGGAGACGAGATACTTGGTGGCGCACTCGTCGGGGACGGGGAAGGCGTCCTCGTAGTAGGCGTCGGTGCCCCACTTCTTCTCCCAGCCGGTGTAGAACAGGACGAAGTCGGCGGAGCGGACCACGCCGTTCTGGGCCTTCAAATAGTCGGCGGTGATGACGCTGCCGGGCTCCAGATGGGACACGTCCAGCACCACGGCGCGGCCGCAGAACTGGGAGGCGGGCAGGACCTCCAGATTGGAGCCCTCCCGCAGCAGGTGGGAGGGAGCGTCCATGTGGGTGCCGGTGTGGGAGGACAGGGTGATCTGGGTCTCCCGGTAGCCGGTGCGGGTCAGGGAGCCGGTGGGGGTCATGGAGGGGGCGGCGGAGCCGGGGTACATGGGCATGTCCGGCGTGATGGTGTGGGTCAGATCAATGATCATGGGGCTACTTTCCTTCCTGTGTAATGCAAGTATCGAATATGAAGCTCCCCCAACCGGGGAGAGGGCAGACGAAAAAGAGATTCAGAGTACAAGGTGATCCGTACCAATGCAAAAGCGCTGCACCAGAGATTCCGGTGACGTCATGCTGGACTTTACCGCTCCAGCCAGATCATCAGGGCCGTCACATCCGCCGGGGACACGCCGCTGATGCGGCTGGCCTGTCCCAGGTCCAGAGGCCGGACGGCGTTCAGCTTTTCCCGGGCCTCCAGCCGCAGACCCTGAATGGTGCTGTAATCCAGATCGGGGGGCAGCTTGTGGCCCTCCACGCGGCGGAATTCCTCCACCTGCTTCTGCTGGCGCTGGATGTAGCCCTCGTATTTTACGCTGATCTCCACCTGCTCCGCCACATCCGCCGACAGGTCCGGCCGGGTGGGGTCGAAGGGGGCCAGCTCCCCGTAGTGGAGCTGGGGCCGCCGCAGCAGGGAGATCAGGGGACAGCCGTCGGCCACATCCGACGTGCCCTTTTCCGCCAGAAACGCCGACAGCTGGGGGGAGGGGGACGCGCCAGTGTGGGTCAGGCGTTTGATCTCCTGTTCCACCTGCCGGTATTTCTCCTCCACGGCCCGGAGGCGCTCTTCCGGGACCAGGCCGATCTCATAGCCCCGCCTGGTCAGCCGCTGGTCGGCGTTGTCCTGCCGGAGCAGGAGCCGGTACTCGCTGCGGGAGGTCATGATGCGGTAGGGCTCGTTGGTGCCCTTGGTCACCAGATCGTCGATGAGGGTGCCGATGTAGCTCTCCGACCGGGAGAGAATGAAATCGCTTTCGCCCCGCAGCCTGCGGGCGGCGTTGACGCCGGCCACAAAGCCCTGGACGGCGGCCTCCTCGTAGCCGGAGGAGCCGTTAAACTGTCCCGCGCCGTACAGTCCCGGAACGGCCTTGACCTCCAGCGTGGCGTTCAGGGCCAGGGGGTCGATGCAGTCGTATTCGATGGCGTAGGCGGGCCGGGTCATGACGGCGTGGCGCAGTCCCGGCACGCTGTGGAGCATTTGCAGCTGGACCTCCTCCGGCATGGAGGAGGAGAAGCCCTGGATGTACAGCTCCTCCGTGTTCAGACCCATGGGCTCCACGAAGAGCTGGTGGCGGAGCTTGTCCGGGAACCGGACGATCTTCGTCTCAAAGGAGGGGCAGTACCGGGGGCCGATGCCCTCGATCAGACCGGAGTACATGGGCGCCCGGCTGAGGTTTTCCTGGACGATGCGCTTGGTCTCCTCCGTGGTCCAGGTCAGCCAGCAGATGGCCTTGTTTTCCGGCTGCTCTGCCGTGGAGTAGGAGAAGGGCACCGGCAGCTCGTCGCCAGGTTGGACCTCCATCTCGTCGAAATCCACGGACCGGGCGTTGACCCGGGGCGGGGTGCCGGTCTTGAACCGCCGCAGGGGCAGGCCCAGCTTCAGAAGGGAGTCCGTCAGCCGCCTGGCAGGATGCATCCCGTCGGGGCCGGAGTCCTCCACGCACTCGCCGATGATGGTCCGGCCCGCCAGATAGGTGCCGGTGGCCAGAATGACGGCCTTCACGTCAAACACCGCTCCGGTGGCCAGCACCACGGCGGACACCGCGCCGTTTTCCGCGCGGACCTCCACCACCTCACCCTGGCGGACGGTCAGGTGCTCCTGCCGCTCCAAGGTGTGCTTCATCCGCTCCTGGTACTTCCGGCGGTCCGCCTGGGCCCGTAGGCTCCACACGGCGGGGCCCTTACCCTTGTTCAGAAGGCGGTACTGGATGCAGCACTCGTCGGCGGCCTTCGCCATCTCACCGCCCAGAGCGTCCAGTTCCCGGACCAGATGGCCCTTGCCGGTGCCGCCGATGGCGGGGTTGCAGGGCATGTTGCCCACGGCGTCCAGGTTGATGGTGAATACGATGGTCTCCAATCCCAGCCGGGAAGCGGCCAGCGCCGCCTCGATGCCTGCGTGGCCGGCGCCGATGACCGCAATATCAAATTGTCCTGCGTGAAATTCGGTCATGAATCAGTAAATTCCTTTCAACGGCTTACAGAGCGATTCTCATGCGTATGCAGCAGACACTTTTCAGGAGCCTGTCGCTCCGCTTCGTCTATCCCTTATCCCTTATGCAGCGTCACCACCGCCACCTCCGGCCGGTTGAACAGGCGGAAGGTGGAGCCGGAGTTGCCCAAGCCCCGGGTGACGAACAGGCAGGAACCGTTTTCCTCGTATAATCCCGCTGTGAAGGAGGGAAACAGGGTCCGCTCCGTGGAGATCAGCCCGTCGGTGAAGGGCAGACGGACGAGGCCGCCATGGCCGTGGCCGGAGACCACCAAATCCGCGCCCAGCAGGCTGTACTGCCCCTGAAAGAGGCTGTTCCGGTGGGCCAGCAGAATCCAGAAGGGGTCCCCATAGGCGGTATAGACTTCGGCGGCCACTGTCTCCGGAGATTTCTGGTCGGCGTAGCCGTTGGGGTCGTCGATGCCTGCCAGCACGACGGTGTCCCCGTTCCGCTCCAGGGGTATGAATTGGTTGGAGAGGACCGTCACGCCATGGGCGGTCAAAGTTTCCTTCAGTTCCGGAACATGGCCGATGGCCCACTCGTGGTTGCCGGTGACATAGTAGGTGGGAGCGATGACCGTCAGGCCCTCCGCCGTCCGGGCGGCGTAATCTGCGGGGACCTCGTGGAGAGCGTCCAGCAGGTCGCCCACAAAGAAGATGTAATCCGGTTCCTGCTCCCGGACAGTGTCGAGAAGCTCTGCACTCCCCTCGCCGAAGCTGGCGGTATGCAGGTCTCCCAGCACCACGATCCGGCAGCCGTCAAAGCCCGCCGGCAGGTCGGCAAAAACCGGGTCGAACCGGGTGACCTGCAGAGCAGAATTATCCCAGCGGACAAACAGAACCGCCAGGACCAGGACGAGCAGCGACGTGAAAACCGTCCGCAGAGGACGGCGCCTGCGCGGGTGTTTTGTCATAGAAAAGCGGCCTCCCTGCCGCAAGATCAAAAACACGTCAAAGACGTGAAAAAACGATATGAGATGTGCCGATACCGACACGCCACATATTATATCATAAGCAGTATTTGCAAGGCGAGAGAAAAAATATACAAAGAAACGCAAAAAACCGGGGATTATTCCGCAGTTTTCAGGAATTTTACCATATAGGCCCCACTTAGCATCAAAGAAGTTGAGCCAGAGGTGAAAGGCTGCGGATGACAAGGGAGATAAATGCCAAGACCGACCACAGACTCACAAATAAGCAATATATACAAAAAATTAATGTAAAATGTAGATAAAACATCCAAAACAGCTCTTGCAAGTCAATGGAAGCACTGCTATACTAGGGCCATCAAAGCAAGAGAGGAGGAATATGCATGTTTCACAGAAAGAGCCTCGTGCTGAACGATGTGGACGATCTGATTTTTGCGGATGAGTCCTGGAACTTCAGCCAGCGGTAAGAGAGAAGAGGAAACCACGCCGGGAGGCGTGGGCTTTTTCTTTTTTGGGGGAACCCATGGGAAGGGCGAAGGATGACCTGGCGGCGATAGATGATCCGTAGGAATAGCGGACAAGGCTTCAGTTCGGCGGCTGCCCTAATGGCGCCCCCCAAAAACAGCACAAAATAAGTCGAAAAAGTGAAAAAATGCCGTAGCATTTTTGAAATAAATGTGATACGCTGAAATTGAAAGAGGAGCCCTTTTGACGGAACTGTCCGCATTTTGGGAGAATGTGAAAGGCTCGTCCGGAAAAGGAGAGAGAACAATGCGAGAGAAGGTTTGCCTGCTTTTGCTCCTGGTACTGCTCTTAACGGGGTGTGGAGCCCAGAAAGACGCTGTGAAGGCGGAAGGGCCGGAACAGACCCGGCAGCAGGCTATGGAGACGGCGGAACCAGAGGTAAAATCCGCCGCTGCAGAGACGGATCAGAACATGACGGCCACGATGGTGGAAAAAAAGGCCCGCCCGCTGACGGAGGAGGAAATCCTGACGGCCTATGACAGGGCGGTCACGGCATACAGCTGGTTTGATCTGTCTCCGCTGCAGGTCACCGGGGAAGCCACGGAGGTAGATGGCGTTGCATACTACCGGGTGGACGCCCGCGGGATACAGGACCTGGAGGACCTGCGCATCTATCTGCGGAGCGTATTTTCCGATGAAGTGGCGGATCAGCTGCTGGCTACCGGTGGGGACCGGCCATTGTACCGGGAGATCGACGGAGCACTGTACCGGCGGGACGGCGGCAGAGAAAAGGACTCCGCAAAAGGCGCGAGCAGCATTGAGATTGAGCAGATTAGCGAGACGGAGTATTCCGTGGATGTGACGGTAGACCTTCTGGATGAAGACCAGACGGCGGTCACAGGACTGGAATGCTGGGCCTTCCCCTATGTGTACGAGGAGGGACGCTGGGTATTCTCTGCATTCCAATTGGTGTACTAGTACGCAAAATTAACGCAAAACTTCTTCTTTTTTGAACGCAAAATTTGCGAAATGAAAAAAGGCCTTCCGGCAGATTTTGACCGGACGGCCTTTTTTTGTTGATAAATGCAACTTTTTGCGTTAAAAAAGTGGGATTTTACGAAAATTTGCCTGGATGAAAAGGTCATTATGTTATAACATACTGCAAAATTTTGGGCAAAACGTAAAAATTACAACGTTTGCGTAAAAAATACGAAACAAGTTACTTGAAAAAACGTTCACGTATGCTAGAATAATAGAGCACTGTAAAACCCCAAAAACCAATAAGGAGTGGAAAACATGGAAAACCTGTTCTGGATCGGTTTCATCGGCGCGATCATCGCCGGCCTGTTCGCAGTGACGCAGGCCAAGAAAGTCATGACGTATTCTGAGGGAACCGAAAAGATGCAGAAGATCGCCGCTTCCATTCGGGCTGGCGCAAACGCCTACCTGAAGCAGCAGTATACCACGGTCTTCAAAGTATTTGTCGTCGTCTTCATCGCACTGCTGATCATCGCTTTCGCCTCCGGCGGAAAGATGCTCTCCAAGTTCACCCCCTTCGCCTTTGTCACCGGCGGTGTCTTCTCCATGCTGGCCGGTTTCATCGGCATGAAGATCGCCACCAACTCCAATGCCCGTACCGCGCAGGCTGCGTCTGAGAGCCTGAACAAGGGCCTGCGGGTGGCTTTTTCCTCCGGCTCCGTCATGGGCTTCACCGTGGTGGGCCTGGGCATGCTGGATATCACCATGTGGTTCTTCCTGCTGCGCTACGCCTTCGGCATCAATGATCCCGTCCAGCTGGGCAACATCATGGTCATGAACGGCATGGGCGCCTCTTTCATGGCGCTGTTCGCCCGTGTGGGCGGCGGCATCTACACCAAGGCCGCCGACGTGGGCGCTGACCTGGTGGGCAAGGTCGAGGCCGGCATCCCCGAGGATGACCCCCGCAACCCTGCCACCATCGCCGACAACGTGGGCGACAACGTGGGTGACGTGGCCGGCATGGGCGCCGACCTGTACGAGTCCTACGTCGGCTCCATCCTGGCGACCTTCGCCCTGGGCGCCGTGGGCGGATACGGCTGGGGCGGCATGTTGCTGCCCGTGGCCCTGGCCGTGTGCGGCATCATTTGCTCCATCATCGGCTCCTTCCTGGTCAAGACCAAGGAGGACGCCACCCAGGAGTCCCTGCTGAAGAGCCTGCGCACCGGCACTTACACCGCCGCTGTCCTGGCTGCTGTCCTGGCGGCTCCTCTGACCTATTTCATCCTGGGCAACATGGGCGTGTATATCGCCATCCTCTGCGGCCTGATCGGCGGCTGCGCCATCGGCTATTTCACCGAGTACTACACCTCCGACACCTATAAGCCCACCCAGGAGTTGGCTGCTGCGTCTGAGACCGGCTCCGCCACCATCATCATCGGCGGTATTTCCCTGGGCCTGAAGTCCACCATGACCTCCATCCTGATCGTGGCTGTGGCGGTTCTGATCAGCTACTTCGCCGCCGGCGGCTCCACCGTCATCGTGGACGGCTCCGGTGCCTTCACCGCGGCCTTTAACCAGGGCCTGTACGGCATCGGCATCGCCGGCGTCGGCATGCTGTCCACCCTGGGCATCACCCTGGCCACTGACGCCTACGGTCCCGTGGCCGACAACGCCGGCGGCATCGCCGAGATGAGCGGCCTGCCCGAGACGGTCCGTGACCGCACCGACGCCCTGGACTCCCTGGGCAACACCACCGCCGCCACCGGCAAGGGCTTCGCCATCGGCTCCGCCTCCCTGACCGCCCTGGCTCTGCTGGTCTCCTACGTCAACATCGTCCAGGAGAACACCACCGAGACTTTGAACTTCACCCTGACCAGCCCCACCGTTCTGGTCGGTATGTTTATCGGCGCCATGCTGACCTTCGTGTTCTCCGCCTTCACCATGAGCGCGGTGCAGAAGGCCGCCCAGTCCATCGTCGTGGAAGTCCGCCGCCAGTTCAAGAGCATCCCCGGCATCATGGAGTACAAGGCCGACCCCGACTACGCTTCCTGCGTAGCTCTGTGCACCAAGGGCGCCCTGCATGAGATGGTCGCCCCCGCTCTGCTGGCCATCATCGTCCCCATCGCCACCGGCCTGATCCTGGGCCCCACCGGCGTGGTGGGCCTGCTGGGCGGCGTGTCCGTCACCGGTTTCGCCATGGCCGTGTTCATGTCTAACGCCGGCGGCGCCTGGGACAACGCCAAGAAGTATATCGAGAGCGGCCACCACGGCGGCAAGGGCTCCGAGCAGCACAAGGCGGCTGTCGTGGGCGACACCGTGGGCGATCCCTTCAAGGATACCTCCGGCCCGTCCCTGAACATCCTGATCAAGCTGTGCTCCACCGTCTCCATCGTGTTCTCCGGCCTGATCCTGAGCTTCAATCTGATGGGACTGCTGTAATACGGCCATTTCATCAAACGGCACCCTCCGTTTCCCGGCGGAGGGTGCCGCTTTTTGTGATGATTTACAGGAAAAAAGACCGAAATTTCTCCGCCTGCCGGACGGAGGAAATTTGCCTCTCTGCTTGACAGGGTAATCGTTTACCGATATAATGAGTTCCGGAAAACCTGCGGAAATCTGCATATCTAGCCGATT
>CAMBAJ010000045.1 GCA_945864305.1 uncultured Clostridia bacterium | reverse complement strand
GACTTGTTGAAGGCCTCGCCGCCGTGCACCACGCGGTGACCCACAGCGTCGATCTCCTTCATGGAGCCGATGACGCCGTTCTCAGCGTCCACCAGAGCGTCCAGCACGGCCTGGATGGCCTCGGAATGGGTGGGCATGGCGACGTCGATGGCGTCCAGCACCTTCTTGCCCTCCACCTGGGGCTTGTAGGTGAACTTGCCGTCGATGCCGATGCGCTCGCACAGGCCCTTGGCCAGCAGAGCACCGGTCTCGGGATTCAGCAGCTGATACTTCAGGGAAGAACTGCCGGCGTTGATGACGAGAATGTTCATGTTTAACGTCTCCTCTTCTTTTGGGGAAGGTCTTGCGGGCCCTCCGTAATTGATATAAAATAATGTACAGAAAATCTCCGCTGCGACCGGGCGGAAAATCACACTCTAATTATAACAGAGATTTTTCAGGTTACAACTACCATTTTTACCGAAATGTCACTTTTTTGTAACTGCTTAGGGGGTGAAATATGTGCAAGTTGCAGGTATCATAACAGAGTACAATCCCCTTCATAGCGGCCATGTCCATCTGATGGAGGAGGTCCGCCGCCTGCTGGGGCCGGAGACCGCTGTGGTCTGCGTCATGAGCGGGAACTTCGTCCAGCGGGGGGATTTCGCGTTGGTGCGCCGCCAGGCCCGGGCAAAGGCCGCCGTGGAGAGCGGCGCGGACCTGGTGCTGGAGCTGCCCCTGCCCTGGGCGGTGTCCTCGGCGGAGAGGTTCGCCGACGGCGGCGTCCAGGCCCTGATGGCCACGGGCCTTGTGACCCATCTGGCCTTCGGCAGCGAGTGCGGAGACGGGGCTGCCCTGACGCGTCTGGCCGCCGCTTTGCTCTCGGAGGACCTGACAGAGCACCTGCGGCGAGAGCTGTCCCGGGGCGTCAGCTTTCCGACGGCCCGACAGAGGGCCGCGGCGGTGCTGGTGTCTCCGGAGGATGCCGCGCTGCTGGCGAGCCCTAACAACACCCTTGGCGTGGAATACTGCAAGAGCCTGCTGCGGCACGGTTCCGCCATCCGGCCCCTGACCGTGACCCGGCAGGGCGCCGCCCACGACGGGGAGGCCCGGGAGGAGGAGCATCCGTCGGCGTCCGCCATCCGCGCCCTGCTGCGGACGGGAGAGCGGGAACAGGCCCTTTCCCTGATGGTTCCAGCCATGGGGGCGGCCTATGAGGAAGAGGAGGGGGCCGGGCGGGCCCCTGTATTTCTGGAGACTTGCGAGCGGGCCGTCCTGGCCCGGCTGCGGACCATGACAGAGGCGGACTTCGCCCGTCTGGACGAAGGGCGGGAGGGCCTGTGCAACCGCCTGTATGACGCCAGCCGCACCGCCCCCTCCGTGGCGGAGGTGCTGGAGACCGCCAAGACAAAGCGCTACGCCTACGCCCGCCTGCGCCGGATGGTGCTGTGGGCCTACCTGGGTCTGACGCCGGAGGACTGCCCGGCATCTCCCCTGTATCTGCGGCCCCTGGCCGCCAATAGCACTGGACGGACCCTGTTGGCCCGGATGCGGAAGACCGCGTCCGTCCCAATCCTGACAAAGCCGGCGGATGTCCGGCGGCTGGGGCCCGAGGCTCAGGCGCTGTTTGCCCTGGAGGCCAAGGCCGCTGATTTGTATACACTGGCATATCCCGATTTGTCTGCCGCCGCCGGCGGCAGTGCCTGGAAAGAAGGTCCCGTGATCGTATAGGGACCGCCGGAAAGGAGCTTCCCTATGATAGCACTGATCGCTTTGCTGCTGACGGTGAGCCTGCTGCCCGCCTGCTCCGCGGCACCTGTGACGTATGACGCGGCAGATGCCGCGGTCTCCGCCAGCGTCCTGCAGGCCCAGGTCTCTGAACCGGAGGCCATCACATACACTGTGACCACGGGCGTCTGGGCGGATGAGGCCGGGACAGAGGACGGCACCCTGCTGGCGTCCTACCGCTTCCAGCTGCCGGTGCTGACGGCCTGTCGTCCGGACGGCACGGCCATCACGGCCCCGCTGAACGAAGCGGAGGAGCAGGCGGTGTCCGTGACAGATGCCTTCAACGAAAAATTTGCCAAATGGGCCGCGGCGGAGGAATTCCCGGAATATGTGGCGGGCGCGGAGGAAGACCTGGCTCTGCGGCAGGAGTGGGGCGGCGAGTGGAACCCCTACGCCCTGGAACTGACCTGCCAGATCTACCAGACCGACCACCTGATCAGCATCGCGGCCCAGTATTACAGCAACACCGGCGGCGCCCATCCCAACACCTGTCTGCTGGCCTGGAATTTTGACCTGGAGACCGGAACATTCTTCACTCCGGACCAGCTGGCGGGCAGCGGTGAGTTCCAGCAGGCCACCAGCGAGGAGCTGGTCCGGCAGGCCCGGGAGACGGCGGAGGAGGCCGAAGTAGAGCCAGAGATGTACTTCTGGCCGGATTACGAGGATATTCTGGAGGACTGGCACAGCTACACGGTTTCCTTTGATGAGACTGGCATGACCGTGGCTTTCTCTCCCTATGAGTTGGCCTGCTACGCGGCGGGCCCCCAGGTGTTCCATGTGACCTATGAGCGGCTGCTGCCCCATCTGGGGGAGCAGGGCCGGATGATTTTGGGCCTGGAAACAGCGGAATAACGAGGGCGGGCGCGGACCGGAATGGTCCGCGCCGCTTTTTGCTTGACATACCTAGAATTGCTATGTATAATAGACATAGAAACTCTAGGTATCAACTTCCGTGGGAGGTACATTTATGAAAAAGAAGCAGAATATCGAGCACACCCAGCTGCTGGTGCTGTCTCTGCTCTCGGGCGAGGACATGTACGGCTATCAGATGATCGTGGAGCTGGCCCGCCGTTCTGACCACACCTTCGAGATGAAGGAAGGGACGCTGTATCCCGTGCTCCACGGCCTGGAAAAGAACGGCTATGTGGAGGCCTATCAGCAGGAGGCCCCCACGGGACGGATGCGGAAGTACTACCATCTGACCCGAAAGGGCGGCGCTATGCTGCGAACGGAGGCGGAGGCGTGGCAGAGTTATGCCGGCGCCGTCAACGCCGTGCTGCGCAGCAGCCCGGGCCTGAACATGGCGTGATATGACCAGACAGGAGTATACGGACCGGGTGCTGGCAAACCTCCGGCGGGTGACGCCGGAAGAGCGGGCGGCCATCCGGGAGGAGCTTGACGCCCACATGGAGGATCACATCTGCGACCTGCTGGACCTGGGTTATGACGAGGCTCTGGCGGAGGAGAGGACCATGCAGCGCATGGGCGACCCGGAGGAGGTGGGCCGGGAGCTGGATAAGCAATATCCCCTGAGGTGGCTGGTGCTGGGGCGTGTAGCCCTGACACTGACCGTGGTGATGTGCATTGTGGCGCTGTTTGGCATCGGCATTCTGTCCTACC
Organism: uncultured Clostridia bacterium; assembly: GCA_945864305.1. Taxonomy (GTDB): domain Bacteria; phylum Bacillota; class Clostridia; order Oscillospirales; family Oscillospiraceae; genus Oscillibacter. The sequence goes on along the minus strand of CAMBAJ010000045.1, from coordinate 16,405 downwards.
TCTGGTGGAGCCTGGAGGCCCGCGTTGCCCCGGACCAGATTTCCAGTGGCTTTCCAGAGCGAGACTGGCGGCCGGTGGATATTCGGGTGCCCGTCGGCAACGACATCCTGCGAATCTACCGGGTGGCGACAGGGAAAAAAGACGGACAGCTCGTGGCGGAGGTGACCATGTGCACCTATGACCGCATGCCCGGCGGTATCGTGTCTGGGTCTTTGCTGCCGAATGTGGAACTGACAGACCAGCGGGGCACTCCGCCGGAATGGGGCCTTGGCGGCGGTGGGAAGAGCAACTGGGGCGCCGCTTATACTACCAAATATATCAATATTGAGCCGGAAGACACCTATGTGACGCTGACCTATGACCGCTTTGGGGAGTATGTGTCCGTCCGGGTGCCGCTGACAGGGGAGGACGCGCCATGAAGCAAGAGAAGAAGCGGACACCGCTGCCCTCCCGGAAGCGGGTGGCGCTACGGCGCATTGCCATCGCGGCGGCAGTTATTTTCTGCGTGAAATTTTTCATGCACATTGGCCTGCTGCTGCCCATCCAGGCCATCTGGCAGTTGGAGGAACGGGAAGGCGCCAGACACACCTCTGTGGTGACCCGGGATTGGGCGCCGGAGGTTCACCGGACCCATCTGGTCTATCTGACGGAGAACGACGACACCACCCTGTTCGGCAGTACATATCTGAGCATTTACGGCTGGATGGCAGGCTTCAGCGTGGCCCTGGACTGCACGGGGGAAGCGCCGCTCTACGCCGGACGCTCCTATATGAGCAGGGACGACGGCAAAGTCTGGTATTTTTTCGGCCGGGTGGACGCCCCGGCGATTGAGACAGTGACGGTCAGCCTCCAGTCTGAGGACTGGGATGCGGAGGCTCAGACGTTCAACCGCCGGGAGGTCCGCAGCCTGACCACGGCGGAGCTTCTGGAAAAGGATGGGCGGCGGTACTTCCTCCTGCGGGATGGCGGCGAGTGGGACAGCGACACCTGTTCCTCACCCCGGCCAGTGGTCATTGGTTATGACAGTGCGGGGAGCGAAGTAGCCCGCGTGGATATCGAACAAGGTAATGCCTCCTATTTTGGATAAAACTGCGGCCCCGGGCGAAAAGTCCGGGGCCAATTCTATTAAACAAGTTGACGTAATATATTCGCCGCAAATGCGTCCAGCCGTTCCGTGATCCCCGGCAGCGCCACCGCCGTGCCCGCGTCGTTGGCGGTCTCCAGCATGCAGAAGTTCGCCGGCAGCCAGAAGCCCTTGTTCATGTTCAGGGCCGACACCACCTGACTGGCCACGATGTCCCCACCGGAGTAGCCGGATACCACAATGGCAAACACTGCCTTGTCGGTAAAGGGCGTGGTGCGGTACAGGGCCGTCAGCCGGTTGATGGCCGCCGTGAGATTGGCGGACAGGGCGTCGTTGTAGTTGGGGCACAGCAGCACCACCGCGTCGGCCTCCCGGATGGCGGGGTACACCTCCTGGACCATGACGCCGCCGTAGAAACAGTCGCCTTTTTCACCGAAGTGGAGGCACATGGTGTAGGGGCACCCGGCGCAGTCCTCCAGCGTACCGTTCCGCAGGCCGATCTCCGTGATGTCGCAGTCCCTTTCCAGCCGTTTCCGGCACCGGCTCCACAGGGCCAGTGTGTTGGAGGTTTTGTGGTTGGAGGCGTGGAGCACCAGCAGCATGGGCCGCTGGTGCCGGGACGGGGTGAAGTCCAGTACCCGCCGGACCAGGTCGGAGGCGGCCAGACGGTAGGCCTCCGGCAGATCGCAGCCGGCATTTTTTGCCTGGACGGTGAAGTTCCGTAGGTCCCCGGTGCCCTCCACCAGGGGACGCCCCACCACTGTGCAGCCGGCCTGGCTGGCGGCCAGCACCAGCTCCCGGCCTACGGCCTTTGTGTACAGGTCTCCGGGGCCGTCCACCAGCACACCGCTCACGGAGCCATCAAGACAGCCGGGATGGGTGCGTAGATATGCCAGCAGATCGTAATAGCCGTGGTTCACACCACTCTCGTCCAACGGCACGGCAAACAGGATGCGCCGGTTTTCCAGCGGCCCATCCATGTAGGTCCGTACGCGGGCGGATGTACCCTTCAGGACGGCTTTCAGAGTCAGGATATAGCGCTCCGACGCGACGTTACCGGGACAGATAACCATTAACGTCTCAGACATCATCAGCATCTCCCTCCAACATTCATTCAAGTTCTATGCGGAAGTCCCACCAGCGCACCGGACAAAACCGGCGGTACACAGCCGTCGGGGATACCGCCTGTTAATAGATATCTTTTAAAAGCGCCTCCGTCTCCCGCAGCCGCCCGAACAGAGCGCCTGGCAGGGAGAGGGTCTCCCACTCCACTCCATGGGCGGTAAACCGGTTCCGCACACCGAACCACACGTTTCCCAGACACACGGAGGAACAGTGCCAGCCTCCCCGCAGCGTCAGCAGCAGCTGCATGGCGCCAGAGGACACGGCGGGGGCCACGTAGGGCTTGAAGCCCAGGTCACGGATGCGGAGGTTGGCGGTGGTCACCAGCTCCGTCAGTTCCCGGGACAGGGCGTCGTCGTAGTGCTCAATGGAGTTGGCAACAACCAGCCCCTGCCCGTGGGGACCAAAGGCCCGGCCTTCCGTGAGGAAGCTGGCAAACCGGGGGTCCCGCTTGGCAAAATACGCCGCCCGGGCATTCATGACGCCCAGGCCGAAGCCCTGCACCTGCTCCGGCAGCAGCCCCAGGCCGTCCCACTGGCCGTCCGGCCCCTGGTTGGAGGCCAGCCAGACGGCCCTGCACAGCGGGTCCACAGGGTCGCTGAGCACGATGAACAGCCCGGAGAATCCGGCGGCCCGGGCCTGCCGGGCGAAGGACTCCACCAGAGGACGGTTGGCGTCGAACTGGGCCATCCGCACATCCCGGACGCCGCTGCCCACCGGAGGGATGGCCTTGGTGGCGGCAAAGATGAATACATCGCACTCGAAGAGGTGCTCCGGGGCAACCGGCTCTACCTCCGGCAGAGCGTCATAGTCCCCCGGCCAGGCGATCTGGCCCATCTCGTCAGTCCAACGAGCCACGGTGTTTTCGTTCAGGTCGCAGATGCCGATGGCCTCAATGCAGTCCCCACCCAACAGCTTCAGGGCGGTCAGCAGCGTGCCGCCCACGTCTCCTACCGCCAGCAGATGGACACGCTTTTTGCCGGACTTGGGGGAGGAGAAGGCGATGGCGTCCCTCCAGCGGGGGTGGCGGCAGTTGACGGCCATCAGCCCGCCGGACTGGATGGCGGCAGAGATACCCGGCGGCAGCTCCGGTGCCGCCCCCATCCGGTCAGGGTCCAGCCAGGAGACATCCACAGCTTCGGCGGTCAGATGCCGGGCATCTGTTACCCGCCAGGCAGCGGGGCCCTGCTGGGGGTCCCGGTCTGTCAGAAACAGGGAGGGGACGCCGTCAGCGGCCTTTTCAAAGGGCAGGTCCGGCAGCGGGGAGGCCGCCAGGGCGCTGCCGATAGAATAGTAATGCATGGTTATTTCCTCTTTCGATGGATATAGTAGGCCGCCCAGACCAGGAGGTGACGGGGACACCGCCGGCCTCCTCCGGGATGACGATGGTCATGTGGTCCGGGTCACCGTCCCAGATATAGGGCCCGGCAAAGGCCCGGCGGCTGAAATGATTGACAGAATATTTCTGACTTTCATCTGTTACCGGCCCTTTGTAAAACATGGCGGCATTCCACAGGGAAACCAGCCCGGCGGCCAGCAGGACCAGCGCCAGGAGCAAAACGGCGCGGCGCTTTTTCATAAGGGAGTTCCTCTCATTCCAGCAGGTCCCGCATCCGCAGCAGCATCTTCAGGTCGTTGTCCAGGCAGACGGAGGCGGAGAGGTTGGGATTGTAGTGCAGCGCGGCGCCCTTGTCCGGGGACAGGGGCAGAATGACGGCCTCGCTGAGGCGGGAGAGGGTCAGGTTCCGGGCGTACTTTTCCCGGTACGAGCTCTCCAGTGCCAGCAGGATGTCCCGGCTGTTTTCAATGCAGGTCCGGGAGAACCGGAACACAGCTTCCCGGTCGCACTCTTTGTAAAAGCGGGGGAAGGCGTAGGGGAGGATCAGATTCACCGCCGGCGTCAGACCGGGGACGGAGGCCTCCGCTCCCGCCACCGTATCGCCGCCGATGAAGGGATAGATGGTGGATTCCACGAACCAAGTCCGCATGTTGGGGACGAAATATACGCAGTCCACATCACGGCCCTTGGCGGTCATCAGGTCCCGGCCCCGGCCGGACAGCAGCCCCACCAGGACCCGGTCGATCTCCAGCCCCTCCTGCCGGAACAGGGGGTCCAGGGCTTTGATGCGGTTGCCGGAGTGAAGTAGATCGTCCACCAGCACCACGGGCCTCCGGAAGGAGCGGATGGTGCGAATCTGGCTCTCCAGCGGTGCGTAGCCGGGGAAAGGAGCGATGGAGAAGGAGCGCAGGTCCGAGGCAAACACCTTGTCGGTGTGGATGGTCTTGGTGACGGTGTTGGGCACCGCGTTGCCCCGGAGAATCTTGCCGAAGGGCACGCACATTTTAGGGCCCAGCACCCTGGGCTTGGTGGGCTCCGGCGGCACGCCGTTCAGGTCCGTGATTTTCCGGACCAGGCGGTGGTAGATGACCTCTGCGTTCAAAGACAGCACCAGCGTTCCGGGATACATGTCGCAGATGGCCCGCTGGAGCCGGAAGTGGGCCTGCCGGACGGCGGACAGTACGTGGCGGTCCGAGGAGAAGGGCTCCTTGAGGGTGGTGGGGATGTTTTGCAGGAGCACGGCCGGGGAGCGCATATCCACCAGCAGAAGGGGGCGCGGACTTTCCAGATTAGCGCGGATAAAGCCCTGCCGCTCCAGAAGGTCCAGCGTCGGTCCAGAGGTAGCGGAGGCCCACCAGACCGCATAGCCGCAGTCCTCCTGCATGGCGTGGGACAGGGCCTCCGTCAGCAGGAGCTGCCCCACATCGTAGTTGCCGCCGGGCGTCCGGACGATGTGCAGGCCCGTCAACAGGCGGATGCGTCCCGCAGTGTGTGTGCGGACGTAGTTGGCCAGCTGCTCACTGCCCAGCGCGTCATACAGCATACCGGAGTTGACAGTCCGCAGCGTCATGAAGCCCAGCACCCGGGGCCGGGGGCCGGAGTCCCGCAGGACACAGACGCCGTCCCGGGGATCCGGCTCGGACATGCGGGTCCAGTCCTCGGGAATGGCCTCCCGCAGCTGGGCCCAGAGAGCCCGGTCCGGATGCTCCACATGGGAGAAGTCCAGAAAGCTGGCCCGGATGAGCTGCTTGTACTGGGGCTCCCGCAGATACAGGCTGTTCTGGTAGATGAAATCCTGCACCACGGGGTCGATGAGGTTGGAGATATCCCGTCCCAGGTCGATGTTCTCCCGGATGCGGGTGGAGCTGATGTCCTCCAGATGGGTGGGGAGCTGGAGCTGGATGACATCGCCCCGGATGACGCTGAGGTCTGTGCTGATCTCGTAGCCCTCCGCGTCGCTGGAGCGGCGGAACACCACGTGGTTCAGGTAGTGGACGGAACCCTCCGTGGGCGGCGCCTTGTAGGAGGAGGCGTTGGCCACCACATCGGAGCCTACGGCCAGATACAGCGACCGACCGGCAAAGACTTCCCGCAGTCGGTCCAGGTCAGCGGGGGTGGCAAGGTTCACGGGGATGTCATGAGGGAAGAGGTAGACACCGAATTCATCCGCCACGGACATGCTGACGATCTGGCGCCGGATCAGGGACGGCTGGGCCTTTTTGGACCAGGAGAACTCGTCGATGGCCAGATACACCTCAAAGCCCAGGTCCCGGATGGCCTGGACGATGCCCTTGTGGCTGAGGGAGAAGGGGTCGAAGGTGCCGGGAAAGAAGGCCACCTTGTCCCGGGTCTCGAACCGGAAGGGGCCGCTTTCAATGTGGTGGTGGATGATGAACCGGTAGATGTGGGACAGGGCGGCGGCGGTGTAGAAGAAGGTCAGCTCCTGCTCCTCCTGTTCGCCGATAAGGAAGAGAATCTTCTTCGCCATCAGGGTGAACAGGTCCGTCTTGTCCTCATAGGCCAGGGCCTGGGAGGAAAAGAGACGACCCAGGATGTGCAGGCACTCCTGCCGTACCTGCTCCCGGTAGGAGGACAGGCCCTTGAGCAAAAGCCCCGCCATCCGGCGGCGCCGGGCGTCCAGAACGGCCCCGTCCTCGCCGAAGCGGCCACCGTAGACGGCGTAGTGCTCCAGCATGGAGCCGACGGTAGACAGGGCGGCGGCAGCCACGCCGGTGTTGGGGAAGGAGAGCAGCGTCAGCATCTGGTCCAGCAGCTCATCCAGCTCCCGGGGTGTCAGCCACAGGGCAAAGCGGCCCAGGTATTCGGGAATGTACTGGGAGATCTCCGCCTGACCGGTTTCCAGGGCCTTGGACAGCTCCACCGCAATTTCATTGCGGTGGTCCGGGGACAGCACCGGCGCGATGGACAGCAAGGCGGCGCCGGCCATCCGGCGGACGATTACATTTTCACTGACCTTGATGAGATTGGAAAAGTGGGTGGCGATGTGGAGCACGTTGGCGTGGTTGCCCTGCTCCACCTGATTCAAGAGGTACTCCACGCCCACGGCCTTCAAAACCCAGGGCGTGGCGGTTTTCAGATTGTCCAGAAAGACACGGCTCACGGCCTCCAACTGGTTCAGAATCGCCCAGTGCACGGAGGCGTCCAGACCCAGCTTTCCGCCCAGCTGGGCCTGGAGAAACAGCAGGGGGATCGAGGACTCGGAGGTCATGTCATCCATCACGTGGGTAACGAAGGACAGCTCCGGACTGCCCGGGGCCAGGGAGGAGAGCAGACGGCGGAACAGCCGCATGGCCGCAGCCTTCTGGGGTTCGTCGCCGCTGGTCAGCCACCAGGCGGCAAACTGGATGAGTCTTGTGAGATTTTCCGGGGAGACCCGCCCCATGGGGACGTTCAAAGCGGTGTCCAGCAGGGCGAAGGCGGTATCCGCCTCCACGGCGTGGGGGTCCTGATAGTGGAGGAACAGCTGGTCGGCAAAGCGGGGGGCGTCGGCGTCGGAGCAGCTGCCCAGCAGGGCGTCCACCACAGTCTTAGCCTGATAGCGGATCATACTGATCTGCCGGGGTGTCAGACGGTGGTCCGGGTGGATCAGCTTTTCCAGATACTCCGCCCACAGCTCAAAGGGCCGCTGTTCCTGGGGACTGGGTGTCGTGCCCGCCGGCAGCTCCTTTTTATAGCCGGAGTGGAACCCGGCCAGAATACGGCCCATCAGGGCGGCGGCCTGACGGCGGATGTCGCCGTCGGGCACCATCAGCAGTTCATAGAGAAACTCCAGTGTCTGCTCCTTCTGACCGGCGCTCCAATAGGTGAAGTACTCCTCGAAGATCAGCACATAGGCCCGGACGCGGGCGGGGTCCTTCTCGCCCCGTGCGGCCTCCAGAATGCCCACGAACAGCCGCTCCCGGCCCAGACGGTGCATCAGGCGGATGTTGTGGTCCACGGCAGTGCGGCGCAGAGCCAGGACCACCTCGTCCGGGGTCATCAGCGCCGCGTCCTTCCGGGGCTGGCACGGCCCGCCGGCGGTTTCCAGCGTAGTGTCAACGCCAAAGCTCTCCAGATAGGCCTCAAAGTCCCGCAGCTTGTCGTAGACGTATTGATAGCGCAGGCGCTTGGCCGCGTCCACGTTGTCCAGCTTGTTCAAAATGACGTCAAAGGCCTCTTTCAGGGAGAAGAGCTGGGCGATCTCCTGGCCATCCTCGCCCCGGGACTGCTTTACCCGGAAGTCCGCGTACACCAGCACCAGGGATTCCGAGGACAGGTTCTCAATCTCCAGGTCCCAGACGGAGTGGTTGGCGGCGATGCTGCCGATGGCGGTCAATCCCCGCCAGGAGAACCACTGGTCTGTGTAGAAATAGTGCAGATAGGGGACACGCTCACCGGGTTTGCAGCCGAATTTGCCCAGGTCGTGGCCCGCGGCGGCGCCGGACATCAGCCCTAGGTCGATGAGCCCGCCACCGGCTTTGAAGGCCCGGGAGACGCTCATGGCCACGTGGTGGACGCCGGCGATGTGCTCCAGTGTCCGGAAGGGCGTCACCTCCCGGCCCAGCCGCAGCAGCTCATAGATGTATTCCCCCTGAAAGCGGCGCAGGAATTGCCGGTACTCGTCGGCCACGCCGCTGTCGGCCAGCTCCTCCTCCGTGCAGAAAGCAAAGTCCAGCCAGGGGTCGAAGGGGAGAACTCGCCGTTCCTCGTTGAATAGTTCCTGCAAAAACTGCAGAAAACACAGCGCGGCGTCCCGCTGGGCGGAGATGTGGGCATGGTCCATCTGGGGATACAGCAGGGAGACCGCCACCTGGTAGGCGTATTTCAGCCAGCCCTCGGCGGGTGTCGGGGCCAGTTCCGCCAGCAGGGGGCGAAAGGCCTCCAGCGCCTGGGAGCAGGAGAGGCGGGCCTCCATGGGCATCAGGGGCGACAGAAGGCGGTTCCAGATAACGCCGCCGAAGTGCCGGTCCACGTCGGACTGGGTCATGCTCAGCTTCTGCAAAAAGGTATGTTCACGAAAAGCCTCCGCCATCCGAATGTACAGCGTCCGCTCCTGTTCCATAGGGCTCCTCCGTTCCGCCAATAGGCTTCTGTTCTGGGTGTAGTATACCGCATCCGGCGGACGGAAGAAAGAGAAATGCACGAAAAAATAGGTGGGCTTTGATGAGAGCTTGTGAAAAGGGACTAGAGCAAATAGCAATTTTGTCGAAACAGACGAAAAGAAACTGCGGCGATTAGGAGAAAAACGCGGTAGAATAAAGAGAAACAGATTGAAGGGAGGAATATGGCGTGAAACGAAAATGGCTGTCTCGCCTGCTGCTGGGCCTTTTGGGCGTGGTTATCGGCTTTCAGGTGCTGTTCCTCCTGTATTTCCGGGAGTTTTACAGTACGGCGGATAAGGCGTTCTGGGTCCCGGGGCTGAACGGGGACTTTGTGCCCCAGGGCATTGACGCCTGTGGAGAAGGTTATCTGATCAGCGGCTACCGGGCGGACTCCGGTACCTCCCGTATCTACTGGGTGGCACCGGATGGCACCACCAACGGCATGCGCGTCCGCCTGGAGGACGGCGGCGTGCTGGCCTGCCACGCCGGCGGCATCGCGGTGGGGGACACCTTTACCTACCTGGTGGGCGGTGGCCAGTGCTACGTCCTCTCCACGGAGACGCTCATGGACCCGGAGCGCTCGGAGGCGGAGGTGCTGGGGAGCTTTTCCACCGGCAACCGGGCCTCCTTCTGCTGCCTGACGGACGGTATGCTGGTGGTGGGGGAGTACGCCTACGGTGAGCGCTACACCACCGCGGATTCCCACCGGATGACCACGCCGGCCGGGAACCGGAACACGGCGCTGGCCTGGGTGTTTCCGCTGGATGAAACAGCGCTCCTGGGTGTGCGGGAGGTGCCGGAGGCCGCCGTTTCCCTGCCGGAGCGCATCCAGGGGCTGTGCCTGTCCAGCGACGGCCGGGTGATCCTGTCCGCGTCCAGCTCTTTCGGCGCCTCCCAGCTGTACCTGTATGACGTGCGGACAGTGGCGGAGGGCCGCCGGGGCATCTGCTTCTGGGACAAAAGCCATCCGGTGCCGCTGTTCTATGTGGACAGCGCCGCCGGGACGGATATCCTACCCCTGCCGCCTAAGGCGGAGGAGCCCATGTTCCATAACGGGAAGCTGTATATCCTGTTTGAATCCGCCAGCTACCGCTTCCAGTACGGCAAGCTGGTGGGCGGAAACTATGTGTACAGTATGTCTCTGCCGGAGCGCGGAGACTGAGCGAAAAAAACATCCCGCCCGGGAGCCCGGGCGGGATGTTCGTCACTCTGTAAAGTGCACGTGATTGAAAATGTGGTCCTGACAGAAACAGTGGTAGCCGGCACACCGGGAGCAGTACCGGAACTCTAGGTCCGGATACTCTGTGTCGGTGCGGCCGCAGACGGCGCACTTGTGGCGGTAGCCCTGCTCCGCCTCCTTTTTCCGCTGCTGCCGGACAGCGGATTTGAAGTGAATGGTCTGGTGAGAGGTCTGGTGCCGGGCGCGGCCCCGGCGGTAGGCGATCTCGTCGGCGATGTTGGTCCAGAAGAACACGAAGAAGTTCAGCAGGGCGATGATGGGTAGCAGGGCCCCCGCCAGGTCCAGACGGATCAGACTGGACAGCACGGACAGGGCGAAGAACACCGCGTCGATCAGCGCCAGCCACTTGACCTTCACCGGGATGATGTAGAAGAGCAGGAACCGGGTCTCGGGGTACAGCATGGCAAAAGCGAAGAACATGGAGAGATTGACATAACTGGTGCCGGAGATCCAGACGTTCTGCCCGGAGATCAGGGCGGAGAGAATGCCCACCAGGACCGTCAATACGACGCCGGAGAAATAGTACAGGTTGAATTTCGGCGTGCCCCACTCCCGCTCCAGCGTGGTGCCGATCATATAATAGAAATACAAAAACAGCAGCAGCCAGATGGCGTCCCGCAGGGAGTAGTAGCCGGGCATGAAGATAAACGTCACCAGCCGCCAGAGCTCACCGGCCTTGATGGCCTCCCAGTTGAAGGCCAGGAAGCTAACGGCGCTGTACCCGGCAAATACAGACAGCATGTAGACGATGGTGTTCCCCAGCACGATGAATTTCATCAGATTGGGGATACCGAAGCGGGGATGGTTGTAGGCGAACCGGTCCACCGCGGCGTTGAGCTTTCTCAAAGTAAACCCTCCAGCATGTTTGGAATGAAATAACAAAAACATTATACCCGCTTCCAGCACGAAAGTCATGTATATTTTTTGAACGTTGACGGAATACGGCAATTTTCCGGAATTCTGGCCGGTTTTCCAACAAAAAGACCGTGATGTATATTGACAATCACGGAAAACCTGCTAAGATAGTAACAACAATTCAACATCCCTTATCAAGAGTGGCGGAGGGAACGGCCCAGTGAAACCACGGCAACCTGCTTTGTAAGGTGCCAAATCCGGCGGATACCGACAGATGAGGAGCGAGGAAAGACTGTTTTTCTGCGCGTTTCGTCGTCGAAACGCGCAGTTTTTTTCGCGTCTTGAGAGGGAAGAACAGAAGGAGTACATATATGGCAAGACATTATCTTTTTACCTCTGAATCCGTGACCGAAGGTCATCCCGACAAGATCTGCGACCAGATTTCCGACGCCGTTCTGGACGCCATCCTGGCCCAGGACCCTATGGGCCGTGTAGCCTGTGAGACCACGGCCTGCACCGGCTTGATCCACGTCATGGGTGAGATCACCACCAGCAGCTATGTGGACATCGACAAGATCGCCCGGGATGTGGTCCGGGACATCGGCTATGACCGCGGCAAGTACGGCTTCGACTGCGACACCTGCGGCGTCATCACTTCCATCGACGAGCAGTCTCCCGACATCGCCATGGGCGTCAATAAGTCCCTGGAGGACAAGAGCGGCGACGCCCAGCTGGGCGAGGGCGCTGGCGACCAGGGCATGATGTTCGGCTACGCCTGCGACGAGACCCCCGAGCTGATGCCCCTGCCCCTGTCTCTGGCCCAGAAGCTGTGCAAGCAGATGACCTTGGTCCGCAAGACCGGCCTGGTGCCCTACATGCGGCCTGACGGCAAGAGCCAGGTCACGGTGGAGTATGACGAGGACAACCGCCCTGTCCGGGTGGACACCGTGGTCATCTCCACCCAGCACAACCCTGACGTCACCCTGGAGCAGATCCGCCAGGACATGATCGAGCAGGTCATCCGGGTGGTCATCCCCGCCAACATGCTGGATGAGAACACCAAGTACTATGTCAATCCCACCGGCCGCTTCGTCAAGGGCGGTCCCGCGGCGGATGCGGGCCTGACCGGCCGGAAGATCATCGTGGACACCTACGGCGGCAGCGCCCCCCACGGCGGCGGCTGCTTCTCCGGCAAGGACCCCACCAAGGTGGACCGCTCCGCGGCCTACGCTGCCCGCTGGGTGGCCAAGAACATCGTGGCCGCCGGTCTTGCCCGCCGCTGCCAGGTGGAGCTGGCCTATGCCATCGGCGTGGCCCAGCCCGTCAGCATCCTGGTGGACACCTTTGGTACCGGCACCGTGGGCGATGACAAGCTGGAGGCGGCTGTCCGCAAGGTCTTTGACCTGCGTCCCACCGCCATCATCCGGGACCTGGACCTGCGCAAGCCCATCTACCGCCAGCTGGCGGCTTACGGCCATATGGGCCGGGAGGACCTGGGCGTCTCCTGGGAAAAGACCGACCGCGTGGAGGCCCTGAAGGCCGCCGTGGCGGAATAACGGAAACGGAAAGGGCGCTGCTTGTAAAAAAGCAGCGCCTTTTTGTCGAAATCTTCACATGGAAACGAGGGGGCTTTACCCCATCTTTATGAAAAAAAGTGTATAAAAGAAGTATGGACAGGGAAGCAGATACACCTGTCCAAAGGGAACGATCTTTCTATTGCCACACATGAAAAAGAAGTCCGCTTGCGGGCTTCTTTTTCATGTGGACAGTTTCCAGCCTGCAAAACCGCATCTCCCGGTATATGACCGAATTCATCGGAATCCCCGCTTTTTCGCACATGGACCAGCAGACTGCCGGACACACTAGCGGTGGAGGTGAGGAAACCGTGAGAGAGTCCTTTCAAAACTATCTCTGCCTGACGGACCTGCTGGACCAGGATCTGTCGGCCTATGAGTATTTCCAGACCCTGTCGCCGGAGATGCAGACCACCCTGCGGCGAGAGGATGGGAACATCGGCACGCTGGACGAGCTGCAGGCCCGGGTGGCGCATCTGCAGTCATCCTCGCTGATGGGTTGACGGTCAGTAAAATCCCACAGGCGATCCGCCTGTGGGATTTTACTGGGCCCGCCTTGACCTGATAGCCGGAATGCGGTACAATCAAACATACCGAATCTTTGATGAGGAGTGGTTTGATGCCCAGTATTTCCGTGATCGTACCCGTCTATCAGGCGGAAAAATATGTGAAAAAGTGCGTGGAGAGCGTGACGAAGCAGACCTTTTCCGACTGGGAGCTGCTCCTGGTGGACGACGGCTGCACTGACGGCTCTCCCGCGATCTGCGACGCCTGCGCGGCGGAGGACGACCGCATCCGGGTGTTCCATAGAAAGAAGAACACCGGCGTCAGCGAGGCCCGGAATCTGGGGCTCCGGGAGGCCAAGGGCGACTATATCGCGTTCCTGGATGTGGACGACCGCTTTGAGTTCCGGGCGCTGGAGACGCTGTGGAGCCTGCGGGAGCAGAGCGGGGCGGACACTGTGGGCTGCGCCCATCTGAACCTGACCGCGGACGGAAAGAAATTCGCGGAAAAGCTGCTGCCCGCGGGCGTGTACGACGAGCAGGGCATTCGAGAGGGCATCGTGTATCCCCTGCTGGGCGACCGGCTGACTGTGCCGGTGTTCAACGGCTTTATCTGGCGGTATCTGTTCTCCGCCAGCATCATCCGCTCCGCCCATATCACCTTTGAGGGCGCCTATCTGGAGGACGAGCTGTTCCTGATGGAATACTTCTGCAATGCCCACAAGCTGGCTGTGACAGAGCAGCCGCTGTACCGCTATTTCCTGAATCCCTCCTCCGCCACCCACAAGTACATGAAGAACTTCCTGCAGGTTTTCGGCCGCTTCATGGAGCGGAAGGAGGCCCTGGTGAAGAAGTACAAGCTGGAGGACGCCCGGCCCCAGTGGCGGGAGAACACCAACTGGGCGGGCCTGCTGATCGCCATTGGCAACGAGTATGCCGCCGGCAATGAGGCCTCCGTCCGTAAAAAGCAAAAGGCGGTGGAGGAGCTCTGCCGCCGTCCGGACATGGCGAAGGCCATCGCTGAGATCACCCCCATGGGGATGACACCCAATAAGCAGATGGTGGCCAATCTGGTGAAGGGAAAGCATTTCTTTACCCTGACCCAGCTGTACCGCCTGAAAAACCGTATCTGACGAAACGAGGATTCTCTCATGACGCTTCTGCGCGAAAGTTATCTGTATCATCTGTGGCTGACGCTGTGCGCGATTTACGGGGACAGCACTCTTCACCAAATCATGGCGCGGCTGGGTGGCTGGTGCAACCGGCAGATCGATGAGAGCCGGATTCTGAAGCCGCTGTGCCGGGAGGGCGTTGTGGCCCGGGCCTGGCCGGAGAGCGGCCTGTGCCGGCTGCTGACTTTTCTGGTGAATCTGCCCGGCTGGCTGCTGCACAAGCTGTATGGCGCTCTGTCCGTGACCTTTGAGGACAGCGTGTTTGCCCGTCTGGCCTTCGCCATGGGCGACGAGACGGCCATTGCCCAGTCCTGGCTTATCATGCTGCTGTGGATCATCCCGTTCTCCCACTGGAACAACGCCTACAGCCTGATGGGCTTCACGCTGCTGCTGGTGCTTTTTTATGCCGGCGCCATGCACCGGGAGGACTACCGGTTGGACCTGCGCAATATTGGGTTCTATCCTCTGGTTCTGTTTGCCTCCATGTTTCTGGCGGTGGCCTTTTCCTATGCGCCGTCCCTCTCCATGCGGTTCTTGTTCTACCATATCTCTGCCGCTCTCTGTGTACTGGTGACGGTCAGCGCCGTCCAGTGCACGGAGGAGCTGAAACGCCTGGCGGCGGGCGGCGGCGTCTGCGTGCTGGTGTCGTCTCTGTACGGCGTGTATCAGCGCATTCAGGGCGTGGAGGTCAACGAGTCCTATGTGGATATGACGGTCAACGCCGGTATGCCTGGCCGTGTGGAGTCCTTCTTCGACAACCCCAACACCTTTGCCGAGGTCCTGATTTTGCTGCTGCCGCTGGTCTTGACGCTGATTCTTTGCTCCCGTCATTCCATCAGCAGGCTGGTGGCCTGCGGCGTGTTTGTCGTGGGCGTGGCGGCATTGGGCATGACTTATTCCCGGGCCAGCTGGGTGGGCATCGCCTGCGCCATGGTGGTCATGGTGTTCTTGTGGAAGCCAAAGCTGATCCCCGTTTTCGCGGTGCTGTGCGTGCTGTGCATTCCGCTGTTGCCCACCACCATCTGGAACCGCATCCTGACCATCGCCAATCCCGCGGATTCCTCCACTTCCAGCCGGATACCCCTGTACCAGGCGGCTCTGGAGGTCATTAAAAAATCTCCCATATCCGGCGCCGGCTTGGGCACGGCCGCGACACAGGCCTACATCAAGGAGTACAATCTGTATCACGGTGAGGCGCCCTTTGTCCATGCCCACAACTTCTATCTGGAGGTGTGGATCGAAGCGGGCCTGCTGGGCGTGGTGGGCTTCGTGGGCTCCATGCTGTGGAATATCAAGCGGTCTGCCCACACGGTCCGCCATTGCACGGACTCCGCCGCGCGGACCATTACCTGCGCGGCCGCCGCGGCGCTGTGCGGCTCCATGGTCTGCGGCCTGGCGGATTACCTGTGGAACTATCCCCGCGTGATGTGCATTTTCTGGTTCGTGTTTGCTGTTGCCCTTGCCGGAACCAAGGTGTGCTGTGCAGAGATGGCGGATATCTGATATTTCTTGGTTTTAAAAGATACAAAAGTATAGGCCAGAGAAGAACTCTTTCTCTGGTCTATACTTTTGTACTTTAGAGCCCATCATTGAACTTAGGAGATACTTTGGGTGTAAAAGGAGTCTCCTGCGCTAAACGGGTGGTGGCCCCATATCCCGTTGCTTATTGCCCGTATTGTTTTTTAACAACTATACAGACTTGATACCACATCATAAGGCGCCGAAATGGCAGGCAATAACGGGAATGGTGTAGCTGCCTTCGCTGTTCACTTGACTTGTTTATGGATCGAGTAATTTCTGCCTACTTGTTGACAACAATCAACACTTCAGAACCAATGGCTGCTGGAGCAGCGGCTGCATTTAATCGACCATCTGGAGGATAGGGGACTTGAACTAAGTGACAATCGGGTGGAGTAAAATCCTGCGGTGTAATCTACAATTTAGTTGAAACGGCAAAAGATAACGGTAGTAGAGCGACACTGCTCTCTTCCCTGGGGCTTGCGGAAAGCTTTCACTCTGAACCCGACAAATGGAGACAGGGTAAAACAGCGCTTGTTAGCCAGTGCGTCCCAGGCGTGCAGAATAGCACAAGTCAAGACCACGTATAAAGCGCGTGTTTCCATACATATACTTCAAATTTGCTGCCGCTCAAAAATTATCATCGCGCTTTGCCGTTTTAGATGCCCCATGAAGCTAGATACAGAATACTTCAGAGAAATCGACAACAGCAATTGGATACGATCTGGCGGAGACCGCAAAAAATTCTGTGTAATCGATGAACCTCGACAGTATGAAAATCTTCGACTAAGTCAAGAATGAGAACAAACATTCAAGACGAAGGAGACGAAGATTATGCAGCCAGTACCACAGGATTTGTTGAAGGAATACGTTCAGAGCCAGCACTTCACCAGCAC